>DATIUQ010000169.1:0-10239 GCA_035466775.1 Arthrobacter sp.
GGCTCATGGCATAAGCGGCTGGTACGCCCAGCACCAGCGAGAGTGCTGTGGAGACGAACGCCACCCAGAAGCTGTTGAAGATGAACACGAAGTAGTTGTTGCGCTGGAGGACGTTCGCGTAGTTCTCGAACGTGGGGCTGAAGATGAACGATTTGGCGGTGTCGTAGATGTCAACGTTGGTCTTCAGCGAAGCGAGCAGCATCCAGATCAAGGGTGCGATCAGGAACAGGACCACGGCAATGAGGGCTACGACGCGGAAGACCTTGTAGGCGCGGGTCCCGAGGGGTTTCTTGGGGCGGCGGAGCGGCAAGGGCTGTCCGGGAGAAGACAGCTTTTCGGTGTTTTGGTTCACTACGGTCATTTCTTTGCCGCTTTCTTGCGCATGGTCAGCAGCCACATGGTGCCGATGATGATCATGAAGAACAGGATCAGCACCGCCGAGGAGAGCCCGTACTGGTTGTAGTCGAAGCTCAGGCCGTAGGCGTACACGTTGAGGGTCTCCACCTCGTGGAAGGATCCGCCGCCCTTGCCCTTGGTGGCATAGAGGATGTCGAAGGTCTTCAGGGCGTCGATGCCCCGGAGCAGGATGGCCACGATCACGGTCGGCATCATGAGGGGCAGCGTGATGAAGAAGAAGCGCTGGAAGGCGTTGGCGCCGTCCATCCGGGCCGCCTCGTCGGGCTCCTCGGACAGCGAGGTCAGCCCGGCGAGCAGGATCAGCACCACCATGGGGGTCCACTGCCACACGTCCATGAAGATCGTGGTGCCCAGGGCGGTGTCCTGGCCGGAGAGCCACGGCTGCGGCGGGATGCCGACCATGCCCAGCAGCTGGTTGACGAAGCCGATGTTGGGGTCGAAGATCAGCCGCCACATCATGCCGACGGCCACCGGGGTGGCGACCAGCGGCAGCAGGATGGCCACGCGGACCCACTTTTCGCCGCGGAACGGGCGCCACAGCAGCAGCGCGATGCACATGCCCAGCACCACTTCGCAGACCAGGGCGACGCCGGTGAAGCTCAGCGTGCGGCCGACGGCGGGCCAGAAGCGTTCGACGTCGGACAGGACCGTGAGGTAGTTTTCCAGGCCGACGAACTCGGACGCGGCGCGGACCGAGCCCTGCGAATCGGTGAGGCTCAGGTACAGGGTCCAGGCCAGCGGAAAGATGATCAGGACGCCGACGAAGATCATCGCCGGGGCGGCGAACAGCCACTTGCGGTGCCGGTTGGCCCACGCGGAGAAGTTCTCACGGGCGCCGGGGGCACGGCGGGCGTTGCGGCCGGACGGCGGCTGGGACTGCGCGCTGCGGGGAGGAGTCAATACAGACATGGTTCACCTAAGGAGTCGGGGGTGAAGTGAAGAGCTGGCCGCGGCGGGGCGGCGGCTGGGCTGCCGCCCCGCCGGGGCTGGTGATGCATCAGGCGTGAAGTGCGCCCGTGCTACTTCTTTTCGCTGTCCAGGAACTTCTGGAAGGCGTCGTGGGCCGTGTCAGCGGCGGCGGACGCGTCAGCGCCGGTGATGGTCGCTACGATCGGTCCGCCCACGATTTCGCGGGCCTTTCCGACGGTGACAACCTCGGGGCGGTCGTGGCCGACGCCGTTCTTGGCACTGACGGAGATGGCCTCGGCCAGGTCCTTCGGGTAGGTGGAGGTGCCGGCGGGATCGGCCCAGACGGAGCTGCGGGGTCCGGGGACACCGGCCTTCTGCGCTTCCAGGGTGCGTTCCTTGCTGGTGGCCCACTGGATGAACTTCCAGGCGTTGTCCTGGTTGCCCGAGGCTTCGTTGACGGCGAGGCCCCACGACGGGATGTTGTACGGCTTGGAACCGGCCGGGCCGGCGGGCAGCGCGGCGAAGCCGACCGTGTCGGCAACCTTGGACTTGGCGGGGTCGGTGGCGTTCTTGTAGAGCGAGTCGGCCTCGGTGTAGAAGGCGGCCTTGCCCTGCGTGAAGATGGCCATCGCCTCCGGCCAGCTCATGTCGGTGCTGACGTTGGCCGGGCCGTAGTTCTTGATCAGGCCGCCGTAGAAGGCGTAGGCCTTCTTGGCCTCGTCGGTGTTGACGGCGGACTTGCCGCTGGCATCGGTGAAGTCCCCGCCGAAGCTGTACAGGAAGCTGGAGAACTGGGTGACGGCGGCGGACTTGCCGGTGCGGGCCACGAAGCCTGCGGTGTCCGGCGAGGAAGCCTTGATGGCCTTGGCCGCTGCCTCGAGCTCTTCCATGGTCTTGGGAACCTCAAGGCCGGCCGCCTTCAGCAGGTCCTTGCGGTAGTAGAGCACTTCGCGTTCGGTGATGATCGGGACGCCCACGACCTTGCCGTCGGCCGTGGTGGCCTTGACCGGGCCCTCCTGGTAGTCCTTCCAGTCCCAGCCGGAGTCCGAGGACACCTTGGACGTGAGGTCGGCCAGGTAGCCGTTCTTGGCGAACGCCTTGCCCTCCTGCAGCGGGCGGTACATCATGACGTCGATCTCGTCGCTGCCGGCGTTGAGCTTGACGTTGTACTGGTCCGAGAGCTGGTCCTCGCCGAGCTGGGTCAGCTCGACCTTGAGGCCGCTGGACTTCTCGAATTCCGGAATGGCTGCCTTGATGCCCTCGGTCCAGACGTGGTTCGCGAGGGTCACCCGGACGGTGCCGGCGGCTTTGGCATCGCTGCTGCCGCTGGCGCCGCCGCAGGCGGTGAGGCCCAGAGACAGGGCCGCGGCGACAGCCGCGTACTGCACGATCGAACGTCGCTTCATTACGACTCCCTTGGTTCTTCAGGGCTGGGCGTCACAGTCCAGCCGGCTGCAAATGCATCTTTACATCTGCTCTGGAGCGATCTTAGAGAAATAAAGCAGACTTAAACAACCCCTTGCGCCCCACCCGTATGATTTATTTATGAAAACCCCAAAGGCGGAGTCCTCGGCTGACCTGCATTCCGTGCTGGTCCAAAACCTGGGGCTCGCTATCGCCGAGGGGATCCTGGCGCCGCATTCGATCCTGCGCCTCGATGAGCTCGAGGCGCAGCACAGCGTGTCCCGCTCGGTGGTCCGGGAGGCCACGCGGGTTCTCTCCTCCAAGGGCATGCTGGAATCACGACGGCGGCTGGGCACGGTGGTGCAGCCGGAAGAGTCCTGGAACGCCTACGATCCGCAGGTGATCCGCTGGCGGCTGGCCTCCTCCCGCCGCCTGGAGCAGCTGCAGGCGCTGAACGAACTCCGCGGCGCCATCGAACCCCAGGCCGCGCGCCTCGCGGCCGGGCGCGCCTCCCTGGACGCCGGCAGCGACCTCGTCTCCCAGGCGGCGCGGCTCTGGGCGGCGGGCCAGCGCGGGGACAGCGACGACTTCCTCCGGCTGGACATCGAATTCCACGCCGCAGTGCTCAAAGCGTCCGGGAATCCGATGTTTTCCCAGCTGCACAACCTCGTCACCGAGGTCCTGACCGGGCGCACCGAGCACGGCCTGATGCCGCACCTGCCGCACCATGAAGCGCTGCAGCTGCACGTGGATGTGGCCAGCGCCATCCAGCGCGGCGAGGCGGGCGCGGCGCACGCCGCGATGAGCCGGATCGTGGAGCAGTCCACCGAGGAGATGGGCGACATCTGGTCCAGCCACCAGCGCCCGGCCGTGCCCCTGGAACCCTCAACCCCCTCGCCCACCCCAACGCGGGGTCAGCTACGGCCCATGTTGGCCCCCGGGATGGGCTCGACCTGACCCCGCGTTGCTTCTTCGTTCAGTCTTCGGTGGGAGTGGTGCGGAGCGGGTGGTAGTTACGCCAGCTGTGCTCCGGCGCGTAGCCGAGCAGGCGTTTGGCCTTGTCGATGGAAAGCAGGGTTTCGTGCTCGCCGAGCTCCTTGGTCACGGGCACGTCCGGGAACACCTCCGCGGCGAGGCTGGCGCTGGAACGGCTCATCACGGTGTCCGCGTTGGCGATGATAAACGCCTCGAACCCCGGCGTGCCGTGTTCGAGGGCGCGGGCCACCGCCTGCGCGCCGTCCCGGCCGTCGATATAGCCCCAGAGGTTCCACTTGCGCAGCCGCGCGTCGGCGTCGAAGCGCGGGAACTCCTCATAGTCCTCCGGGTCCATCACGTTGGAGAAGCGCAGGCCGGTGATGCTCAGCTCCGGATCCCAGCGGGTGAGCTGGACCGCCATCTGCTCCTCGAGGTGCTTGACGAGGGAATAAGTGCTTTCCGGGCGGGCCGGGTATTCCTCGTCCACGGGGACATAGGGAGGGTCGACGTCGAACGGCAGCCCCAGCACCGTCTCACTGGACGCGTAGACGATCCGCTTGATCCCGGCCCGGCGGGCCGCCTGGAACACGTTGTACGTGGACAGCATGTTGTTCTCGAACGTCGCCGCGTCCGGGGCGTGGCCGGGGGCCGGGATGGCGGCCAGGTGCACCACCGCCTCGAACCCCGCATGCCGGTCCTCAAGGCCCAGGAACACATCCACCACCTGGCCGTAGTCGCGCAGGTCCACCTCGGTGAAACCGCGTCCGCGTGTGCCGGTGCGGTCCAGGTTCGTGACCTCGTGGCCGTCCTCGCTCAGCCGCCGGACGACGCTCCGGCCGAGCTTTCCGCTTCCTCCGGTAACAACAACTCTCATCAGCACTCCTTGGCATGGCGGGTTTGTCAGGTGGGTCGGTTCCACCCTAGAGGGGGCCGCGGACGGTGCACAGCCCCCGGTCCCGGCGCGCCCGCCGGGGTTGGCTCCCCGGGTGACTTTTGGCCCTAGGCGCTGCCGGGCCGAGCAGGCAGGCTGGGGCCCATGAACGCTGATCAGCGGATAGTCGTGGGTGTGGACGGTTCGGACTTTTCGACGACGGCGCTCCGGCTCGCCGGGCGCATGGCCGCGGCCCTGGACGCGCCGCTGGAGGTCGTCACCTGCCTGGGCACCTCGGACCTCTTCCTGGCCTCGCACCTGCCCGAGGAAAGCTCGCCCACCACCACCCAACTTGAAGAGACGGCCAAGCGCCTCGTCGACGAGTCCCTGGACCGTGCCTTCGGCGCCGCCGTTCCGGAGGGCCTGACCCGGACCGTGAAGTTCGGGTCCCCCGCCAAGGTCCTGGTCGAGGAGAGCCGGGACGCCCAGCTCCTGGTGGTCGGCCGGCGCGGCCGCGGCGGCTTCCTCGCCCAGGTCATGGGATCGGTCAGCGGCGCCTGCGCGGCCCACGCCCACTGCCCGGTGCTCGTGGTCGGCGAGGGCGCGGGGAACCAACAGCCGGGCTGATGAGCCGCCGGCAAGCGCAGGAGAAGGGGCGAACCCCATGAGCCGGTCCCCTGCATCCCTCCGGCTCCGCGGGCCGGTGGCGGCCCTTGCCGCGGCGGCCGCCGCGGCCTGCTACGTCCTGGCCGTCCGGCCCCGTCTGCTGCGCTGGGGTGCGAGCACCCAGGAAGCTGCCGGGCCGCTTCCGGGCGACGAGCTCGTGCGCACGCCTCGGATGCAGAGCACACGCGCCGTGACCATCAACGCGCCGGCCGCGAGCGTCTGGCCCTGGCTCGTCCAGCTGGGCGCAGGACGAGGTGGAATGTACAGCTACGACCTGCTCGAGAACGCGGCGGGCCTTGGCATGCGCAGTGCGGACCGGATCCTGCCCGAACACCAGGGGCTCGACGTCGGCGACGTCGTCCCGTTGGGCCCCGACGTCGGGATTCCGGTCCGGCGCCTGGAGACCGGCTCCGTGCTGGGCCTCGGCGGCACCGTGGATCCGCGCACCGGGAAGATCACTTCCTCCGTCATTGCAGCCGCAGGCCCGCGGCTGGAACTCGGCTGGACGTTTGTGCTGCAGCCCGCCGGCCAGGACAGCACGAGGCTGCTGTCCCGGACGCGCTACGACTATGCGCCCCTGGCCGTGGGGCTGATCCTCCGTCCGGTTCTGGAGCCCGTGCAGTTCATCATGGAACGGCGCATGCTGCTGGGCATCAAATCCCGGGCCGAGGCCCAGGACCGGTAATCGCGCGGACGGCATCGTCCATGCCCTTGGGCCCTACGCCGGCGGGCCCCGCGGGACTAGCCTTAACAGTGAGGGCCGGTGCGCGGCCGTCCGCCGGGTTCCGGGAGGCAAACGGTGAAATCAGCAAAAACCAGCATCATCGCCGGCATCGCACTGATGGCGGCCGGCGTCCTGTTGCTGCTGGATCTGCTCGGGATCCTCGACAGCGCCGCCCTCGTGTGGCCGCTGATCTTCGCCGCGGCCGGAACCGCTTTCGCGACCCTGTTCGTCCGCAGCCGCGACAACTGGTGGGCCGCCATTCCCGGCTCGGTATTCCTGGGACTGGCGGCGGTCGTCCTGATCACCCAGCTCTGGCCGGGCCCGGCGGCGTACTGGGCTGGTGCTTTTCTTTTCCTGTTCATGGGCGCGGGCTTCGGCGCGGTGTACGTGCGCGAACCCGCCAACTGGTGGGCGCTGATTCCCTGTGGGGTGATGCTGACGCTTTCGCTCGTGGTGTCCCTCCCGCCGGCCTGGGAAGGCATGCCGGTGGCCGCCGTCCTGTTCCTGGGACTGGCTGCCACGTTCGCGGCGTTGTCCCTGGTGCCCGTCCGTCCCGAACACCGGCCGGGCCAGCCCGGGGCTGCTGAACCATCAAGAATGAAGTGGCCGCTGATACCGGCCGCGGTCCTGGCAGTGATGGGGCTGATCTTCGCTTTGCAGGCCACCGTACTGCTCACTGCCAGCGAATTCTTCGTCCCCGTGCTCCTGCTGCTCGCCGGCGTGGCCCTGCTGGTCTACGCCTACCGCCACCGCACCGGCGGCCACCGCAAGGTGCATGGGGTCTGACGGGCTACGCCAGGGGACCGGTTTTGGCAGGCAGCAGGTAGTCGACGAACCAGTCCCGGGCGAGGATGGCGGCTGCCGCCAGCGTGCCGGGTTCCTCAAACAGATGTGTCGCGCCCTGGACGACGGCCAGCTGGTTGGGGCAGCGCATCATCGACTTCGCCTTGCGGTTGAGCTCCAGGACCTCGTGGTCGAAACTGCCCACGATGAGCAGCGTCGGCGCCCTGACGGCGGAGAGCCGCGGCCCGGCAAGATCCGGGCGGCCGCCGCGGGACACGACGGCGTCGATCCTGGCGGTTGGTTCGGAAGCGGCCCAGAGCGCGGCCCCGGCACCCGTGCTGGCTCCGAAATAGCCAATGGTGCACGAGGCTGTATCCCGCCGCATGGCCAGCCAGTCCGTGGCCGAGGACAGACGGCGGGCCAGCAGTTCGATGTCGAAAACGTTGGCACGGTTCCGTTCCTCCGCCGGCGTCAGCAAGTCCAGCAGCAGTGTGCCGAGCCCGGCCTGTTGGAGAACCCCCGCCACGTACCTGTTCCGGGGGCTGTGGCGGCTGCTGCCGCTGCCATGCGCGAACAACACGATGCCCCGGGCAGGGACCGGCAAGTGCAGCTGGCCCTGGAGCCGCACCCCTCGCGACGGGATCTCGACTTCCTCGTCGATCTCCGCGGGGGCCTCCGTTCCGGCCGCGGCCGGAGTTGCCTTGCGGGACGCCGGCGGCGAGTTCCGCAGGCGCTTGGCGGCGGCGTCGAGCAGCTTCACCACCTCGTCATCCTCGGTAGGCGAAAAATCCCGGTAGTGGTAGCCGACCGCGGAGAACTGGTGCGGTGTGGCGAGGCAGACCACCTCGTCGGGCTCGGTCAGGTTGCCGAGGGTGTCGGCGGGGGCCACCGGAACTGCCAGGACGACCCGCGCGGCGCCAAGCTGCCGGGCGACCCGGCAGGCGACCCTGGCCGTGGATCCTGTGGCGATTCCGTCGTCGACGATCACGGCGATACGCCCGGTCAGGTCCTGGCGCGTCCTGCCTTTCCGGAACCGGGCCACCCGGTTCTCCAGCACGGCGCGTTCGTGGTCCTCGACGGCCTGCAACTCCGTGTCGCTGACCCGGGCATGGGCCAGTACGCGTTCCTCCAGCACCCGGACGCCGCCCTCCCCGATGGCGCCCATGGCGAGCTCGGGCTGGTAGGGAAGTCCCAGTTTCCGGACAACGATCACGTCCAGCGGTGCGTCGAGGGCGGCGGCGACTTCGAAGGCGACCGGGACGCCGCCGCGCGGCAGGCCCAGGACCACAATGTCCTGGCCCCGCAATTCCGCGAGCCGGCGGCCCAGTTGCCGCCCGGCGTCGACCCTGTCTTCGAAAATGCTCATCGGCTTGGCTTTCCAATCGAGATGTCAGCAATGGCCTCCATCCAGGCGTGCGCTCCGCAGGCTGGGAAAATTGACCAGTTGGCCGCTCCCTCCCACTATCTGTCAGGAACCCTGCGGAGGTGAGGGCCTTTATGCCCGGTTTGACCGGCGCCCTTCATTCCGTGCCGTGCGGGGTCGGCAGGTGCCGCTTGTGGCCCCCGCAAATGTGGCCGGAGGTCGCCGCAGTGCCGTCAAAACGGTCGGGAGCGGCTGTATATAATTTCCCGGTACGGTTTTGCAGCGGGCCGTTGGATTGTTCTTCGATCCGGCCCTCGGCCGTCCCCGCAGCGCTCTGCGGCAGGTGACGCGCCGCCCGTCCGGATCGTGTTGACCTGAGTGAAACGGCACGACGAGATAGTGGTTAGCGAATCAACCGCACCTTCAACCAACCAAGACCTGCACGAACTGGTGCTCGACAGCTCCGACGTCGAGGAGTTCCTGCGCGAATTGGCGCGCGTCTCCGCGCGCAGCCTCTCGGAACCCGGCGATGAGATCCTGTGTGGCATCACGCTCTTCCGGCACCGGAAGGCGGCAACCGTTGCCAGCAGCAGCGCAGCAGCCCAGGCCATGGATGAGATCCAGTACGCCTTCGGCGACGGCCCATGTGTGACGGCGTCCCGGGAACAGGAAACCGTCCATATCCCGGAGCTGGAGGACTGCGACCGGTGGCCGCAGTACGCCGCCACGGTCCGGGGGCACGGCGTGCGCTCCATCCTGGCCGTGCCGTTCCTGCTTGACGGAACCACCCGCGCGGCCCTGAACCTGTACTCGCAGCGGCCGGGCCGGTTCGACGGCCGGGCGCTGGAACTGGCCAGGGACTTCGTGCGCCAGACCTCCCTGGCGCTGCGGCTGGCGGTGCGTTTTGCGCACTATGTCGATACGGCGGCGAACCTCAAAGCCACACTGGAGAGCCGGACCAGCATCGACGTTGCTGTCGGCATCATCATGGCGCAGAACCGCTGCAGCCAGGCCGAGGCGTTTGAACTGCTCAAGTCGGCCTCAAGTGCGCGCAACATCAAGCTGAACATGGTGGCCGCCGGGCTCGTGGAGTCGCTTGGCCAGGGCCCCATCCGCACGCACTTCGAGGTCTAAGCCTCGCGCCGGATTTCCCGGATCAGCCAGTCAACGATCATCCGGCTGGCGCCGGAACTGCTGTCCGCCCGGTGCTGCTGGGCGTGCCAGCGGTGTATGTCGCCCCGCTTCCCGCCGCGGCGTTCAAGATATCCGGTAAAAGGACAGTCCTGGACGTTGTGCGGGTGCGGGGATCCGAGGCGCAGGAACTTCCAGTGGAAGGCCAGGGCCCCGAGCGCTGTGCGGACCTGGCGTGAGGGTCCGCGCGATTCGAAGTCCGCCGTCCAGGCCGGGACCTCGGCGGCAGGCATCGGGCGGGCGAAGTAGTATCCCTGGCAGTACCGGGCGCCGAGGATGGTCACGGCTTCGGTCGTTCCCAGGTCCTCCAGGCCCTCGGCCACGACCTTCAGGTCAAAGTCCCGACCAACCTGAACCAGCGTGGCGAGCAGGCTGAGCGTCTCCAGCGGACTGGTTCGCAGGCCCGTGAGCATGTCCCTGTCGATTTTCACCGCGGTGAACGGCAGCATGGACAATCGCTTGAGGCTGCTGTAGCCCGCCCCGAGATCGTCCATGGCGAGGCCCACGCCCAGCGTGACCAGCTGGTTGAGCGGCCAGCGCAGCAAGTCCCAGTCGACGGTCTCGGTTTCGAGCAGTTCCAGGACCAGCCGCTCCGGCGCGATCGCGTGCCGGCGCAGCGCCTCTTCGACGAAGCGGGGGCAGCCGGGGTCCAGCAACGTGGACGGCGCGATGTTCACGGATACCTTGACGGAGGGGCCCAGCCCGCCCCAGGCTGCCAGGTGGCCCAGCACCTGGTCCAGCCCCAAACGGAACAGCCTGTCGGTCTCCGCTGCGCTGAGCTGCGGGAGAAAGGCTGCCGGCGGCACCAGGCTGCCGTCTTCCAGGCGCAACCGGGCCAGCGACTCGAAGAGGTAGACCACGCCGGCATCAATGTCCACGGCCGGCTGCATGAACATTTCCAGCCCGCCGGCGAACAACCGCTCCTTGTAGGAGGCA
>DATIUQ010000170.1:0-20118 GCA_035466775.1 Arthrobacter sp.
GCCCGGGACCTCGCCGACAACCAGGTCAAGGGCTTCCTTGTCGACACCAAGACCGAGGGCTACAGCGCCACCAAGATCGAGAACAAAATCTCGCTGCGCACCGTGCAGAACGCCGACATCATCCTCGACAACGTCGTGGTGCCGGACTTCTTCAAGCTCGCGAACGCCAACAGCTTCCGCGACACGAACAAAGTCCTCAAGGTCACCCGGCTGGCCGTCGCCTGGCAGGCAGTCGGCCAGCAACTCGCCGCCTTTGACGTCGCCCGCCGCTACGCCGTCGAACGCAGCCAGTTCGGACGCCCGATCGCCTCCTTCCAGCTGGTGCAGGACCAGCTCGTGCAGATTCTCGGCAACGCCGTCAGCTCGATGGGCATGATGGTCCGGCTTTCCCAGCTGGAGGACCTCGGCCAGGCCAAGGACGAGCAGTCCGCCCTGGCCAAGGCCTTCACCACCGCCCGGATGCGCGAAAGCGTTGCCCTGGGCCGCAGCATCCTCGGCGGCAATGGCATTGTGACTGACTTTGAGATGGCCAAGATCTTCTCGGATGCCGAAGCCATCTACTCCTACGAAGGCACCCACGAGATCAACACCCTCGTCACCGGCCGGGCTATCACGGGCATCTCCGCGATCGTGTAGCCGGCAGAGCCCCGGCCCGGCCTGCGGCCCGTCACTTCCCATCCACTACCCCCGCCCCTACCCGGGAGCTGGATCCACGGGCGGGAGCAGGATGGAAGGCCGCAGGTCCGTCACGAAGGCCAGGGGATTGAGGTAGTCCTCACCGCGCCGGACTCCCCAGTGGACGCACGGCGCCGGCATGCAGTGGCCCGGCTGGATCCACCCCAGGACCTGCCCCTCGGCGACGGCGGTGCCCGGCTTGAGATCGCTGCGCACCGCCTCGAAGCTGCTCCGCAAGCCGTTTCCGTGGTCCACGGTGATGACGGGACGGTCCACGACGACGCCGACAAAGGTGACGGTCCCGGCTGCCGGTGAGGTGACCCGGGCGCCGTCGTCCGCTGCCCGGAGGTCAACGCCGCGGTGGCCACTGAGCCACGGTTCTGCCGGCGGATCAAAAGTGCGCAGCACGGCAGGCCTGGGATCCAGCGGCCAGCTCCACCCGCCGGCCGCCACGTTTGGGCCGGAATCGGCGCTGGCAGCCGTTACCGCGCCGGGGCCCCCGGACGCCGTTGCGGGGGAGAGGGCCAAGAACAGGACGGCAGCCATGGCGGCCCTGATCGCCGGAGTCTTCATCCACCCAGCCTGCAGCTGCCGCCGGAACTTCGCCAGCGCCCCTCCGGGCTATGTGGACAGATCCGGGATGAGGTGCGCCCGCCCGGCGCGTCGGGCAGAAAGCCGCCCGCAACCTCACGCCAAACGTCACCCGCAAAGTCCCGTCAGCCGCCGCTGACACGACCCCGCGGCCCCTCCGGCAGCCCCCGGAAACGGTCCATCCAGGCGGTTGCCCTGTAGTACACTTGGTGGAGCAGTTTGCTGTGCCCTCACGCTTGATCACTGTCTTTGTATGAGCACTCTCTTTGTGCAAGCAATGTAATTGTTTTAAGCCGGCACGCCTCATTCAGGGGTGCGGGGGAGCAGCGGCTGACTACGCGTATCCAGCCCTCCACATTCGAAGCTTCAACTCTTCAGGGTGCGGAGGACTGCGCTTCTCTCGGTCCGGGCCCTTGGTCCGGTTGAGTTGTGCAGTGGATGCCAGGAGCACCGCCCGCCTGGGTGTTGCTAATCAACCGTCAACTATTGGCAGGGTAAGACAGCCCATGGGCTGTCTCATGAATGACCTGCCGGAAGGAGCGTCGGCATGCCCGTCGTAACTATGCGCCAGCTGCTTGACAGCGGCGTCCACTTTGGACACCAGACCCGCCGTTGGAACCCGAAGATGAAGCGTTTCATCTTCACGGAGCGCAACGGCATCTACATCATTGACCTGCAGCAGTCGCTGTCCTACATCGACCGTGCCTACGAGTTCGTGAAGGCCACCGTTGCACACGGCGGCACCGTTCTCTTCGTCGGCACCAAGAAGCAGGCGCAGGAATCCATCGCCGAGCAGGCCACCCGCGTTGGCCAGCCGTACGTCAACCAGCGTTGGCTCGGCGGTATGCTGACCAACTTCCAGACGGTTTCCAAGCGCATCCAGCGCATGAAGGAACTCGAAGAGATCGACTTCGACGACGTCGCCGGTTCCGCTTACACCAAGAAGGAACTGCTGCTCCTTCGCCGCGAACTCACCAAGCTGGAAACCAACCTCGGTGGTATCCGCAACCTGACCAAGGCGCCTTCCGCCCTGTGGATCGTTGACACCAAGAAGGAACACCTTGCTGTCGACGAAGCCAAGAAGCTGAACATCCCGGTTGTTGCCATCCTGGACACCAACTGCGATCCGGACGAAGTCGACTTCCCGATCCCGGGTAACGACGACGCCATCCGCTCCGTCAACCTGCTGACCCGCGTTGTTGCTGACGCCGTTGCTGAGGGCCTCATCGCCCGCAACCAGCGCGCCACCGGCACCACGGAAGCACCGGAAGAGCCGCTGGCCGAGTGGGAGCGCGAGCTCCTCGAAGGCAGCAAGACCGAAGAGGCCGCTGCCGCTCCGGCCGCAGAAGCCGCTCCGGCCGCTGAAGCTGCTCCGGCCGCTGAAGAAGCACCCGCCGCTGCCGAGGAAGCTCCGGCTGCCGACGACGCCGCCGGCGAAGCCAAGTAGTCAGACCCAACAGTCTGCTTGTTTAGCTGACAAATAAATCCGGATCTCCCCGCGCGTTCTCCGCGTAAGGGGAACTGACAGGATGGCCGCTCACAAGGTGAGCTGCCGTCCTGTCAGTCCGTACACCACATAAAATTTCTAGACAGAGGGGTTCACATGGCGAACTACACTGCCGCTGATATCAAGGCTCTGCGCGAGCGCACGGGCGCCGGCATGATGGATGTCAAGAAGGCTCTTGACGAAGCCAACGGTGACGCCGAGAAGGCCATCGAAATCATCCGCATCAAGGGCCTCAAGGGCGCTACCAAGCGCGAAGGCCGCTCCACCGCAGAAGGCCTGGTTGCTGCCAAGGTCGACGGCGGCGTTGGCGTGATGATCGAAGTCAACTGCGAGACCGACTTCGTCGCGAAGGCTGACAAGTTCATCCAGCTCGCCGACAAGGTCCTGGCAGTTGCTGTCGAGTCCGGCGCAGCCGATCTCGAAACCCTGCTGGCCACCGAGGTCGACGGCAAGCCGCTGTCCGAGGTCGTCGTCGAAGAGGGCGCGGTTCTGGGCGAGAAGGTTGTTGTCCGCCGCATCTCCCGCATCGAAGGCGGAACGGTCGACGCTTACCTGCACAAGACCTCCAAGGATCTCCCGGCCCAGGTCGGCGTCCTGTTCGCTGTTGACGGCGAAGGCGAAGCAGCTGCCACCGCAGCCCACGACGTCGCCGTCCACATCGCCGCGATGTCCCCGAACTACCTCTCCCGTGAGGATGTTCCGGCCGAGCTCGTCGAGTCCGAGCGTCGCATCGCCGAGGAGACTGCCAAGGCCGAAGGCAAGCCTGAAGCAGCCATGACCAAGATTGTCGAAGGCCGCGTCACGGGCTTCTACAAGGGCGAGGTCCTCCTCGACCAGGCATTCGCCAAGGATGCCAAGAAGTCTGTCGCCCAGGTCCTCGAAGAGGCCGGCGTCAAGGGCACCGCATTCACGCGTTTCCGCGTCGGTTCCTAGTCAGACACCAGTCAGACACTAGTCAGACACGCTGAGGGGGTGGTCACTGCGGTGGCCACCCCTTTTGCATGCACCCGGGACACCCTCCGGGAAGTCCCGGAAAGATCCGGGCAGAGCCGGGTCCGGGCCGAATGACGCCTTTGGTCCCCGGCACGATAACCTAGCTCAGAGTTCACCAACGGGAAGGCACCATGGAAACCGTCACCACTTCAGCCCAGCCAAAGAAGAGCCGGCGCCGAGTCCTGTTGAAGCTTTCCGGCGAGGTCTTCGGCGGCGGAAAGCTCGGCGTCGACCCCGATACCGTCCGCGGTGTGGCCAAGCAGATCGCCGCGGCAGTCCCCGACGTAGAAGTCGCGATCGTCGTCGGCGGCGGAAACTTCTTCCGCGGAGCCGAACTGTCGCAGAGCGGCATGGACCGTTCCCGCGCCGACTACATGGGCATGCTCGGCACTGTCATGAACTGCCTGGCCCTCCAGGACTTCCTGGAACAGGCCGGCGTCGAAACCCGTGTGCAGAGCGCCATCACCATGGGCCAGGTCGCAGAGGCATACATTCCGCGCCGCGCCATCCGCCACATGGAGAAGGGCCGCGTCGTGATCTTCGGCGCCGGCGCCGGACTGCCGTACTTCTCCACCGACACCGTGGCCGCGCAGCGCGCCATGGAGGTCCACGCCGACGTCGTCCTGATGGCCAAGAGCGGGGTCGACGGCGTCTACACCGCGGACCCGAAGAAGGACCCCACCGCCGAGAAGCTGCACCGCCTCAGCTACGACGACGCCCTGCGCCGCGACATCCGCGTGATGGACCAGACCGCCATGACCATGTGCAAGGACAACAACCTCACCATGGTGGTGTTCGGCATGGAAGGCGAGGGCAACGTCACCCGCGCCATCCGCGGCGAGGACCTGGGCACCGTCGTCACCCCCTAGCAACGGCTAGGATGTTTTCAGGACATTTCCGCACCTCGAACGCCGGGGCCAGCAGGCGGAACACCACCAACACCGTGCAGCACCCCGCCAACGGCGGGTGCACCAATTCTGAGGAGAGATCGTGATCGAAGAAACCTTGCTCGAAGCCGGGGACAAGATGGACAAGGCGGTTGAAGTAGCCAAGGAAGACTTCGCCTCGATCCGTACCGGCCGCGCCAACCCGGGCCTCTACAACAAGGTCCTGGTGGACTACTACGGCTCACCCACGCCGCTGCAGCAGCTGGCCTCCTTCGCCATCCCGGACGCCCGCACCATCCTCATCACGCCGTTCGACAAGACCGCCCTGCGCGACATCGAACGTGCCCTCAGCGACTCCGAGGTGGGAGCAAACCCCTCTAACGACGGCAACGTCATCCGGATCACCATCCCGGACCTGACGGCCGAGCGACGCAAGGAATACGTCAAGATCGTCAAGTCCAAGGGCGAGGACGCCAAGGTGTCCATCCGCAACATCCGCCGCAAGGCCAAGGAAACCCTGGACAAACTGGTCAAGGACGGCGAAGCCGGCGAGGACGAGGGCAGCCGCGGCGAAAAGGAACTGGACGCCATGACCAAGGCCCACGTCGACGGGATCGACGAGATGCTCAAGCGCAAGGAAGCCGAGCTGCTCGAGGTCTAATGACGCAGGAACAGGGGGACCCCGGAGCGGACATCCGGGTGCGCGGGAAGCAGCGGAGGAACCCCACGCCCAAGGCCGGCAGGAACCTTCCCGCTGCCATCGCCGTGGGCCTAGGCATGCTCATCGTTGTTCTTGGCGGGCTGTTGTTCCTTCCGCTGGGCTTCGTGCTCATCGTCACCACCTTCGCGATCTTCGGCGTCTGGGAGGTCTTCCGTGCCCTGGAAGCCTCGGGCACCAGGTTGCCGATCATTCCGGTGATGACCGGCACCGTGGCGATGCCGGCGGCCGCCTACTTCGGCGGCCCCGAAAGCCTCCTCTTCGCGATGATGCTCAGCAGCGTCGCGGTCCTGATCTGGCGCTCCCTGGAGGGCGCGGCCGGTTCCGCGCGCAGCATCTTCGCCGGTGTCTTCACCCTGGCCTGGATCCCGTTCCTGATCAGCTTCGCCGTGTTGCCGCTGCACACGTTTGCGGGGGAGACGCCGGTGGGGCTGTGGCCCGACGGCGTTGTTCCCCCCGGGGCGTGGCAGATTGCCACCCTCCTGCTGCTGGTGGTCGCGAACGACACGTTCGGGTACCTCGTCGGCGCCTCGCTTGGCAAGCATCCGATGGCGCCGAAGATCAGCCCCAAGAAGAGCTGGGAGGGCTTCGCCGGCTCCATCGGCGGTGCCACGGCGGTCGGTGTGATTGCCGCCGTTTTCCTGCTGGACAAGCCCTGGTGGGTCGGTGTGGCCCTGGCCGTGGGCATGGTCGCGGCGGCCACCGCCGGAGACCTCTCCGAATCCATGGTGAAGCGTGAGCTGGGGATCAAGGACATGAGCAGCATCCTGCCCGGCCACGGCGGGGTCATGGATCGGCTGGACTCGATCGTCTTCGCATCCCCGGTGGCCTTTATCCTCTACTCGATCTTCGCCGGCGCGTAAGTCAACCCGGCTTCCCCTCTCCGGCCCCTAGAATGGTGCCGGGCAAACCGGACTAACCGGACAGCCCGGCCGAACAGCATTGAAGGAAACAAAGTTACAGTGGACATTCAACGGCAGATTCCTGCGACCTTTGACCGCGTGCAGCGGAGCCAGTACGGCTACAACGCCAAGCAGGTCGACCAGTTCATGCAGCGCGCACGGGTGTCGTTCGAATCGCCGCGGTCCTCCGCCCGGCCGGTCAAGAGCGCGGACGTCCGTTCGGTTTCCTTCGATCCCGTCAAGGGCGGCTATGTCGCGGCGGACGTGGATGCGGCACTGGACCGGCTGGAGGATGCCCTCGCCCTGCGGGAACGTGACGAACTCGTCGCCGAACGCGGCGAGGAAGCCTGGCTCCGCGAGATCGGCCGGCTCGCCGGGCTGCTCCGCGGACGGCTGCACCGCCCCGACGGCCAGCGCTTCCGGCGCCCGGCCAAGGCCAAGGCGCGCAGCTACAACACCACGGATGTGGATGATCTCTGCCACGACCTGATCGGCTATCTCGAAGAGGACAAGCCGCTGAGCGTGGACAACGTCCGCCGCGCGGTCTTCCGTCCCGCCGTCGGCAAGGACGGCTACGAGGAGAACCAGGTGGACGCATTCCTGGACCGCGTCGTCGAACTCATGGCCGCCATCGACTGAGCGCGCCTAGCGCTCGGTGGCCAGCGGCCGTTCCGGGGTATGCAGCCGGGTCATGAGCCGGGTGATGGTCCGCGGCACCCGGTCCCGGGTGGCCCGGGACACCAGGATCATCACGGCAAACGCTGCCGGCACTGTCCAGGCCGCGGGCTGCGCCAGCCAGGACGGGGTTCCGTCGGCACCCAGCACGGCACCGGCCACCATCGCCCCGCCGCACAGCACGGCTCCCGTCACCATCCCGGAGATCGCCCCGGCATCGGTCAGCCCGCGCCACCAGATGCCCAGCAGGAGCACCGGGCAGATCGTCGATGCGGTGAACGCGAACACCATCCCCACGCTGCCGGCCAGAGCGAGCGAACCCGTCATGGACGCGATGCCCAGCGGGACCACCGCCGAGATCACGGCCGCACGCCGGAAACCCTGGACGCTCCCGCCGAAGAGGTCCTGGCTGATTACACCGGCGAGCGAGACCACCAGCCCGGAGGTCGTCGACAGGAACGCGGCAAACGCCCCGGCCACCACCAGCGCGGACAGCAGGTCGCCGGCCACCCCGCCCACCAGCTCACCGGGCAGCAGCAGCACCAGCGCATCGGCCTGCCCGCTCTGCGCCAGGTGGGGCGCGAACACCCGGCCGATCAGCCCGTACGCCGTCGGGAACAGGTAGAACACCGACAGCAGGCCCAGCACAATCAGGGTGGTCCGGCGGGCCGACTGCCCGTCCGGGTTCGTGTAGAAACGCACCAGCACGTGCGGCAGCCCCAGCGTCCCGAACAGCAGCGCCACCAGGAGGGAGATGTTCTGGTACATCCCGGCCGGTGCGGCGCCGGTCGGGTTCACGGCCGCCTGGGCCGCCACGGGGGTTCCGGAATCCGCCAGCACGAAGACGATGAACAGGACCGGCAAGGCCAGTGCCGTCAGTTTCAGCCAGTACTGGAACGCCTGGACGAACGTGATGGACCGCATGCCGCCCGCCACCACGGTGACGCAGACGACGGCGACCACCGCCACCATTCCCACCCACGCCGGCAGCCCGGTGGTGATCCGGATCGCCAGCGCCGCGCCGTGGAGCTGCGGGACAATGTAGAGCCAGCCGACCATCACGACGACGACGCTCGTGACACTGCGGACCACCCGCGAATCGAGCCGCGCCTCGGTGAAGTCGGGGATGGTGTAGGCGCCGGAACGGCGGAGCGGGGCGGCGACGAAAAGCAGCAGCATCAGGTAGCCGGCGGTGTAGCCCACCGGAAACCACAGGGCGTCCGTGCCGGAGAGCAGGATGAGCCCGGCGACGCCGAGGAAACTCGCCGCGGAAAGATACTCGCCGCCGATCGCCGAGGCGTTCCACCAGGGCCGGACCGTCCGTGACGCCACGTAGAAGTCACCGGTGGTGCGCGAGATCCGCAGCCCGTAGAAACCGATGCCGGCCGTGGCCAGCGAGACGGCAGCGAACGCCGCGATGGCGACGGCCGGGTTCACGGGCGCCTCACTTGTCCCCGACGAGATCCCGGTAGCGGGACTCGTTCCGGGACGCCGTCCGGATATACAGCCAGGCACTGAGTCCGACCACCGGATAGATCCCGGCGCCCAGCAGCACCCAGTCGAAGGGCAGGCCCATGATCGTTGACTCCGCGAGCCCGGGGACCAGTCCCAGCATGAGCGGGAACGCGACCAGGATCAGCAGGAACCCCGCGGCCACCACCACCCCCAGCCGCAGCTGGGAGCGGATCAGCGAGCGGACAAACACCTGGCCGGCGTCGGACTCCTCGGCGGCCTCGCGCAAGTCGGCGGCGGAACGCACGGCCGGAAGCGTCACGCTGCCTGCCGACACGCTGCGTGGCGCGGTGACGCGGACGCGGGTCATGCCTGCGGCCGGATCCGGGTCGCCTCAAGCTTCTCCCGGACGGACGGCAGGTGCCGCCGGCTGATGGGCAGTTCGGCCCCCGCAACGGTGACGCTGGGCCGGGCGGCGGCAAGCTTCATGTGGCTGACATGGTTCAGCGCGATGAGGTACGAACGGTGGATGCGGATAAACCCGGCGTCGGCCCACTGCTGCTCCAGGTCGGCCAGCGGGACACGGATGAGGTAGCTCGCATCGGCGGTGTGCAGCCGGGCGTAGTCGCCCTGGGCCTGCACGTAGGTCACGTCCTCTCGGCGGATCATTTTCGTGGTGCCGCCGAGGTCCACGGTGATCATCTCCGGCGGCGGCGCGCCGTCCTTGAGCAGCTCGCAGATCCGGCCGACGGACTTCGCCAGCCGCTCGGCCCGCACGGGTTTCAACAAATAGTCCACGGCGGCCAGTTCGAATGCTTCCAGGGCGCAGTCCTCATCGGCGGTGACGAACACGACGGCGGGCGGCTTGCTGCTGCGCGAGATGACGCGCGCGATATCCAGGCCGGAGAGCGCCGGCATGTGGATGTCGAGGAAGACGGCGTCGACGTTCTCGGCCTCGAGGGCGCGCAGCGCCTCGGCCCCGGAGGACGCGCGGTGGATGGTGCCGATCCGGTCATCCTTGCCAAGCAGGAAGGCCAGTTCCTCGACAGCGGGCAGCTCGTCGTCGGCGACGAGGACGTTAATCATGGATCAAGACTACTGCGGCGGGCACTTCCGGCGGCCGCAGGCTCAGGCGTCGTGCCGGGGCTGCGACTTGGGGACCCGCATCGTGATCAGGGTGCCTTCGCCCGGCGCCGTTTCGATCACAAGCCCGTTGTCGTCGCCGTAGACCTGCCGCAGCCGGGCATCGACATTGCGCAGCCCGACATGGTCGCCTTCCCCGTGGCCGGCAAGGACTGCCCGCAGCGCCTCCGGATCCATGCCCACGCCGTCGTCCTCGATGGTCACTTCGGCGAAGGCCCCGGAGTCGTTGGCCGTGATCGAGATGTGGCCGGGACCCTCCTTGGCCTCCAGCCCGTGCCGGACCGCGTTTTCCACGAGCGGCTGCAGGCTCAGGAACGGGATCACGGTGCTGAGCACCTCGGGGGCGATCCGCAGGCTCACCTGCACGCGGTCACCGAACCGTGCCCGTTCCAGCAGCAGGTAGCGGTCGATGCAGCGCAGTTCCTCGGCGAGCGTGGTGAAGTCGCCGTGCCGGCGGAAGGAGTAGCGGGTGAAGTCGGCGAACTCCACCACCAGCTCACGCGCCCGGACCGGATCCGTATTGATGAACGAGGCGATCGCGTTCAGGGAGTTGTAGATGAAGTGCGGGCTGATCTGCGCCCGGAGCGCCCGCACCTCGGCCTCCATGAGCAGCGTGCGCGAAGCGTCCAGTTCGGCCAGCTCCACCTGCGTCGCCACCCAGTCGGCCACCTCGCTGGTGGCCCGGACCAGCCCGGCGCCGGCCGCGGGAGCGAAGGCGGCCACCACACCGACCACCCGGGTCCCGGTCCGGATCGGGGCGATCACCGCGGCGCGTTCCACGTCCGTGCGGGTCGCGACGGCGCCCTTGCCCTGTGCGAGTTCCTGCACCTCGCCGGCCGGGATCACGGCGGTATGGCCGCCGTCGAGCACTCCCGCCGAGAGTTCCATCAGCAGCGGCTTGAGTTCCTCCCCGGCGCCGTCCCAGGCGAGCACCCCGGAGGCGTCGGTGATCGCCAGCGCGTCGCAGCCCAGCAGGCTGCGCAGCTGCCGGCTCGCCTTGGCGGCGCCGGCGGGATTGAGCCCGGTCCGCAGGTTCTGGCCGGCGCGCGACGCCGCGTGCAGCGTCCTGTAGGTGGCCCGCTCCGCGTCGGTGCCCAGCTCCCGGAAGGAGCGCAGCACCTTGAGCCCCACGGCGACGACGACGGCGATCGCCGCAGCGATCACGGCGATGGCGGCGGCGGTGAACAGCGGAGAGTCGGGCATGGGCCCAGCGTATCGCGGCACCTGCCGGACAGGGCCGCAGGGGCGCCTTACTGCCTTTCAGGCACTCCTTCAGGCACCGCTGGGCGCAGCATCGGGGCCGCTGAGCGACGCAGGGCACGGCGGATCTGGAATGTAAGCCGCGTCACGGGAGACAGTGATTGCAGTCACATTGGCCGGAGGGCTGTTCGGAGCAGGCCAGGGCAGCCGGTGTGGACTCGCCAGTCTCAATGAGGAGGAACGATGGGTAACGAAGCCCAAGAAACGGACGTTACGGCGGCCGTGGACTTCAAGGAAGTCCAGTCGACGCCGCGGTTCCAGGAACTGCGCAAACGTCACCGCAGCTTTGTCTTTCCGATGGCCATTGCATTCCTGCTCTGGTACTTCGCCTATGTCCTGCTGGCCGACTACGCGGTGGAGTTCATGTCCACCAAGGTCTGGGGCAACATCAACATCGGCCTGATCCTTGGCCTGCTTCAGTTCGTGACCACGTTCGCCATCACCGGCTGGTACGTCAGCTACTCGAACCGGAAGCTGGACCCCATCGCCGCCGAGATCCGCCAGGAAATCGAAGGCCACGAGTTCGACAAGCACGGTAATCCAGTGAGCGGATCGGCAAAATGACAACATTGATGGTTCCCGCGGTCAACGTTGCCGCCCTCAAAGACACCACCCTGCTGAACATGGGCATCTTCGCCCTGTTCGTGGCGGTCACCATGGTGATCGTCTTCCGCGCCAGCCGCAACAACAAGACGGCCGCCGACTACTACGCGGCCGGCCGTTCGTTCACCGGTTCGCAGAACGGCACCGCCATCGCCGGCGACTACCTGTCCGCTGCGTCCTTCCTGGGCATCACCGGGGCCATCGCCATCAACGGCTACGACGGCTTTATGTACTCGATCGGGTTCCTCGTCGCCTGGCTCGTCGCCCTCCTGCTCGTCGCCGAGCTCCTGCGCAACACAGGCAAGTTCACCATGGCCGATGTGCTCTCCTTCCGGCTCAAGCAGCGCCCCGTGCGCATTGCCGCCGCCATCTCCACGCTTGCGGTCTGCTTCTTCTACCTCCTCGCCCAGATGGCCGGTGCCGGCAGCCTGATCTCCCTGCTCCTGGGTATCAGCGACTGGGGCGGGCAGGCGCTGGTGATCATCGTCGTCGGCGCCCTGATGATCATGTACGTCCTGATCGGCGGCATGAAGGGCACCACCTGGGTCCAGATCATCAAAGCCATCCTGCTGATTGCCGGCGCCGCGGTCATGACCTTCTGGGTCCTGGCAATCTACGGCTTCAACCTCTCCGCCTTGCTCGGCGGCGCGGTCGAAACCGCGGGCAACCCGGCCATTCTCAACCCGGGACTGCAGTACGGCAAGACCGAGACCTCCAAGCTCGACTTCATGTCCCTTGGCCTGGCCCTGGTCCTCGGCACCGCGGCGCTGCCGCACGTGCTGATGCGCTTCTACACGGTCCCGACCGCCAAGGAAGCCCGCAAGTCCGTGGTCTGGTCCATCTGGCTGATCGGACTGTTCTACCTGTTCACGCTGGTGCTCGGCTACGGTGCCGCGGCACTGGTGGGCGCCGACACCATCAAGGCAGCCCCGGGCGGCGTCAACTCGGCCGCGCCGCTGCTCGCGTTCCACCTCGGCGGACCGCTGCTGCTCGGGTTCATCTCGGCGGTGGCCTTCGCGACCATCCTGGCGGTCGTCGCCGGCCTCACCATCACCGCTGCGGCCTCGTTCGCCCACGACATCTACGCCAACGTCCTGGCCAAGGGCAAGGCCGACCCCGACACCGAGGTCAAGGTGGCGCGGAAGACCGTGGTCGTGATCGGTGTGCTGGCGATCATCGGCGGCATCTTCGCCAACGGACAGAACGTCGCGTTCCTCGTGGCGCTGGCCTTCGCCGTGGCCGCCTCGGCCAACCTGCCCACCATCATTTACTCGCTGTTCTGGCGCCGCTTCACCACCCAGGGCGCCATCTGGAGCATGTACGGCGGCCTGGGCTCGGCGATCATCCTGATTGCGCTGTCCCCGGTGGTCTCGGGCGCCAAGACGTCCATGATCCCGGGCGCCAACTTCGCGATCTTCCCGCTGAGCAACCCCGGCATCGTCTCCATCCCGCTCGCGTTCTTCCTGGGCTGGCTGGGCACCGTGCTGGACAAAAAGCTGGAAGACACCACCAAGCAGGCCGAAATGGAAGTCCGTTCCCTCACGGGCGTGGGCGCCGAAAAGGCCACCAACCACTAAGAGCCCCGGCGGACCCCGCCCGCTCACACCACAGGAGCCCCCGTGCCGGTTGCACGGGGGCTCCTGCCGTGTGGTCACGGGCCGGACGCCGCCGGAACCGTCAGGCGTCGGCGGAGCCGCGTTCCAGCAGCGGCTGGATCCGGAACGGGATCATCTCGCTCATGGCCAGCGCGGTGTCCGTCCGGTCCACGCCGTCGCAGGACAGGATCTTGCCGTTGATCCGGAACAGGTCCTCGGCGTCGAGCGCCACCACCCGCAACAGGAGGTCCGCCGAACCTGTCAGGCCGTAGCCCTCCAGGATCTCCGGAATATCGGCCAGTTCCACGGCGAGCTGGCCGAGTTTCTGCTGCTGGACGTGCACCGAGATGAAGGCCATCAGCGGGTAGCCCAGCGAGGCCGGGTTGATGCGGCGCTCAAAGGACAGGAAGACGTGTTTCTTCTCCAGCTGGGCCATCCGGGCCTGCACTGTATTCCGCGACAAACCCAGCTTCTGGGCCAGCGCCACGACGGTCCGCCGGGGGTCGCGGGCCATGGCCGAAAGCAGGCGGGTGTCGGTGCCATCCAAGGGTTGCATAATGCGCAAGATTAGCACGGTGCAACGCCTCCGGGCCGTGCAGAATGCTCAATTTATCCGCAGGTGGTTGTACCCAATGGGCATTGTGAGTAGGGTCACAACTATCCGGGGCAACGGCGCCCGGGCGGCCGGTGCGCGCCGGGATCACGAGTCCTGCGAGTAGCGGTCAGACGACGTCAGAAGGTGCGGAAAACTGTGTTTACCGACGACGCGGGCAAGGGCGGCATTTCCGCCGGGGGCCCCGGGAACAGTGCAGAATCAAACAGGCGGACGGGCGGGGACCTCGTCCAGCTCATCACCTCCGGGGGTGAACGCGTAAGCCATCCGGAGTTCGATCCGTGGGTCCAGGACGTCAGCGACGAACAGCTCGGAGCGCTCTACGAAGACATGGTGGTCATCCGCCGGATCGACGCCGAGGCCACCGCCCTGCAGCGCCAGGGTGAACTCGCCCTCTGGCCGCCGCTGCTGGGCCAGGAAGCCTCCCAGATCGGCTCGGCACGGGCCCTCCGTGACGACGATTTCGTTTTCCCCAGCTACCGTGACAACGGCGTCGCCTACTGCCGCGGGGTCAACCCCGAGGACATCGTCAAAGCCTGGCGCGGCAACGCCCTGGCCGGCTGGGACCCCTACACGGTCAACGTCGCCACGCAGCAGATCATCATCGGCGCCCAGACCCTGCACGCGACCGGCTACGCGATGGGCATCCAGAACGACGGCGCCGACTCGGTCGCCGTGGCCTATTTCGGCGACGGCGCCACGAGCGAGGGCGATGTCAACGAGGCCCTGGTGTTCGCCGCCAGCTTCCAGTCCCCGGTCGTCTTCTTCTGCCAGAACAACCACTGGGCCATCTCAGAGCCCGTCCGGCTGCAGTCGCACATCCAGATCGCGGACCGCGCCGCAGGCTTCGGCATCCCCAGCATGCGGGTGGACGGCAACGACGTCCTGGCCGTGATGGCCGCGACCCGCATCGCAATCGACCGTGCACGCCGCGGCGGCGGCCCCACCTTCATCGAGGCCGTCACCTACCGCATGGGCCCGCACACGACGGCGGACGATCCTACCCGCTACCGCGACGCCAACGAGCTCGAGGACTGGGCCGCCAAGGACCCGATCGCCCGGCTGAAGTCGCTGCTGGAACGCAAGGGGCTCCTCACCGAGGACCTCGAGACCGCCGTCGCCGCCAAGGCGGACGCCGTCGCGAAGGCACTGCGGGCGGGCACCATCAACATGCCCGAGCCGGCGCCGATGGACATCTTCAAGCACGTCTACAGCACCCCCAATTCCTCGCTGGACCGCCAGCAGGACCACTATTCCCGTTACCTGGCTTCCTTCGGCGATCCCGCAGAAGCCGCTTCTGAAGAAGGTGCACGCTGATGACGAAGATGACCTTCGCCCGAGCCATCAATTCGGGCCTGCGCAAGTCCCTCGAGAACGATCCCAAGGTGATCCTCATGGGCGAGGACATCGGCGCCCTCGGCGGCGTCTTCCGCGTCACCGACGGCCTGCAGAAGGACTTCGGCAAGCACCGCGTCGTGGACACCCCGCTGGCCGAGTCCGGCATCATGGGCACCGCCGTCGGACTCGCGTACCGCGGCTACCGTCCGGTGGTGGAGATCCAGTTCGACGGCTTCATCTACCCGGCGTTCGACCAGATCGTCAGCCAGGTCGCCAAGATGCACTACCGCACCCAGGGCGCCGTCAAGATGCCCATCACCATCCGCGTGCCCTTCGGCGGCGGCATCGGCTCCCCGGAACACCACTCCGAGTCGCCCGAGGCCTACTTCACCCACACGTCGGGGTTGCGCGTCGTCAGCGTTTCCAACCCGCAGGACGCCTACACGATGATCCAGCAGGCCATCGCCTCGGATGATCCGGTGCTGTACTTCGAACCCAAGCGCCGCTACCACGACAAGGGCGAGGTGGACGAGACCCTCGACCTCGGCGCCGCCCTGTCCCTGGAGAAGGCCCGCGTCGTCACCGAAGGCAAGGACGTGACGCTCGTGGCCTACGGCCCGCTCGTCAAGACCGCGAAGGACGCCGCGCTCGCCGCCGCCGACGAGGGGGTGTCGATCGAGGTCATCGACCTGCGCTCGCTCGCCCCGCTGGACTTCGCGACCCTGGAAGCCTCGGTCCGAAAGACCGGCCGGCTCGTCATCACGCACGAAGCCTCCCAGACCGGTGGCATCGGCGCCGAGGTGGCCGCCAGCATTACCGAACGCTGCTTCTACCACCTTGAGGCCGCCCCGGTCCGGGTCACCGGCTTCGACGTCCCTTACCCGTACTCAAAGCTTGAAATGCACCACCTCCCGGGCCTGGACCGGATCCTGGACGGCGTCGACCGTGCCCTGGGCCGCCCCAACTCCCTGAGCGGGCTGGAAGGATGAGCGCCACCATGATCAAGGAATTCAGGCTGCCGGACCTCGGTGAGGGCCTCACCGAATCGGAAATCGTCGCATGGAAGGTCGCGGTGGGGGATACCGTCGCGCTCAACCAGATCATTGCCGAGGTGGAAACGGCCAAGGCCGTCGTCGAGCTTCCCTCGCCGTTCGCCGGTGTGGTCGCTGCCCTGCACGAACAGCCCGGCACCGTCGTGGAGGTCGGCAAGCCGATCGTTTCCTTCGAGGTAGAGGGCGACGACGGCGGCGCCGCCGGCGGCTCCGGTGCGGACGCGCCGGCCAAGCGCGAACCGAACCTCGTTGGCTACGGTGCCGTCCTGGAGAATTCCGGCCGGCCGGCCCGCCGCGCCCGCAGCTTCGCCGCTCCGACGGGTTCGGTCGCCGCGCCCGCCGCCGTGGTGGTGGAGCCCGTGGCCGAGCCTGTGGCCGCTCCGGTGGTCGAGCCGGTCGAGGCACTGCACGCCGCGCCCCAGTCCGGGGAACGCCCGCGGTCCACGCCGCCGGTGCGCAAGCTGGCCAAGGATCTCGGCGTCGACCTCGCGGCCGTCACCGGCACGGGGGAGTTCGGTCTCATCACCCGCGACGACGTCCGCAACTTCGTCGGCGGGGGAGACCTCCCGGTGGCACCCCGGGACCTGGCCGGTGTGTCGGCCCAGGCGCCGGCGCAGGGCGAGCGGGAAACCCGGACACCGATCAAGGGCGTCCGGAAGTTCACCGCCGCCGCCATGGTCTCCAGCGCCTTCACCGCGCCGCACGTCACGGAATTCCTGACCATCGACGTCACCCCGACCATGGAACTGCTGGCGAAACTCAAGGCCAGCCGCGCGTTTGCCGGTTACAAGCTGACGCCGCTGACCGTCGTGTCCAAGGCCGTGCTCATCGCGCTGCGCAACCACCCCACGCTGAACACGCGCTGGGACGAGGCCAAGCAGGAGATTGTCCAGTACAACTACGTGAACCTGGGCATCGCGGCCGCCACGCCGCGCGGCCTTACCGTTCCGAACATCAAGGACGCCGACCGGATGTCCCTGCTGGAGCTCTCCACGGCGCTGACCGAACTGACGGACACTGCGCGCGCCGGCAAGACCGCCCCGGCGGAGCTTTCCGGGGGCACCATCTCCATCACCAACATCGGCGTCTTCGGCATCGATGCGGGCACGCCCATCCTGAACCCGGGCGAGGCCGCCATCCTGGCCCTCGGTGCCGTGCGGAAGATGCCGTGGGAGTACCAGGACGAGGTGGCACTGCGCCAGGTCATGACGCTCAGCCTGTCCTTCGACCACCGGCTGGTCGACGGCGAGCAGGGCTCACGCTTCCTGCAGGATCTCGGCGCCATGCTGTCCGACCCGGGCATGGCCCTCGCCATGGTCTAGCACTCCGGACTCACAGCTGCCGGCTGCCCCATGGCGGGGCGGCCGGCAGCTTTGTTTGCGGCGGGTTGTCCGTCCGGGGGCACTTTGGGCTCGGATTCCGACGTCGGCGCCCTGGTTACCGGCGTGTCCGCGCCAATGTGCCCCCGGGGGCGCCGACCGGCCCCGGCCGGAGGGGCTCAGTGGAGTGGGGCGGGGACGGCCGGGGCCATCAGGGCCGCCAGCGCCATGCTCTGCAGCAACGGCCGGGCCCGCTTGACTGCAACCCGGCGCCCGTGGCTGCGGACCGAGTGCGGGGTGGAGTTGATCAGGCCAAACGTGGCGTGGGCGCGCATCCGGAGTTCGGCGGCTTCGGTGCCGGTATGCAGCCCGGCCAGGACCTCGACCCACAGCTCCACATAGTTCCTCTGCAACGTGCGGACCTCGGCCTGGTCGTCGTCGGCGAGGTTGCTGAAGTCCTGGTCCTGCACCCGGATGACGTCGGGGTTGCTGAGCGCGAAGTCCACGTGGAACTCCACCAGCCGGCGCAGTGCCATGCCGGCGCCGTCGGAATCGGCAACCACCCGCCGGCCGCCGTCGAGCAGGTCCTGGCTGACACTGAGCAGCAGTGCCCCGAGGACCGCCTGCTTGCCGGAGAAGTGACGGTACACCGCCGGGCCGCTGACGCCTGCCGCGGCGCCCAGGTCCTCCAGCGAGACGCGGTTGAAACCGTCGACGGCGAACAGTTCGGCGGCCGCGGACAGGAGGGCCTGCCGGCGGTTTTCCTTGGCCTGGCTGCGCTGTGTTGATGCAGGAGGTGTCGTTGATGCAGGAGGTGTCGACGCGGGAGCGGCGGAAGGGGCCGGAGGGGCCTGGGTTGTCTGGCTGGACTCGGTCACCGGCACGTCCCTCGTTTCGAATTCCACTTGACTGTGCTGTTGACTGTGCTGTCCTGTGTTGGACATCACAGTTAATAGAGACTAACCTAAATCTCAGTTATGCGGTACTAACCGAAGTGGCTGGAGCGGGCGCAAGTCAGGTCCCGGCATGAAGGCCCAGAACGGAAGCAGTCAATGGAGACAATCGCCAGCCAGGTGGACGCCACGAGCGCCGCCTTCGCCGCGAACCGCGAGGCCCAGCTGGGGCTGGCCCGCGAGCTGAAGGAACGCCTCGCCACGGCAGCCCTGGGCGGGCCGGAAAAGTCGCGGGAACGCCATGTGGCCCGCGGCAAGCTCCTGCCGCGCGAACGCATCGACCAGCTGCTCGATGACGGCAGCCCGTTCCTGGAGATCGCGCCGCTCGCCGCCAACGGCATGTACAACGACGATTCCCCCGGCGCCGGCGTGATCGCCGGAATCGGCCTGGTCCACGGCCGCCAGGTGCTGGTCATCTCCAACGACGCCACCGTCAAGGGCGGCACCTATTACCCGATGACGGTGAAGAAGCACCTCAGGGCCCAGGAAATCGCGCTGGAGAACCGGCTGCCCTGCATCTACCTCGTGGACTCGGGCGGGGCCTTCCTGCCCAAACAGGACGAGGTCTTCCCGGACAAGGAGCACTTTGGCCGGATCTTCTTCAACCAGGCCAAGATGTCCGCGGCCCGGATTCCGCAGATCGCCTCGGTGATGGGCTCGTGCACCGCCGGCGGCGCCTACGTTCCCGCGATGAGCGACGAGACCGTGATTGTCCGCAACCAGGGCACCATCTTCCTGGGCGGCCCGCCGCTGGTGAAGGCCGCCATCGGTGAGATCGTCACGGCCGAGGAACTCGGCGGCGGCGACGTGCACTCGAAGATCTCCGGGGTCACGGACCACCTGGCCGAGAACGATGAGCATGCCCTCCAGATTGTCCGCGACATCGTCTCCACCCTGCCGAAGCCGGCCGCGCCCGCCTGGGACATCGACACCGTCGTCGACCCCGTGGCGGATCCGGAGGAGCTCTACGGCGCGGTCCCCACGGACGTCAACGCGCAGTACGACGTGCGCGAGGTCATCGCCCGGCTGGTGGACGGCAGCCGCTTCCACGAATTCAAGAAGAACTACGGCACCACCCTGGTGACCGGCTTCGCGAAGCTCCACGGCCACCCCGTCGGGATCGTGGCCAACAACGGCGTGCTCTTCAGCGAATCCTCGCTCAAGGGGGCCCACTTCATCGAGCTCTGCGACCAGCGCGGCATCCCGCTGATCTTCCTGCAGAACCTCTCCGGTTTTATGGTCGGCAAGGACTACGAGCAGGGCGGCATTGCCAAGAACGGCGCCAAGATGGTCACCGCCGTCGCCACCGCGCGCGTTCCCAAACTGACCGTCGTGATCGGCGGGTCCTTCGGTGCCGGCAACTACTCCATGTGCGGCCGGGCCTACTCGCCGCGCTTCCTGTGGATGTGGCCGGCGTCCCGGATCTCGGTGATGGGCGGCAACCAGGCCTCCAGCGTGCTCGCCACGGTCAAGCGGGACCAGTACGAGGCCCGCGGCGAGGAATGGTCCGCCGCGGACGAGGAAGCGTTCAAGGCCCCGATCAAGCAGCAGTACGAGGACCAGGGCAGCCCCTACTACTCCACCGCCCGCCTCTGGGACGACGGCGTAATCGACCCCGCGGACACCCGCACCGTCCTGGGACTGGCGCTCGACGTCGTCTCCCGCACCCCGCTGCCGGAGACCTCCTTCGGCCTTTTCCGGATGTGAGCCAGCTGTGACTACTTCTTTGTCGACCGCACCTTCGACCCCCCAGAAGCCCCTCTTCGGCACCGTCCTCGTCGCCAACCGCGGCGAGATCGCGTGCCGCGTGATCCGCACCCTGCGGGCGCTGGGCATCCGTTC
>DATIUQ010000171.1:0-2684 GCA_035466775.1 Arthrobacter sp.
GTGGTTCCGGCCGTCGCCGCAGCCCACCACCGGCCTTTCCATGGCAGCCCCGGGTCTCCCCCGCTCTGCGTCAGGGACAGCAGGTAGTTCTCCAGATCCGTCAGCCTCAGGTCCGGTGTGGTGACGGCTTCGTCGAAGTGCTCCATCAGGTCCGCTTTCGTCACGGACGGCAGCTGGTCCAGAGGGGCATCGTGCAGGCCGGCGTGGTGGCGCCGGTAGAACTCTGAGCCGGCGTAGGTGGCGCGGCGCATCTCCCGCAGGGCATGGTCCTGATGCGCCGCAATCCTGGCCGCGTCCCAGTCGTCCCGTCTCCGCCACGCAACCCGCAGGAACAACACCCGGGAGATGAGCCGGCGGTCCACGGCGCTGGCCCCTAGCTGTTCCCGGCCGGGGCCAGCGGCCGGGACGTACGCGCGGTGGTGGCCTCGGGTGTTTCCGGCCGGGGCAGCTTGAGCCTCTTGAGCAGCAGGGCGTTGACGGCGACCAGGAAGCTGGATCCGGACATCGACAGTGCCGCGATTTCCGGGCTGAGGACAAGGCCGGCGAAGGCGAAGACTCCTGCCGCGATGGGCAGGGCTATCGCGTTGTACCCGACAGCCCAGCCGAGGTTCTGCCGCATCTTGCGCAGGGTGCCTTTGCCGATCCGCAGGGCGATCGGCACATCCAGCGGGTCCGAGCGCATCAGGACGAGGTCGGCTGTTTCGATGGCGACGTCGGTGCCGGCGCCGATCGCGATGCCGAGGTCGGCCTGGGCCAGGGCTGGGGCGTCGTTGACGCCGTCGCCGACCATGGCGACCTTCTTCCCGGTCTTTTGCAGTTCGGCGATCTTTGCTGATTTGTCTCCGGGAAGTACTTCGGCGATGACGGTGTCGATGCCCAGCTGCCCGGCGATCCTCCGTGCGGTGGCTTCGTTGTCCCCGGTGAGCATGACGACCTCGATCCCGCCCTCGTGCAGGGACGCGACTGCGGCGGCCGCGGTTTCCCTTGCGGCGTCCGCCAGGGCGATCACCGCCGCAGCCTTGCCGTCGACGGCGACGAGCACGGCGGTCCGTCCGGTGGCGGCCAGTTCGTCGCGCACCGCGGCCAGCGGACCCAGGTCGATGCCTTCGTCCGCCATGAGTTTGCGGTTGCCGACCAGCACCCGGCGCCCGTCCACGGTGGCGCCGGCCCCGTGTCCGGGAACGTTGAGGAAATCCGAGGCCGCCATGACAGGTGCGCCGTGTTCCTGGGCGTGCCGGACGACGGCGGCGGCGAGCGGGTGTTCGGATTCCTGCTCCACCGCGGCGACAAGGGTCAGGAGTTCGTTGTGGTCGATTCCCTCAACGACGACGTCGGTGACTTCCGGTTCGCCCTTGGTCAGGGTTCCGGTTTTGTCCATCACGACGGTGTCGATCCGGGCGGAGGTTTCCAGGGCGGTCGCGTTCTTGAACAGGACGCCCCGTTTGGCGCCGAGGCCGGTACCGACCATGATGGCAGTCGGTGTAGCGAGCCCCAGCGCGTCGGGGCAGGTGATCACCACGACGGTGATGGCGAACAGCAGGGCCGTCTGGACGCCGGCGCCGAGGGCGAGCCAGGCGGCGAAGGTCAGGGTTCCGCCGATCAGGGCGACCAGGACGAGCCAGAATGCGGCCCGGTCGGCCAGCCGCTGGCCTGGTGCTTTGGAGTTCTGGGCTTCCTGGACGAGTGCCACAATTTGGGCCAGGGCGGTGTCGGCTCCGACTTTGGTGGCCCGGACCCGCATCGTGCCGGTGGTGTTGATGGACGCGCCGATGACTTCCGAGCCGATGGTCTTGGTGACCGGAAGGCTTTCGCCGGTAACCATGGACTCATCGACCTCTGACTGGCCGTCCTCAACTTCCCCGTCAACGGGGATTTTCGATCCCGGCCGGATCAGCAGCAAGTCCCCGGTCTGGACCTCGGAGGTGGGGATCTCGACCGTGTCGCCGTCGCGGATGACGACCGCGACCGGCGGGGCCAGCTCGAGCAGCGTGCGGATGGCCTCATTGGCCCCGCCGCGTGCGCGCATCTCGAACCAGTGGCCCAGCAGCACGAAGGAGGTCAGGACGGTGGCGGCCTCGTAGAAAACCTCGCCGCCGCCGGTGAAGGTGACCCAGACGCTGTAAAGCCACCCGGTGCCCACTGCGATCGCGACCAGGACCATCATGTCCAGGGTGCGGGCTTTCAGCGCCCGGTAGGCGCCGTCGAAGAAGATCCAGGCCGAGTAGAAGATGACAGGAAGGGAAAGGATCAGGGCCATGACGTCGTCACGGAGCCCGAACGGCGTCGGTGCGGTGAAGCCGAGCATGTCCCGGCCCATCGGGGAGAACAGCGTCACACCCACCGACAGGATCGCTGCGACGAGGAACCGGTTGCGCATGTCCTTGACCATGTCATCCATCGACATTCCGCCGTGGTGTCCGCCGTGGCCCATCATCTCCTGCGGGGTCCGGGTCATCCCTGGATGCGGGCCGGGGCCGTGGCCGGCATGGCTGTCCGCCGGCGGATGGACATGGCCGGGGTGGGGTTCCGCGGTTTCCGGCGCCCCTGCTTGCATTCCCCGGTGATCAGGCGTCGGGTGCACACGTTCCGTCGGGTGTGCTGCACCGGGGTGGACGTGCCCGGACGGCGGATGGCCGGCGGTGTCATGCCTTGTCTCGGTGGTGGGGGCTGTTTCGTCCATCGGG
>DATIUQ010000172.1:0-4337 GCA_035466775.1 Arthrobacter sp.
GGCGGAGTCGCCGGACTGGGTGAAGGTACAGATGTACTTCGCATCCAGCTGGTCGGCGATTTCGACGGCGGCACGGGTGATGGCGCCGCCGCGGGTCTTGGGCTTGGTGCCCAGCGGGGGGACGCGCTCCAGGCCGTGGACCTCGGTGGACTCGATGATCCGGGCCATGGTCTTGACGGTCTCGACCGGGAACTTGCCCACGCTGGTCTCGCCCGAGAGCATCACAGCGTCGGCGCCGTCGAGCACGGCGTTGGCGCAGTCGGAGGCCTCGGCACGCGTCGGACGCGGGTTGTCGATCATGGACTCGAGCACCTGCGTGGCAACGATGACCGGCTTGGCCCAGCGGCGGGCCAGTTCGATAGCGCGCTTCTGCACGATCGGCACTTCCTCAAGGGGAAGTTCCACGCCGAGGTCGCCACGGGCCACCATGATGGCGTCGAAGGCGTCGATGATCTCGGGAAGCTGGTCGACGGCCTGCGGCTTTTCGATCTTGGCGATCACCGGCACGCGGCGGCCTTCCTCGTCCATGATCTCGTGGACGCGCTTGATGTCCGAGGCGTCCCGGACGAAGGACAGTGCCACCATGTCCACGCCGCGGCGCATGGCCCAGCGCAGGTCGTCCTCGTCCTTTTCGCTCAACGCCGGAACGTTGACCGCAACGCCGGGCAGGTTGATGCCCTTGTTATTCGACACGTAGCCGCCGACGATCACCTGCGCGACGACCTTGACGTCGTCGACGTCGATCGCGCGCAGCGCCACCTTGCCGTCGTCGATCAGCAGGGCGTCGCCGGGGTTGACGTCTTCCGTGAGGCTCTTGAGCGTCGTGGAGCAAATGTCCTTGGTGCCCGGGACATCCTCGGTGGTGATGGTGAAGGTGTCGCCGACGGCCAGCAGGTGCGGACCGTCCACGAACCGGCCGAGGCGGATCTTCGGCCCCTGGAGGTCCGCCATGATGGCGACGGCCTTGCCGAGCTGCCCGGCCGCCTTGCGGACGTTCTCGTACGTGGTGTCGTGCACGGCGTATTCTCCGTGGCTCATGTTCATGCGGGCCACGTCGACACCGGCTTCCAGCACCGCGAGAGTGTTCTCGAAGCTTGCGATTGCCGGTCCGAACGTGGCCACGATTTTAGCGCGTCTCATATACCTACCCTAGTAGTCGATTGCATGGATGAAGTTGTCTCAGGATGAACGGCCGGAGACCGTTGGATGCGGCCGCGGGCCGCAGTGCGGCCGTCTACAGCACGGCCATGGCCCGGTCGGTCGGCGCCACGGGAGCCGGAAGGATGGTGCTGCCCATCAGGAACTTGTCCACCGCGGCGGCGCAGGCGCGCCCCTCGGCGATGGCCCAGACGATCAGCGACTGTCCGCGGCCGGCGTCTCCGGCGACGAAGATGCCTTCCGTGTTGGTCATGTAGTAGCCGTCGCGGGCCACGTTGCCGCGGCCGTCGAATTCGGCGCTGACCTGCTCGGTGATCCCGGCAGGCTCAGGTCCGGTGAAGCCCAGGGACAGGAAGACCAGGTCCGCCGGGATGATCCGCTCGGTGCCGGCCTTCGGGAGGCGCTTGCCGTCGACAAACTCGGTTTCGGCCACCTTCACGCCCGTGAGCTTGCCGTTCTCCCCAACGAACTCCACGGTGGAGGCGAGGTAGGTGCGTTCGCCGCCTTCCTCGTGGGCGCTGGCAACTTCGAACAGCGTGGGGAACGTCGGCCACGGCTGGTGGCTGGCGCGCTCCGCCGGCGGCTGCTTGCCGATCGCCAAAGTGGTGACCGACGCGGCCTGGTGCCGGTGCGCGGTGCCGAGGCAGTCCGCGCCGGTGTCGCCGCCGCCAAGGATGACCACGTGTTTGCCGGCAGCGTTGATCTGGCTCTCCACCGTCTCCCCCGCCACGACGCGGTTGGCCGGGACGAGGTAGTCCATGGCGAAGTGCACGCCCTCGAGCTCGCGGCCCGGGATCGGCAGGTCACGCGGGACGGTGGCGCCGGTGGCGATCACGACGGCGTCGTACCTGCGGCGCAGCTGCTCCCACGTCACGTCGGTGCCGACGGCGACGCCGGTCCGGAAGCGGGTGCCTTCGGCCTTCATCTGCTCCAGCCGGCGGTCCACGTGCTCTTTTTCCATCTTGAAGTCGGGGATTCCGTAGCGCAGGAGCCCGCCGATCTTGTCGTCGCGTTCGTAGACGGCGACGGTGTGGCCCACGCGGGTCAGCTGCTGCGCGACGGCGAGCCCGGCGGGGCCGGAGCCCACGACGGCGACCGTCTTGCCGCTCAGGCGGGCCGGCGGCAGCGGGTTGACCCAGCCGTTCTCGAACGCCTGGTCCACGATCGAGACCTCGACCTGCTTGATGGTCACGGCGGGCTGGTTGATGCCCAGCACGCAGGAGGCCTCGCAGGGCGCCGGGCAGAGCCGGCCGGTGAACTCGGGGAAGTTGTTGGTGGCGTGCAGCCGCTCCATGGCTTCCTCGCCCTTGTCCCGCCAGACCAGGTCATTCCACTCGGGAATGAGGTTGCCCAGCGGGCAGCCCTGGTGGCAGAACGGCACGCCGCAGTCCATGCAGCGGCCGGCCTGGGCCTTAAGGACTCCCTTTTCCTGGGCCTCATAGACTTCCTTCCAGTCCATGATGCGGACCGGAACGGGACGGCGGGGCTGGGTTTCGCGCTGACGTACTTTCAGAAATCCGCGTGGATCAGCCACCGGTCACCTCCAGGATTCGAGACCAAACTTCTTCGCCGTCGGGGTCAAGGCCCTCTTCGATGGCGTCAAGACGGGTTTGCAGCACGGCCGCGTAGTCGCGCGGCAGCACCTTGGTGATGCGGGCTGCGGTGTCGTCGAAGTTCTCGAGCAGCCGGGCCGCGAGCAGCGACTCGGTCTCCTCGGAATGCTTCACCAGCAGTCCATGGACAATGTCACGGTCCTCGGCGTCCAGTTCGCGCAGCTGCAGCTCACCGGCCTCCAGGGCCTGCTTGTTGACGCGTTCGGTCTGCAGGTCCAGCACGTAGGCCGTGCCGCCGGACATGCCGGCTCCGAAGTTGCGGCCGGTGCGCCCGATGATGAGCGTCTGGCCGCCGGTCATGTACTCGCAGCCGTGGTCACCGATTCCTTCGACCACCGCGGTGGCGCCGGAGTTGCGGACCAGGAAGCGTTCGCCGACCTGGCCGCGCAGGAACATCTCGCCGCTGGTGGCGCCGTAGCCGATCACGTTGCCGGCGATCACGTTGCGTTCCGCCGGGAAGACGTTCGTGCGGTCCGGCCGGACGATGATGCGCCCGCCGGAGAGGCCCTTGCCGACGTAGTCGTTGGAGTCTCCGAACATCCGCAGCGTGATCCCGGCCGGCAGGAACGCACCGAGCGACTGGCCGGCGGTGCCGGTCAGCGTGATGTCGATGGTGTCCGTCGCCAGCACGTCCGTGCTGAACGTCTTGGTGACCACGTGGCCGAGCATGGTGCCGACGGAGCGGTCCGTGTTGATGACGTCGACGGCGATCTTGACCGGGCTGCGGTCGCTCAGGGCTTCCGCGGCCATGCCGATCAGGCGCTGGTCGAAATGCTTGTCCAGCTCGTGGTTCTGGCCGGTGAGGTTGCGCAGCGGGGCGTCGTCGTCGAACTCGAGCCCGTGCAGGATCGGGTCCAGGTCCAGCCCCTCGGCCTTCCAGTGGTTGATCGCCTCGCGGGTGTCAAGCATTTCGGCGTGGCCGATCGCTTCCTCGATGCTCCGGAAGCCGAGCTCCGCCAGGATCTCGCGGACTTCCTCGGCGAGGAATTCGAAGAAGTTGACCACGAATTCGGGCTTGCCGTTGAAGCGGGAGCGCAGCTCCGGGTTCTGCGTCGCGACGCCCACCGGGCAGGTGTCGAGGTGGCAGACGCGCATCATGATGCAGCCGGAGACCACCAGCGGTGCGGTGGCGAAGCCGAACTCCTCGCCGCCGAGCAGTGCGGCGATCACGACGTCGCGGCCGGTCTTGAGCTGGCCGTCCACCTGCACCACCACACGGTCGCGCAGGCCGTTGAGCATCAGGGTCTGCTGCGTCTCGGCGAGGCCAAGCTCCCACGGCACACCGGCATGCTTGAGCGAGTTCAGCGGCGAGGCGCCGGTGCCGCCGTCGTGCCCGGAAACGAGGACGACGTCGGCCTTGGCCTTCGTGACGCCGGCGGCCACCGTGCCGATCCCCACTTCGGAGACCAGCTTGACGTGCACGCGCGCCGAGGGGTTGGCCCGCTTCGCGTCGTAGATCAGCTGGGCGAGGTCCTCGATCGAGTAGATGTCGTGGTGCGGCGGCGGGGAGATGAGTCCGACGCCGGGCGTCGAGTGCCGCGTCCGGGCCACCCAGGGGTAGACCTT
>DATIUQ010000173.1:0-6275 GCA_035466775.1 Arthrobacter sp.
CAGGACTGAGTTTTGTTGGCATGTCAGGACAAACTGCGGAGGAGTAGCGGGTGCCTCTCGTGCGAATGGACGTCAACCAGGTACGCGGCCCCCAGCAGCTCCGGGCGATCAGCCGAGGCATCCATGGCGCCATCCTGGCCGAATGCGGAATTCCGGAGCGGGACTACTTCCACATCCTGACCGAACATCCCGCGGGAAGATCGTCGCCCAGGACGCCGGCCTCGGCTTCTAACGGACGCCGGATCTCGTGATGATCCAGATCTTCACCCAGGCCGGGCGGGCCCAGGCGGCCAAGCAGGCACTGTTCGCCGCCATCGCAGCCGTGCCCGGAATGCAGCCCGCAGCGACGCCCGGAAAGTAGCCCGCCGGGGGAGCCGGGGCTGCCAAAATTGCCGGGCGGCGGAGGCTGATGAACCCGTCCGTGTCATGTTGTAAATATGTCAGTACAAACCTTTGACAGCACATAGATTCTAGGGCAAAGTAGTGGATGTGGCCCGGCTCACGCCGGCTTCCTAAGCACCGAGGCTCAGGCTGCGCAAAGGTACCGAGTTTCCACCAGAAAGGTCCGCGATCACCGTGACCCACGAACTGCTCACGATCGGGCGCATCAGCGTTGATATCTACCCGAATGACATCGGGGTGGATCTGGAGGACGTCACGTCCTTCGGAAAGTACCTTGGCGGCTCGCCGTCCAACGTGGCGGTCGCCGCCGCCCGCCACGGCCGCCGCGCCGCCGTCATCACCCGCACCGGCGACGACGCCTTCGGCAAGTACCTGCACCGCGAACTGCGCAAGTTCAACGTGGACGATTCCTTCGTCACGTCCGTCAAGGAATGGCCCACCGCGGTGACGTTCTGCGCGATCAAGCCCCCGGAGGACTTCCCGCTCTACTTCTACGGACGCTTCCCGACGGCGCCGGACCTGCAGATCAGGGCCGAGGAGCTGGACCTCTCCGCCATCCGGAACGCCGGCATCTTCTGGTCCACCGTGACAGGCCTCTGCCAGGAGCCCAGCCGCACCGCGCACCTCGCAGCCCACGAAGCCCGGCCCCGCACCGGGCTAAAGCCGGGGCAGTTCACCATCCTGGACCTGGACTACCGGCCGATGTTCTGGGCCTCCGAAGCCGAAGCCCGGGAGCAGGTCGCCAGGATCCTGCCGCACGTCACCGTCGCGATCGGCAACGACAAGGAATGCGCCGTCGCCGTGGGCGAGGGCACCCCGGACGAGCAGGCGGACCGGCTGCTCGCTGCCGGCGTCGAGATCGCCGTGGTGAAGCTCGGCCCTGAAGGCGTGATGGCGAAGACCCGGACCGAACGTGTTGTGTCCGCGCCGGTCCCGGTCGAGACCGTCAACGGCCTCGGCGCCGGCGACTCGTTCGGCGGGGCCTTCTGCCACGGACTGCTGGCCGGCTGGCCGCTCGCCCAAGTCCTCGACTTCGCCAACGCGGCCGGCGCGCTGGTCGCCTCCCGGCTCTCCTGCGCGGACGCCATGCCGACGCCGGAGGAAGTCACGTCCCTCCTCGCCGAACGCGGCCGCCTGGTACCGGGCGCCCCCGCCCCCGAAGGAGCAACCCTGTGAGCCTCAACCCCGCCGCCGCCACCGCCGCCGTGGACGACAATCCGCGCCGCTACGAGCACCTGAGCACCATCCGGCTCGAAGACCCCGCCGCGATCGGCCGCGCCGCGACGGCCCGTCGCCGCCACCCCGGCGTCAAGGCCGGCAAACAGAACTTCATCGTCGCCGCCGACCACCCGGCCCGCGGCGCCCTCGCTGTCGGCAACGACCCGGTGGCGATGGCGGACCGCCGCCAGCTCCTGGACCGCCTGCAGATCGCCCTTGCCAACCCGGACGTGGACGGCATCCTCGCATCCCCGGACATCATGGACGACCTGCTCCTGCTCGGGGCACTGGACGGCAAGCTCCTCTTCGGCTCGATGAACCGCGGCGGGCTCTCCGGCCTGGTCAACGAGTTCGACGACCGCTTCACCGGCCACACGGCCGCCGCGCTGGAAGCGCTGGGAGCCGACGGCGGCAAGATGCTCACCCGCATCTGCCTCGGCGACCCGGACACCGTGGCAACCCTGGAAGCGACCGCCAAAACCATCGATTCGCTCGCCGAACGCCGGCTCATCGCCATGGTGGAACCCTTCCTCTCCGTCCGGGAACACGGCAAGGTCCGCAACGACCTCTCCACCAACGCCGTGATCAAGTCGGTTGCCATCGCCGGGGGACTCGGCTCCACCAGCGCCTACACCTGGATGAAGCTCCCCGTAGTGGCCGAGATGGAACGCGTCATGGCGGCCACCACCATGCCCACCGTGCTGCTCGGCGGCGACCCGGACAGCAGCCAGGACGACGTCTTCGCCAGCTGGGAAGCAGCACTCGCGCTGCCCGGCGTCCAGGGACTCACCGTCGGCCGGACCCTGCTCTACCCGCACGACGGCGACGTCGCCGGCGCCGTGGCGACCGCGGCCTCCCTGCTGCACCGGTCCGCCCCGCGCACCCTGTCCACCCGCCCCGCAGAAGTATCGGAGTAACGTCCCATGGGAACGAGCACTGCCTCAGGAACACGCAGGATGACAGTCGCCCAGGCCGTCGTCGAATACCTCTCCCGGCAGTACACCGTTGACACGGTCGGCGGCCAGGAGTTCCGGGAACGCCTGATACCGGGCATGTTCGGCATCTTCGGCCACGGCAACGTCGCCGGCGTCGGACAGGCCCTCAAGCAGTACCAGCAGCTCGACCCGGCGCTCATGCCGTACTACCAGGGCCGCAACGAACAGGCCCAGTCCCACCAGGCCGTCGGCTACGCCCGCCACACCCGGCGCCGCCAGACCTTCGCGATCAGCACCTCGATCGGACCGGGTTCCTCGAACCTGCTCACCGGTGCCGCGCTCGCCACCGCCAACCGGCTTCCCGTGCTGCTGCTGCCGAGCGACACCTTCGCCACGCGGGCCGCGGACCCGGTGCTGCAGCAGCTCGAGCAGCCCCACGCCTACGACATCACCGTCAACGACGCCTTCCGGCCGCTGTCGAAGTTCTTCGACCGGGTCACCCGGCCCGAGCAGCTGTTCTCCGCCTTTCACCACGGCCTGCGCGTCCTGACCGACCCGGCCGAGACCGGCGCCGTCACCATCTCGCTGCCGCAGGACGTCCAGGCCGAGGCCTTCGACGTGCCCGAAGAGTTCCTCGCCGAACGCGAATGGCGGATCCGCCGCCCCGACGCCGACGACGACGACATCCGCCGCGCCGCCGCCGCGATCCGCGCCGCGAAGCGACCGCTGATCATCGCCGGCGGCGGCGTCCTGTACGCCTACGCCCACGAGGAACTCGCGAAGTTCGCCGAGCTGACCGGCATCCCGGTGGGCAACACCCAGGCCGGCGTCGGCGTCCTGCCCTGGGACCACCAGTTCTCCCTGGGCGCCATCGGCTCGACCGGCACGACGGCGGCCAACGCCATCGCCGCCGAGGCGGACCTCATCATCGGCATCGGCACCCGCTACGAGGACTTCACCACCGCGTCCCGGACGGCGTTCCAGAACCCGGACGTGAAATTCATCAACATCAACGTCGCGCCGATCGACGCCTACAAACACGGCACCTCCCTGCCGATCGTCGCGGACGCCCGCAAGGCCCTCGTCAAGCTGAACCAGGTCCTCGGCGGCTACCGGATCGGCGCCGACCTGGAACGGCAGATCGCGGCCGAGAAGACCCGCTGGGACGCCACGGTGGACGAGGCCTTCGACACCCGCTTCACCCCGCTGCCGGCGCAGAACGAGATCATCGGCGCCACCCACCGTGCCATGGACGCCCGGGACGTCGTCATCTGCGCCGCCGGGTCCCTGCCCGGTGACCTGCACAAGATGTGGCGCGTCCGGGACCCGTTCGGCTACCACGTGGAGTACGCCTACTCCTGCATGGGCTACGAGATCCCCGGCGGCCTCGGCGTCAAGCGTGCCGCCCTGGCCGAAGCCGCGCGGGGCGGGACGCAGCGCGACGTCGTCGTGATGGTGGGGGACGGCTCCTACCTCATGATGCACACCGAACTCGTCACCGCCGTCGCCGAGCGGATCAAGCTGATCGTGGTCCTGATCCAGAACCACGGCTACGCCTCCATCGGCTCGCTCTCCGAATCCCTCGGCTCGCAGCGCTTCGGCACCCAGTACCGCGCCCTGGACGAGGAGCACCACAGCTTCGACGACGGCGACCGGCTCCCCGTGGACCTGGCCCTGAACGCCGAAAGCCTCGGCGTGAAGGTCATCCGGATCGAGCCGGGGGAGAAGGCCATCGCCGCACTCGAACAGGCGGTCCGCGATGCCAAGGCCGCCCCGGAACGCGGCGGTCCGATCCTCATCCACGTGGAATCGGATCCGCTGCTGGATGCCCCCAGCTCCGAGTCCTGGTGGGACGTGCCCGTCTCCCAGGTCTCCGCGCTCGACTCCACGAAACAGGCCTTCCAGACCTACGTCGAGCACAAGAACCGCCAGCGCAAGCTGCTCGGCTGACCTGGCCCCTGAACACCGGCCCTCAGCCACCACTGACTCCAACCCCCAAGGACATTCTGATGACCACTCTCACCACCACCAAAACCATCCATCACTTCATCAACGGCGCCGAAACCGCGGGCACCGGCACCCGCACCCAGCCCGTCTACAACCCCGCCAACGGCGCCGTCACCGCAGAGCTGCGGCTGGCCAACCGGGCGGACCTGGACGCCACGGTCGCCGCCGCCCGGGCCGCCGCTGATTCCTGGGGCGACTTCTCCCTGGCCAAGCGCACCGCCGTGCTCTTCAAGTTCCGCGAGCTGGTCGCAGCCCACGTGGACGAGCTCGCGGAGCTGATCACCGCCGAGCACGGCAAGGTCCTCTCCGACGCCAAGGGCGAAATCGGCCGCGGCCTCGAGGTCATCGAGTACGCCTGCGGCATCCCGACCCTGCTCAAGGGCGACTACTCGGACCAGGTCTCCACCGGCATCGACGTCTTCTCCTTCCGCGAGCCGCTCGGCGTCGTCGCTGGCATCACCCCGTTCAACTTCCCCGTGATGGTGCCGCTGTGGATGGCGCCGATGGCGATCGCCACGGGCAACGCCTTTATCCTCAAGCCCTCCGAACGCGATCCCTCGGCGTCGATGCTGCTGGCCAGGCTGTGGAAGGACGCCGGCCTGCCCGACGGCGTCTTCCAGGTCCTGCACGGCGACAAGGAGACCGTCGACGGCCTCCTGACGCACCCGGACGTGGACGGCATCTCCTTCGTCGGCTCCACCCCGATCGCCAAGTACGTCCACGAGACCGCCACCGCCCACGGCAAGCGCGTCCAGGCCCTCGGCGGCGCCAAGAACCACGCCATCATCCTGCCCGACGCCGACCTCGACAACGCCGCGGACCATCTGGCCGCCGCAGCGTTCGGGTCCGCCGGTGAGCGCTGCATGGCCATCTCGGTCGCCGTCGCCGTCGGTGACGCCGCCGACCTGCTGGTCAAGAAAGTCCAGGAGCGCGCCCTCGCCGTCAAGGTCAACAACGGCACCGCGCCCGGCGCCGAAATGGGGCCGGTCATCACGCCCGCCTCCAAGGAACGCATCGTCCGGATCGTCACGGAGGCGGAGGCCGCGGGAGCGGCGATGGTGGTGGACGGCCGCGATCTCGTCGTCCCCGGCCACGAGGACGGCTTCTGGGTCGGCCCCACCGTCATCGACCACGTCAAGACCGAGATGACCGCCTACAGCGAGGAAATCTTCGGACCAGTCCTGGTAGTGGTCCGGGTGGAAGACCTCGACGCCGGCATCGCCCTGATCAACTCCAACCCCTACGGCAACGGCACCGCCATCTTCACCTCCTCCGGCGCCAACGCCCGCAAGTTCCAGCGCTCCGTCACCGTGGGCATGATCGGCATCAACGTGCCGCTGCCCGTCCCGGTGGCGCACCACTCCTTCGGCGGCTGGAAGGCCTCGCTCTTCGGCGACAAGCACATCTACGGCCCGGAAGGCGTCTCCTTCTACACCCGCGGCAAGGTGGTCACGTCCCGCTGGCCGGAACCGACCCACGCCTCGGGCGCCTCCTACAACTTCCCGTCCAACTAATCCCCACCGCCTCCCTAGCCTCGCAAGCTCGGCCAGGGAACCCTGGCGGCGTGGGCCCACCCGACCACCACCCCGACAACCCCGATCGAGTGCTCCGTAACCGCCGTTTTGAGCGTCCAAAACGGCACCTGTGGAGCAATCGATGAGAAGGAATGGCAATGACTGAGAACAAGCTGATCATCGGCACCGCGCCGGACTC
>DATIUQ010000174.1:0-16005 GCA_035466775.1 Arthrobacter sp.
CACTTCGGCCGCGGTCCGCCCGGCGGTGGCCTGCATCTGCTCGCGCATGAAGCGGCCGCGTTCCCGCGCGCTAAGCTCGGCCGCACCTCCCATCGCCCGGACAGTGGCCTCGGTGTCGCCGGTGGTCGCGGCGAAGGTGACACCGTGCCCGGTGACGAGGTCACCGAAGTCGGCGGTGGTGATCATCGTGACCTCGTGGCCGGCTTGCTGCAGGCCGAGTGACAGGGCGACGTAAGGTTGCACTCCCCCACGGGTGTCGAAGGCGAGGACAGCGATTCTCATGGTGGGCTCCTCAGGAGGTGGGCGGGCTCTGGGGTGGGGGCTGGAACCCGCCACTGAAGTATTACACCGGCACCCTTCGACGCCACTCCCCTGGCCCGCCGCTACTCACTAGATGCAGTTGGGCTGGTAGGCCGGATCAGCGGGGCCGGACACCCTGCCCAGCGAGTGGGCTACGAACTGGTGCACCACGGGGTCGTTCGGCGCCTGGTCATGTTCGATCTGGTCGGCCGGGCACTTGTCCTGGATGGTGATGTTGGTGACCTGCCGCGCCGGCCCGTTGAGGAACTGGCTGTTGTAGGGAATCACCACTTCGTCGTTCACGGTGGAGATGACTGTGTAGGAGGGGCCCGCAACGGTGTCGCCGATGGAGTTGAGCTTCTGCATGAAGGGCGACCCCGCCTGCTGGTCCGCGCAGGCGGCACAGCCCACCCCGGTGTAGTTGGGATCCGGGACGACGCCCGGCTGCGGGACGATCACGCCTTCGGTGCCGTGGTTGGAGGGAGCAATCCCGATGAGGTGGTGGACATTCTTGGCGCCACCGAGGAAGCCCATGTAGTAGCGGGGCATCATGCCGCCCTGGCTGTGGCCCACGAGATCCACCTTCTTGGCGCCGGTGGCGGCACGCACTTTATCGACGAACGGGGCGAGCTGCTGCGCCGAATCGGCGACCGGTGCGGTGGCGTACACGCCGTTGGTCTCGCCGTAGTTGAGGGCGAAGACACAGTACCCGGCGCTCTTGAGGTAGGGCGAGAGGGTGGACCAGTTCTTGTCCATGCTCTCGAAGGTTCCCGGCACCAGGATGACCGGATACGGGTGCTCGGCGCTGGGCTTGCAGGACCAGTCATTGGCGCCCGGCGGGGAAATCTCAACAACTCCCGCATGGGCGGGGGCCACGGCCAGCGAGCCGGCCATGACGGCAGCGGCGGCGGTGGACAGGACTTTGGCGAGCAGCGACATTTGAAACCTCTTTGTTCGTGTGTCAGCGGGCTGCGGGGCCGGCAGTAACCGTTGTACTGCGGGTCGGCCAGGGTTGCCCGGTTACTCAACAGTAGGCAGCCCGCAGCCCGGTCCGGCCATGATTTTGCACGGATGTGCACAAAAACGGGCTCCGCGGGCAAATCCTGCCAGTCCTGGGATGACGTCCCCTCGAGAAGCAAAGCTACTGGTCAGTACCTTCTTTTCGCCCGAAACGCTCTGAGAAAACGGCCAACCACGCCTGCACAAACGTTCATCCTGCGGGCCGCCGGCGGCGGCAGGCGCGTCGTTCGCCCGCTGCGCCCGGCACGAGCACACCACCTGTACCGTGCCGGGCCCCGGGCATATCCTGCAGGAAGACCCACAGTTGCCAGAGGAAGACCCACGGAAATATCGAAATCGTCCGACGCCGACGACGACCAGTTCCGCTCGGCGCTCCCGGATCACCCGGATCACCCGGAGGAGCACGTGTCCGGGCTGCCAGCGACGACTCCGAAATTCCAAAAGGCTCTGAAGGCGAACGCCTGAAGGAAATAGCCATGCAACCCCGGATCGAAAAAGCGGACAACGATGTCGACACCCTCATCATCGGGGCCGGGCAGGCCGGCCTGGCCACGAGCTACTGGCTGAGCCGGCACGGCGTCGAACATCAATTACTGGAGCAGCGGCCGGAACTGGGCGGCGCCTGGCAGGACCGCTGGGATTCGTTCTACCTGAACACTCCGAACTTTTCGTTCCTGTTGCCGGAGCTGAGCTACGACGGTCCCGAGCCGGATGCTTTCCTCCCCCGGGACGAGGTGATCGGCCTCTTCCGTGACTACGCTGCGCGGATCAATGCCCCGGTCCGGCTCGGCACGGAGGTGACCCGGGCCGGCGTCGTCGACGGCCGCTTCGCGGTCGAGACCAATCAGGGCCGCTGGCACGCACGCAATGTGGTTCTCGCGAACGGCGCCTTCCAGCGTCCGCGGATTCCGGCGTCGGCCGCCAACCTCCCCGGGCACATCCGCCAGCTGCACAGCCACGACTACCGCAACGCACAGCAGCTTCCCGCAGGCGCCGTGCTGGTGGTGGGCACCGGGCAGTCCGGCGGCCAGATCACCGAGGACCTGCTCGACGCCGGCCGGGAAGTCCATCTGGCCGTCTCCACCTGCCCCGAGGCTCCGCGCCGGTACCGCGGCCAGGACGTTTTCTACTGGATCCTGGAGGTCAACCTCCATGGCCCCGAGTTCGGCATCAACGGCCTCCAGGCGGACCGGCTGCCCTCACCGGCCGCGCGTTTTATGTGCAACCCGCTGATCTCCGGCAACGGCGGCGGCCACAGCATCCACCTCCGCGACCTCGGACGCCGCGGCGTCCGGCTGCACGGCCGGTTTGAGGGGACGGACGACGGCGCCCTCGTCTTCAGCGACGACCTCCCCGCACGCCTCGCCCTGGTGGAGGCGGGGTTCCGCGAGCGGCTGGGGCGGATGGCGGACGCCTACATCGCCGCGGCTGGCATTGACGCCCCGCCCGCTGAGCCCATACCGGCGGACAACTGGCTGCCCGCAGAATCGAGGGCGCACCTCACCCTTGATGCCGAGGGGATCACATCAATCATCTGGTGCACCGGCTATGGCCTCGACTTCGGTTTCCTCGACATCCCGGTGCTGGACCAGTGGAACTACCCGCGGCACCGCCGAGGTGTCACCGAAGTCCCGGGCCTCTACGCTGTGGGGTTGCCGTGGCTGACCAAACATCTGTCCGCGACGCTGTCCGTGGTGGGCGACGATGCGGAGTTCGTGGCCGGGCACATCGCGGGGCGGATGGCTCGCGCAGGGGGATTTGACTGATCCCGGGGTCATCGTGCTGTTTTGCGCCGGCGGCGCCAGCCCGGGCCGCTGTTGACCAGCAGGGGCTTCGCCGACGGAATGCTGAAGCGTGCGGCCCTGCGGTCCAGATGATGGGTTCGGCCGCGCCGCCGGACGCCAGCCGGCGCCGGCAGGACGGGATGCTGCGCGGCGCGGGCGTAGAACCAGACCTTGGCGATTTCCACCAGCACCAGGTACACCAGGGCCATCGCCAGCAGGGCGAGGAAGAACGGGACCGGCAGGGGATCGAATCCCAGCACCCCGGCCAGGGGTGAAAACGGCACGTAGACCCCCAGGGACACCACACCCAGGGAGGCAACGATGAGTCCCGCCGACGGCCTGCTCCGGAGGAAGGGCACGCGCCGGGTCCGGATGACGAAAATGATCAGCGTCTGGGTCACGATGGACTCGATGAACCAGCCAGCCCGGAATTCCCCCGGAACCGCGTCAAAGACGAACAGCATCAGGGCGAACGTCGCGAAGTCGAAAATGGAGCTAATGGGGCCGAAGAGGAACATGAAGCGCCGGATGAACCCGATGTCCCAGTGTGCCGGGGCCACGATCTGTTCCTTGTCCACCCGGTCCCCCGGGATGGCGAGCTGGCCCGCATCGTAGAGCAGGTTGTTCAGTAGGATCTGGCCCGGCAGCATGGGCAGGAAACTCAACAGCACGGACGCCGTGGCCGCGCTGAACATGTTGCCGAAGTTACTGGAGGTTCCCATCAGGACGTACTTGATGGTGTTGGCGAAGATCCGCCGGCCCTCCTTGACACCGTCGGCCAGGACCCCGAGATCCTTGTCGAGAAGCACGACGTCGGCGGCGTCCTTCGCGACGTCCGTGGCACTGTCCACCGAGATGCCGATGTCCGCAGCATGCAGGGCCAGTGCGTCGTTGACGCCGTCGCCCATGAAGCCCACGGCGCCTCCGCTTTGCCGTAGCAGCCGGATGATCCGGGCCTTCTGCTCGGGCGAGACGCGGGCAAAGATGCTCGCCTCCCGGGCCGCGGCGGCCAACTCCGGATCGGACATGGATTCCACCGCGGCGCCGCTGAGCGTTCCGCCGGAGAGGATACCGAGGTCGTCGCAGACCTTTTCGGCGACCCTGGCGTTGTCCCCGGTGGCGATCTTGACCACGATGCCCAGCGCCTCGAGCTGGTCGAGGGAGGCCCGGGCGTTGGTCTTGGGCCGGTCCAGGAAGGTGAGGAATCCTGCCAAAACCAGATCCTTCTCCTCGGCGGGGGTCAGATCCGCCAGGGTGCCAGCGGGCCGAGTTCCGACGGCAATCACCCGGGATCCTGTGTCGAACTCGCGGTCCAGCACCTCCTGCACCGTTGCAGGCAGGCCCGTGCACAGGGAGAGGACATCTTCCGGCGAGCCTTTCGTGATGATGCGGGCGGGGCCGCCGGCATCCCGCACCAGGACGCTGGTGCGGCGGCGCTGGTGGTCGAAGTCGATAACATCCAGGCGGTCGTAGCGTTCCGGCCTGAAGACCGCGGCGCCGGGTGATTCCCACAAGGCTGCGTCCAACGGGTTCAGGCCGACGGTGGAGCCCTTCGCCTCCGCGTAATCTGCCTCTGTGGCCAGCAGCCCGAGGGTGAGCAGTTCATCGGCCGATACGCCCGGCCCGGCGGGAAGCGCGGAGGTGAAGCTGATCCGGCCTTCGGTCAGAGTGCCGGTCTTGTCCGTCACCAGGATGTCCATGTCGCCTAAGTCCTCGATGCATACCAGCCGCTTCACCAGGACCTTCCGGTGGGCCAGCTGCCGGGTGCCCGTGGCCAGGCTGGTGCTGACCACCGCGGGCAGCAGCTGCGGGGTGATGCCGACGGCGATCGCCAGGGAGAACAGCAGGGATTCGATGACGGGCCGCTGCAGCAGCAGGTTCGCGATGAAGATCAGCGACGTCAGTCCGATGGCCACCTGCAGCAGCAGGAAGGAGAACCGTTTCAGGCCCAGCTGGAATTCGGTCTGCGGCTGCCGCTCGCCCAGGCCCAGGGCGATGCGGCCGAACTCCGCCCGCCCGCCGGTGGCGATCACGACGCCCGTGCCGCTGCCCGACTGGACCACGGTCCCCATGAAGACACAGCTGCTCAGGTCCGCCAGCGCGGAACCCTCCGGTACCGGTGCAGGATCCTTGCTCGCCGGCAGGGATTCACCGGTCAAGATACTTTCATCGCACAGTAGGTCCTTCGCCGCCAGCACCCGCATGTCGGCCGGAATGACGGCCCCGATCCCCAGGTGGACAACGTCCCCGGGGACCAGCGCGGTCACGTCGATCTCCTCCGGCGCTCCGTCCCGGACGGCGACGGCGCGGTGCGTGACGCGCGAATGCAGCGCTTCAGCGGCACGCTCGGCACGGAATTCGTTACTGAAGCCCAGCCCGACGCTCGCCAGCAGGATCACGCCGATGACGATTGCGTTGGTCGCGTCCCCAAGGAAAAGAGACAGTCCGGCGGTGATGAGCAGCAGGATCAGGATGGGGCTGGCGAACTGCCGGCCCAGAACCGACCACCCGCTCACTGTGTGGGTCCGCACCGCGTTCGGCCCCACATCCTCCAAACGCCTAGCAGCCTCCGCGCCGCCGAGTCCGTTCTCGCCCGAGTCCACCTCTTCGAGCACGGCGGCCGCCGGCCGCGCCGCGGCACGGGAGACCGCCAGAGGGGCGGGGCGCGGGTCCTTCAGATCGCGGTCAGGCATGCCGAGTCCGTTCGTGACTATGCGCTTAAGCCACAGCCTACGCCTCCGGACGGACCGCTCAAGGGCCCTGCGGAGCGCTGACGGTGGCCCGAGGCAGAGAGCCTGCCTCCCCGGGCTTGGGACACTTGCAAATGAGAATGATTCTCAGATAGTCTTTCGGTCATGTCTGTGACTCTTGTCAGTTCCCTGGATGTTTTCAGCCGCCAAGCGGCGTGTGCCGCACTGGCCGCCGAATCCCCCGGCGCCCTCGTCGTGTTCCACGACCTTCTCGAGGACGGGCTCGTGGTCCGGCGCGTTTATCAGGAAGGCCGCCGCCTGGAGCATGGGGAAGCGACGCTGGAACATCCCTGTCTGGGCTGCACGGTCCGCCTTGATGTTGTACCCACGATGCGCCGCCTGCTGGCCACCGGCGCCGACGTCATTGTCGGCCTGCCGCCGGCCGCGGCGTCCGAGACGGCCGTGCATGCCCTGCTGCGCGGTCTCCGGGAAGCGGTGACCATCAAGTCCGTCGTGTTCGCCTGCGCTCCGGACGGGTTGGAGGACCACATCTGGGACCATCACACACTGTTTGAGTCCGGCTTCACTCCGGTTCCGGCGGATGACCGGACGCCGGGGGAATTCCTGATGCGGGAACTGTGCTTCGCCGACACGGCCCTGCTGGCGGACCCCGCACTGGTCCCCGCCGATCCGGCTGCCCGCCTGCGGGGGGCCCAACTGGTCCGGGAATTGGCACCGCACGCCGTTGTGGCCGATAGCAGCGGCGATGTCCACACCGGAACGCACAACCTGGCCGACGCTACCGCACGGACCGTACCCGGTTCCGTCCGGGCACCAGCCGAACCGACAGGCCCTTTCACAACCGTGGTCCAGCGGATTGAACGCCCCCTGCACCCGGAGCGCTTCCGCGACGCGTTGGTCGCTCTCGCGCAGGCTTGCTGCTGGCTGCGCGGAAGGCTCTGGGTTGCATCGGCCCCGGGCTGCAGGATCGCAGTCCAGGGCATCGGTCCGCGGGTGTGGCTGGAAAACACCGGGCCTTGGCAGGCGGAATGGCAATCCCTGCCGATCGTTCCGCATCTGACCGGCCACGACATTGGCGGCTGGCATCCGGAATACGGGGACCGCGGCACCGTCCTGGCCTTCACCGGCGACGACGTCGATGCCGCGGAAATCGCCGCCCTGCTCAGCGGCTGCGAACTCTCCGACGCGGAGATGGCCATCGCCGCTGACGTATTCGCCGACCCTTTTCAGTTCAACGAAACAACCGAAACATCACAAAGGAGCAACTCATGAAGGTAAGAAACTCGCTGCGCGCCCTGAAAAAAATCCCCGGCGCCCAAATCGTCCGCCGCCGTGGACGGACCTTCGTCATCAACAAGAAAAATCCGCGAATGAAAGCCCGCCAGGGCTAAAGCACAGTCCCGGATCCGCCCCGCCCTGACCACTACCGCCATGCGGGTCCGGGGGAAACCACCCGCCAGCCGGCCGTCGACGCCACGGTTCCGGAGCGGGGGGTGCCGGCGAGCTCGACCTCGAGGTAGCCGGCCGAGGATGCTGCATCTTTCGTCGGAAACCAGGGGCGGTTCTCCGTGACGAGGATGAGAAGCCCTTCCTGGTCTCCGACGGCGTGGAATGTCTCGGTATCCCCAGCAAAGGAAGGGATTCCGAGGGTCCGGCGGATCTCTCGTACCGCCTGCGGCACGTCCGGGACGGCGAGGCCGACTTCGCTGACTCCGAGGATGTGCAAGCTCGTGAAGGCCGCGGACGCCTGATTGTTCAACCGGTCCCGCGCTATCAGTTCCAGGACCATCCCCTCCGGGCCTTTGAAGTAGACCGATTCAGAGTCCCAGGGATCCTCGAGCCGAAACTGGTCCTGACCGTCGAGAACGAGAAGCTCCGTCCTGGCGGAGAGCCACCGTTTGGCCTCCGCCAGGTGGTTGCGCGGGATGGTGAACGCCAGGTGGTGGGCCCCCGCCGGGGCTTCCCCGCCCTCAAAGTGGATGCGGGTGGAACCCGCGTCCACCGTGACCATCGCATCGGTTACGTGGACGGGAAGTTCAAGGACCCCGCCGTAGTACTCAGCATTGGCCTGAAGATCGCCGGACGGCAGTTTTACGGTTTTGATGTGCATTGCAGTCAGGCCTCCCGGCTGATCGAAGGGTTGTTCATCTGCCAGGTACTGGCGAAAGCTCGTCGGTCCGCGACGCGTCATTTCTTCCGGTGACGCGAGCACGCCGCGTTGTCCCTTGCTTCAGAACGACCGCAAGTGCGGCGAGGACTATGCCAGCGCCCAGTATCTGGCCGCTTGACAGAGACTGGCCGAGGAGTAGCCAGCCGACGACGACGGCGACTACCGGGCTCAGCAGCGACAGGAACGACGTGGAGGCCGCTGGCAGCGCCTGGATGCCCCGGTACCACACGGTGTAGGCGAGGGCGGTCCCCACAAGGGACAAGTAGGTAAACCCGGCGATGTTGCCGGGGGTGAAGTTCTCGTCCGGCAGTCCTTCGACCGCTAACAGCACCGGCAGCAGGAGTACTCCGCCCGCGATCAGCTGCCACGACGTGACAGCCAGGGGCGAAGCCGGTTGGCCCCATCGCTTGCTGAGCACTATTCCGAGGGCCATGGAGGCGGCGCCGGCTAAAGCCGCCAGAACTCCGGCGGGGTCCAAACGGGCCTGAGACTGAAGGACAAGCAGGCCGACGCCCACCATCCCGGCGATCCCTGCAAGGACCGTGGCAATGCCAAGATGCTCCCCCAGAATCCGGCTTGCCAGCAACGCGACGAGCAAAGGCTGAACGGCCCCGACGGTGGCGGCCAGGCCGCCCGGCAACAAGTCGGCGGCGATAAAGAGGAAAGCGAAGAACGCACCGATGTTGAGGAACCCGAGTACACCGGCCTTCCACCACCACGCGCCCTGAGGCAGCCGCCGCACCACCGCCAGCAGCAGAAGGCCGGCGGGCAGAGCCCTCAGGACGGCGTTGAGCAGGGGTCTGCCGTCCGGGAGGAATTCGGTTGCGACGAAGTACGTGGTGCCCCAAGCCAGGGGGGCAAGAGCGGTAACTGCCAGAATCCGGGAATTTTTACTAAGCACTTAGGTAGTTTAGCTAAGCACTTAGTTAATTGCTAGTGTTGGTTTTATGAGCGACCGCGTAGACGTGATTTTGGACCAATGGCGCCGGGAGCGGCCAGACCTGGACCCCTCTCCCATGGCGGTGTTGGGGCGGCTGGTGAGGACAGCCAGGGCGGTCGAGGCCAGGCAGCAGATGACCTTCTCCAGGCACGGGCTTGACGGGGGATCCTTCGATGTCCTTGCGACACTTCGGCGGTCAGGCCCGCCCTATGAACTTTCGCCCCTGGAACTGACCGAGGCGGCAATGGTGACCTCCAGCGCAACGGCCCAGCGGCTGAACAAATTGGTGGACCGCGGACTGGTGTCCCGCAACAAGGATCAGCGGGACGGCCGCGGGCGGCGGGTCAGACTGACGCCGGAAGGAATGAAGGTGATCGAAGAGGCGCTGCCCGAGCACCTGGGAACCCAGCAGGCACTGTTGCAGGGGTTGGGTTCAGCCGACCAGGCCCTGATGATCGGGCTCCTCCAGCGCATCGAATCGAATTCCGGAGAATACCCCTCGGAGGCGTGAGCATCCTCGGCCCTTCCCTCGTTCCCCGCCCATGGGGAGGACTGCGGCCTTGCCGGGCAGGGGTCTGTCCCGGGTGCCGTCCTTCCTTTCCTGCACCGTCACGGCCGGTGGACCAGCAGCCTTACGGCTGGGCGTGGAGGTCCTTATCCGGGCCGCCAAACACGGCCCGGGAAAAGGAGACGCGGAGCCCTTCCCGCTCAGGCGCACACACATACAGCCCGGCCTGAGTGGATGAATCAACAGGCAAGGGGGCCAAACGCAGGGTTCTCCAGGGTCCACCGTCGTTTCTGGCCCTGACAGTCACTGCGCCGCCGGTCCAGCTCGCCCGGAGGGTGACATCCGTGTCGGCCCACTCGGGAACCGGGCTCAAGGACCAATCGGATCGGAGGTGCGTCACGACGGCACCAACGTGCGGCTGGCCGTCGCTGATTTCAACGCCTGCTTTGATCCAACTCGAGGCACTGTTCCGGAGCATCAGCCCGGCCTGGTCATAGAGCTGGTCGAACGAAGCCCTGAAGGTGACCTCCAGCGACCCCGCCGAGCCCCGCGCGCCGAGCGGGACCAGGAGGGCGTGCCCCGAGTCGCGCCCAAACCCGTAGTACGTCTCCTGCCAAAAATCGCTCCCGTCGGCTGCCTCCACCTGGAAGGTCCCGCCGTCTGTCCCGCTGTGAACCGGCGCGGTTGTCCAGGAAGCGCTGTCAATGAATTCCTTCATGAGTCCTCAACAATCTGGTCTGGCGTCCGGTCTTAGCGGGGCCGGCGGTGGTTGTAATCCTGGAACAAGCGGCCGGCGCTCCCCGTCCCCTTAGGCTTTCACCATTGCCTTGGCGGCCGCAACGCCGCCGCAATGGTCCGAATGGTCCGAATGGTCCGCAAGCACTTACGGTGCGGCCAGTCTTACGGCGGGGTACGAGCGCCCATCCGGAGGATGTACCCTCGTCAGCGAGAAACATTGGCCCCATGCGCTTCATGCGTAACCCAAATCACATTTATGTTGATTGCCTGGGGCCATGAGCTTTATCCTTATGAGAGAGGTTTTGCAGACAGCCTTGTTCCTTTTCTTGTATGGGACGACTGCTGTGAAAATTTCCGCCACCCTTTCCGTGGGAACGGACCTGCGGAGCGCTCCGTCTTCTGGACGCTTGGGCAAAGTACTCCCGCGGGCAGGCGCGGCACTCAACCCGACCTCCCCGCCGCCGAACCAAGGCTGGCGTCGTGAGCGCCCCTGGCCACGCGGGCCTGGTCATTGACGGCTTTCCGGCCTGGTCCCAGATGCCCACCCGGGATCTGCGCGCCCTTCGCCGGTCTCTGCACAAAGCCCACGGCCCCCAAACGGGCACATAGACCCAAAAGACCACCGCGGGTATGGCTCAGAGTAAACAAATATTGGGGGGCCATACCTGCGGTAGAACCAATGCACAGAACGCGGAGCGGCGATTTAGCGGGGGCGAAGTACCGGCCGGTCCAGGAACTGCGCACAGAGAATCGTTGGCAGTTGCCACGGTTCGTCGGGGGACGGCCGGCGCTGGCGCCGCATCGGGGGCCGAGCAATGGAAGGGCCAGCCGGCTGTATTGGGGGATCAGCCGGCTGGCCCACTACTGATTATTCGGCATCGGAGGGGTACCTGTCCACCATTTCAGCTCCCGACAGGATCATGACGCGGAACATGCGCCGTGCAGCAAATCACGGGTCAGTGCGGCCAAGTAACTCAGCCAGATGTCCGGCGGCCTTACCGCTCTGAGCAGCGCGGACCAGTTCCTCGGCGACTATGTGCAGCTTGGCGTTTCTCTGCTGGCTTACGGCAGCCAAGATGTCGAATGCGGCAGGACCGTCAACGGCCCTTAGCGCCATGACAATCCCTTTCGCCTGCTCAATGAGGTCCCTGTGGGCGTACACGCGCTCGATGGCAGCCGAGGCCGCATCGTGGGATTCGATCCGCAGACTTTGGGTCACGTCCACCATAAAGCCACGCACATAATCCACCTGACCTGCCGGCCCCGCTACTGCCTGGAGCGCCGAGAAAACCCGCCGCTCCTTCCCCCGGATGTCGCTGATCCGGTGCAGCAGCGCCCCCTGGCCCCCGCCTTTCAAAAGCTTCGCCCAGAGTGAGAGCACATGCTCCCGATCCAGCGGATGTTTGTGGGCCATGAAGAGTTCCACGGTGGGCACCACCTGCCCCGGGCGCAGTCCGTGGATGCTGAACATCCCCTCGGACCACTCCATTTTCCCCGAGGGGACATGGAGTTCGAAGGTTCCGGAAGGACTTTTCGCGTCGGGGCCGAGCGGAAACAGATACGTATAAAGCCTCGACCACATCTGTTCCTCCGATATAAGGAAGGCGCCGCGGCCAACAGACCACAGCCGTCTGTTGGACACTTGTCCCGACCGCTCCTCGGCCAAGCAAGAATATACGAGCCACAGGGAGGCCCCGGTAGAGCACACGTCCCTATTTCTCCGGCGAGGCCGCTGTGGCCAGCAGTAGGGCACCGGGAGAACGAGTTCCCGGAGGACTGCGGGGAAATGAGATGCGCTGAATTCCTCGCGAGGAATCGGCGGGATCCCTTCCCACCAGGCGTACACTGAGGAGACGGTCATCCGCGTCGAGCACCCGCTCCTGGGGACGCGTTCGGCAGTGGATCCGCCCCAGTTCACGTGGGGTTAGAACATGGGACTCAAATGTCACCCGGGCCGTCACCCCAATCCGAAACCAGCTCTGCCACGACTACGCAGGCCCGCAGTGGCCGCATGACCTTCGGTATTTCCGAAGCTCAAGGCAAAAATATGCCTGATATCCGGCGACAGGCCATAGTCGCTATCGAGGTGCTCATGGCAGCCTCCGGACCCGGAAGCGCCCAGGAGCAAGAACAGCTGCGCCAACTCGTCGAAGCCCACCCCGGACGACCGGAAATTGCACTCGCCAAACACCTTTTGGCGGTACGTCCGTATCTGGATTACCCGGGAAACGGCGGGGGTCCAAGCCCCCGGCCGGATAACCGTCAGCGCTGACGCGAGCACTCCGTCAGTTTCGGGACTTACCGCCTGACGGAGGAGACCCCAGTCATCACATCCACCGGAAACGGACCAGCGCCACTCACTAGAGGCAGGCGGGCTGGTAGGCCGAGTCTGCGGGGCCGGTGGCCTGTCCCAGGGCGTGGGCCACGAACTGGTGCACCACGGGGTCATTTGGCGTCTGGTCGTGTTCGAAGACGTCGGCCGGGCACTTGTCCTGGATGGTGATGTTGGTGACCTGCCGGGCGGGGCCGCTGAGGAACTGGCTGTTGTAGGGGATCACCACTTCGTCGTAGACCGTGGAGAGCACGGTGTAGGACGGTCCGGCCACGGTGTCGCCCTTGGAGTTGACCTGCTGCATGAACGCCGATCCGGCCTGCTGGTCGGCGCAGGACGCACAGTTCAACGCGGTGTAGTCCGGAGGCGGAACGAATCCCGGCGGCGGGACGATCACGCCTTTGGTGCCGTGGTTGGAGGGTGCAATGCCCACCAGGTGATGGACGTTCTTAGCGCCGCCCAGGAACCCCATGTAATAGCGGGGCATCATGCCGCCCTGGCTGTGGCCCACCAGGTCCACCTTGTTGGCGCCGGTGGAAGCCATGACCGCGTCCACGAACGGGGCGAGTTCCTTCGCGGAATCGGCCACCGGCGCGGTGGCGTACACGCCGTTGGTCTCGCCGTAGTTGAGGGCGAAGACGCAGTACCCCTTGCTTTTGAGGTAGGGCGACAGGGTGGACCAGTTCTTGGCCATGCTCTCGAAGGTGCCCGGCACCAGGATGACGGGATACGGGTGCTCGGCGGACGGTTTGCAGGTCCAGTCGTTGGCGCCGGGCGGGGCAACATCCAAGGTGCCGGCCTGGGCGGGGGCCGCCGTCAGGGAGGCGGCCAGGACAGCGGCGGCGATGGACAGGGTTCTGGTGAGCAGCGACATAAAAACCTCTTTGTTCGTGTGTCAGCGGGTGGTGCCAGATGGTGCTCTTTTGCAGCCAAATGGTGGCCGCGGTCCTAAAATCCTAGGCAGCCCGGAACCCGGTTCAGCCACGGATTTGCACGGATGTGCAGAAAAACCGGCTCCCCGGGCCAACCAAGCCCGCCCGGTCCTGGCGCTCTCTTGCACCACAAAGCTACTGGTCAGTAGCATTCTGGTGCTTCAGGATCCTGCCGGCGGCCATCCGGGAGCATCTGCCCAAACGTTCATCCCGGGAGCCGGGACATCCGGGCCGCGGGAGCCCGGGGGTGATGGCCGCGCCACCCGGAAAACCGCCCGCGCGCCCCCTTGCCGATGGGCCGTCTGGCCGGTGATGATGGCTTAGCGCACGACGCGCGACCGGCCCGGGGCGTGGGGATCCCTCAGCTGGCATAGCGCCCCAGAAGGCCTCCGTTGCTGCACTTTCCTTCCGCCAATTCGGCTGCCCACCGGCCCTCTCCCCGCGATGTTGCCCGGCTGGAGGAGCTGCTGGACGACGACGTGTGGGCGTTCAGCAACTGCCGGGTGGACGCACCGGGCAGGCCTGTCGCCGAAGTCGACTGGTTCTTCTACAACGTCAGGCACGGCACCCTCATGGTCAGCGAATGGAAGGGCTTCCCCCAACGCGTCGCACACGCAACCGACACGGGAACGCCCTGGCTGCTCGACGGCGGCCTGGCCCTCCCGAATCCGATCGAGCAGGTGTCGCGGCAGCTCGACGCCGTCCGGGCAGCCCTGCGCGGAGCCATCCTCCCGGAGCACTTTCCCGACGTCGATCCGCCCCAGTTGCGGATCATGCAGAGCGTCTACTCGCCGCAGGTGGACCGGAACACCACCGTTGAGCGGATCCGTTGGGGCAAGGTGTACGGCGACCTGCCGGAACTGGCTGCGGTGATTGCGAACTCCACCAGCCGGTCACCGCTGATCCTGCCCGACGCCGCCGCCCGGCTTGCGCTGGCCACAGCGCTGTGTGCGCTGTTCCGCACCACCTTCCCACCCGAGGCAGAGGCCAAGCTTCGCGTTTCACCGACGGGTGGGAACACCGACGTCGTCCTCCGGATCAGCGAGATCCACCGGCAGATCGCGGCACTGCACGCGGAACTGGCCGACCTTGTGGTCGCCGCTGCCGGCACGGACGCCCGGGCCGCCCAGCCGCCGGCCGTCGGAGCGAAACCGCAAGCAGCGGTGAAGAAGCCGCCCGCAGCCGTGAAAGGCCTTCCGGCGGCCTCCAAAGCCCCCGCCCTCACCGAGCACCAGCGGATGCACGGGCATCTGACGCGAAGCTTCCACGGAGTCAACGGCAGTGCATCTGCCGCTGTTAAGGCACTGGAGAAGGCCTGGAGGTCGGTGCTTGGCGACCCCCTGCTGCACGGAGAATCGGGCATCAGTGTGTCTCTTTTCGGCGCCGTAGGAGCGCCGTTGGTAAAGCAGCGCCACGGGTCCCTGCCGAAGGTTCTCGGCATGCCGCTGCGCAGATGGTGTGTGCTGCAGGCCAAAGCCACCGGTCTGCACCCGAAGGACGTTCCCGGAAAGCCCTCGAACCTCCGGGTGCGCTGAGCGTCGGCGAACGGCAGCCACGCGCGGGGCCGCTGCGGACGTCGTTACAAGTAGTCTCCGGCCCGTTCGCGGGCGATTTCGAGCAGCGTGGAATGGAAGGCGACCTCTGCCGGGGCGTAAACCTTGTCCTGGCGCTGGGCCAGGAGCACCCGCCGCAGGGGCGCGGCGGAGCCGAGGCTGATCACCCGGACGTCCGGGTGCTGCAGGGCCACGGCCGTCTTCGGCACCATGGCCACACCCATCCCCACGCTCACCATCGCCTGCGCCTCCTGATAGTCGTTGGCCAGGAAGCCGATGGTCGGTTCGAACCCGGCCTCGTGGGCCGAGCGCTGCAGCACTTCGACCACGGGGTGCGCCTCCGCCCGCACAATCCACGACTCCTTGCGGAGCTCCTCCATCCGGATCTCGTCGCGGCCAGCCAGCGGGTGCGCACGGGACACCAGCAGCACCGTGCTCTCCTGGAACACCTCCGTGATCCGGATGGAATCGTCATGAAAGCGGTTCCAGGGGTAGTCCCAGAGCAGGCACAGCCCGGTCACTCCGGACTGCAGGTCGCTCACCAGGTCATCGAAGCGCGCACTGCGGACGGATAGGCCGATGGCCGGGTACCGCTTCTTGAAGGCCCGGATGACCACCGGCAGGAAGGACCCGGCCAGCGTGGGGAACGTCCCGACGGTCAGCGAGCCGCGCTTGAGGCCGGCGATCTGGTCCAGGTCGGACTGGGCGGCGCGCATCTGTCCGATGACTTTGCGCGCGTGGCCGGCGAGGATCTGCCCTGCTTCGGTGGGCACCACCCCGCGGGAGCGCCGGTTGAGGAGCGGCTGCCCGACTTCCTGCTCAAGCTTCCGCAGCTGCTGCGAGACGGCGGAGGGCGTGTACATCATCAGCTCGGCCGCGGCCGTGATGGACCCCTGCTCCACCACCTCCACCAGCAGGGCAAGGCGCCGGATATCGAACAATTCCTGCTCAGGATCGTTAAGCAACGCTATGCCCTTCTGTTGAATCGGTTAATTCTATACATTCCCGCTTCCATCC
>DATIUQ010000175.1:0-1608 GCA_035466775.1 Arthrobacter sp.
GTAGCTGACGGCCCGGTCGGTCCAGAGTGATGCCCAGCAGTTCCGGACCGCGCCCCCCACCGAGGCGGTCCCCACCACGTTGAGGTAAGTGTCCTGCTGCCCGGCAAAGCTCGCCGACGGAAGGTCCTCAGCGGTGGCCGACGAGCGGACGGCCACCGGGACGTCGTTGCCCATGGCCCCATACGCCCGCTCGATGGCCTCCACTGTTTCCGGCGGAACAGGAGCGCTGAGGACAACCTCGCGGGCCCGCGCCGCCAGCGCCGCCAGCGCGGCGAGGTCGTCGTCGGCAGTGGCTTTCAGCGCCGCGTGCAGCTCTGACAGCCGGCCCTGTACGTGCCCGTCCGCGCCTGTCGCCTGCCGGTAGGCGCTCGTGGTGAGGCAGAAGCCTTCCGGCACCGAGAGCCCCGCGGCGGTCAGCACCCCGAGGTTGGCAGCCTTTCCTCCCACGAGGGGCAGCATGGCCGGCCCGATGTCCGCCAATCCCAGGATTTGGGGCGAAGCTCCCGTGCCAGGCATTTCCATGCCTCCTGCTGCAGACCTACCTAGGCCGCGCCAAGGATGGGCCCAAAGGTCGCCCGGTCTGCGAGGCGTGGATCCTCCCGGTCCGGAACCACCAGCACCGGGCTCTTGGCATGGTGAAGCACACCCGCGGAGGTGGAACCCAGGAGCATTCCGGTGAAGCCGCCGCGGCCCCGCGTGCCCACCACCACAAGCTCCACGTGCCGGCTGGCCTCCACCAACGCATCCACCGGCGAGCCGTCCCTAAGCTCCGCTTCCATGGGAAGAGCGGGGTAGTGGCTCTTCAGCCAGGCCATCCCGGCGTCGAGCTGCACCTGGATGTCGGCCAGCAGGGCCTTCCGGTCCATGGGGGCCGGCACCCAGGCCAGGGATCCGCTGTACTGCGGCACTGCGCAGAGGACCCGGAGGGTGGCCCCGAGGCGCTCAGCCTGGGAGGCCGCCTCCAGCACCGCGACGCGGGCCTGCTCGGACCCGTCCACGCCCACTACCACCACGTTCTCTACGGGCTTGTGTCCGGCTTTGGCCTGTTCGGCCCGGATGCGTTTGTCGTCAGTGGTTTCGCCCAGGCGGTCTGCGCAGATCAGGGGCACGGTGACGGTAGGGCATTTGGCGTGGGCCGGCAGGGCACTGCTGACTGAGCCAAGAAGGCGTCCCACGAAGCCGCCGCGCCCCCGGGTTCCGACCACCAGCAGTTCAGCCGTCTCGGACAGCTCCAGCAGGACGCCCGAGGCATCGCCGTTCTCCACGGACGCGTCGACGTCGATGTTATACCCGGAAACCTTGTCCACCGCCTGCTGCAGGACTGCCTCGGCACCCTCACGGATCACCGAATCGTCCACGGTGGCGTAGCCGCCGTCGAGCCCGGACGCGGCAAAGATCGGCACGGAGTAGGCCGTCACAATATGCAGCGGCCGACGGCGGCGCTCGGCCTCCCGGGCCGCCCACACGAGTGCGCACTGGCCATGGTCGGACCCGTCCACGCCCACAACGATCCCTGTGGGGGCGGCCGAAGTTCCGGCCCCATCCCGTTCCGGATCCGGATGCATCTCCTGTGCGCCCATTGGGCCGCCTCCTCGCGATACTGCCTGA
>DATIUQ010000176.1:0-10772 GCA_035466775.1 Arthrobacter sp.
ACAATGCACAAAATTCGAAACCAGCTGTAAAAACCAGACCACACCACGGGGTGGCGCAACCTGGCCAATTCAACCAATTCAATACAATAAATTGGTATCAACAAACTTGGCACACTATTGAGTTCTCAAACAACAGACACACCCGGCACCACCACAACCATCAATTCGGCCGTGGATCGCTCCGGAGCAACTTCCCAAACTTACCCGAACCCGGAAGCCTTTGCAAATCAACGTTTCCGCGACTTACAACTCCACAAGCAGGATCCCCACCCGAAATCAGCGCGTAAATAACCGCGCCATTTTCCAGGCTGTTCAGAAGGGGGTCGGTCGCAATCTTTCCGCATCAGCGGCGGCGACTCGAACAACAATACACGCCCCCAGCACCCCACACAAATCCACCCACCACACCCCACCCACACCCCCAAAAACCCCGCCACCACACCGACACCAGACAACCCGACGGGCCTCCCCCGTCCGAAACGGCGGACCCGGACTTGTGTGCGGTGCGTCACCAGTCCGGGCGGGGCACGGCCGCCGCCCCGCAACAGGCCCGCCGACCGGAGTCGGCCAGCCAGCAGCGGCCAGCCGGCGTCGGGCGTTAAACGCAAGAAGGGCCGGCAACCAAATGGTTGCCGGCCCTTCTTCAAGCCACTGGTTTCAGGAGTACTGAATTACCAGGAAGACTTCGTGATGCCCGGGAGCTCGCCGCGGTGAGCCATGTCGCGGAAGCGAACACGGGAGATGCCGAACTTCTGGAAGGTACCGCGCGGGCGGCCATCGATGATGTCGCGGTTACGCAGACGTACCGGTGAGGCGTTGCGGGGCAGCTTCTGCAGGCCGAGGCGAGCGGCTTCGCGAACTTCGTCGGTCGAGTTGGGGTCAACCAGAGCCTTCTTCAGTTCGAGGCGCTTTGCAGCGTAACGCTCGACGATGACTTTACGCTGTTCGTTCTTAGCGATCATTGACTTCTTAGCCATGTGTTTAGCGCTCCTCTCGGAATTCGACGTGCTTGCGGATGCGGGGGTCGTACTTCTTCAGGACCATACGGTCCGGGTCGTTACGACGGTTCTTGCGCGTCACGTAGGTGTAACCCGTGCCCGCGGTCGACTTGAGCTTGATGATCGGACGTACGTCCTTGTCCTTAGCCATTAGAGCTTCACTCCTCGTGCCAGGATGGCGGCTACGACTACGTCGATGCCACGCACGTCGATGGTCTTGATGCCACGCGCAGAGACCTGCAGGGTGACATTACGGCGCAGGGACGGAACCCAGTAGCGCTTCTTCTGGATGTTCGGGTCGAACCGACGCTTGTTGCGTCGGTGCGAGTGCGAAATGCTGTGTCCAAAGCCCGGCTCGGCTCCGGTCACCTGGCAGTGTGCTGCCATGACGACTCTCCTCAAAAATAAATGAAACGGTTGCGGAGTTCCCGCGTAACCGTGCGGCAGGCGGCGTCCGCATCCAGCACCCACAGGGTTTCGGTAGTTCCGCAGTACGCAGGCAGACGGCGTAAACCGGTTGCCTTCAACACTGCGGCGAAGATTGTGGGCCACGGTCAACGGGCGGCGGAACCTTTCGGAGGGCCACTGCGAAGTACCGGGATGCTGGGCGAATACAGGAGTGCACGCAACTTGAGCCCCTAACTACCGGCCACCAGGACTGCCAATATTGCAGACAAATCCCGCCAACCGGAGCAATTGCACACGCTCCGCGCCACCTAGCGCCTACCAAGTCTACGAGCTTGACGAATTAAAGGCCAATCCGGTATCCGGCGGTGTATAAGGGGCGCCACATCCTCCGGGGTGAAGTCACAACGGCACCCTAGCGGTTTCACAGCCAATTGATAGGCACCGGGCGGACTCTGGAGCCATGAACCCCTCACTCCCACTGGCTGTGCCGGCCGCGCCAACCCGGCCCTCCGCTGAGCGGTTCCGCCGCCAGACCCGGAGCCGTTTAGTCCGGGCGGACCTGCTGACCGTGATCGCCTGGGCTTCGGTGTCCTTTGCCGTCGCGCTGTGGCTGGCCGACGGCGGCGCTGCCGGGTTCTCGACGCCCGCCGGTTCCTTTACGGCCGTGGGGATCGTTGCCGGACTTGCCGGCATGGACCTGGTCCTGCTGATGTTGCTGCTGGTTGCACGTACTCCGCTGATCGACGGCGCCGTCGGGCATGACCGGGCCCTCGAATTCCACCGAAAACTCGGCAAACCGTCGCTCTACCTGCTGCTCGCACACGGCGTCCTGATCGCGATCGGCTATGGCATGGCCGAAGGGCTCGATCCCGTCAGTGAACTCGTGGCGCTCTGGGTCCTGGTGCCCGATATGTGGCTAGCCATCGTGTCCATCGGGTTGTTCATCGCCGTCGTGGTCACCTCGGTGGTTACGGTCCGACGCCGGCTGCCGTACGAGTTCTGGTACGTCGTCCACCTGTTGACCTATGCGGCGGTTTTGACGGCGATCCCGCACCAGTTCAGCGCCGGCGGTCTCTTTGCCGAGGGCACGTGGCAGCGCTGGTACTGGCTCGCGATCTGCATCGCCACCGGCGCCGCCCTCGCCCACTACCGCGTGCTGGAGCCGCTGGTGGCCACTGCCCGGCACCGGCTGCGGGTGAGCCGCGTTGTCCCGGAGGCTCCCGGCGTCGTCAGCATTGAAATCACCGGCCGCCACCTCGACGAACTGGCGGGCAGCGGCGGGCGGTTCTTCATTTGGAGATTCCTGTCGCCGGGGATGTGGTGGCATCCGCACCCGTTCAGCCTCTCCGCGGAACCCGTGCTGTTCGATTCCTCGGGCCGGGGCCGGCTGCGGATCACCGTGCGCAATCTCGGCCGGGGCTCGGCGCAGCTGGCACGGGTGAAACCCGGGACCAGGGTGGCCATCGAGGGACCCTACGGGCTCTTCAGCACGGCGGCCCGCAGCCGGGACCGCGTCGTGATGATCGGAGCGGGCATCGGAATCACCCCGCTCCGCGCCCTGCTGGAGCGCACCCCCTTCGAACCGGGCAACGCAACGGTGATTCTTCGCGGCCACAGCGAGGCGGAACTGTATCTGGGGGACGAAGTCCTGGAACTGTGCCGCCGCCGCGGAGCGACCCTGTTCCACCTCACCGGTCCCCGCACCGCCGGCGAAAATAGCTGGCTGCCGGAATCGGCCGTTCAGTCAGGACACCGGCTGGCCAGCTACGCCCCGCAGATTGCCGACTCCGACGTCTATATCTGCGGGCCGGACGCCTGGGCACGCAGCGTGATCGGCGCAGCCCGCGCGGCCGGCGCCCGCGAAGAGCAACTCCACTACGAAAGGTTCGACTGGTGAGAATACGAGCAGCGGTTTCAGCAGCACTGGCCTCCGCCGGGATCCTTCTGGCTGGCTGGCAGTCCGGCGCGCACGTCGCGGAGACGGGGAGCACGGCGGCGGCCACGCCAGCCGCCGCGTCACCCGGCTCGTCGTCCGGGACAGGAGGGAGCAGCACCAGCGGATCTTCCGGGTCCGGTTCCGCCAGCGGGTCCGGCGGTTCCGCCGGGACCGCGGCGCCGGCCGCCGGAACCTTCGCCGGCAGAGCGGTCCAGACCCGATTCGGCACCGTCCAGGTGCAGATCACCGTGAAGGCCGGTGCGATCACGGATGTCACCGCGTTGCAGCTGACCGACGACGACCGCAAGTCCGTGCAAATCAGCAACCGGGCCGCGCCGCTGCTGCGTGCCGCTGTCATCAAGGCGCAGTCCGCCCAGGTGCAGACAGTCAGCGGCGCCACCGTCACCAGTGCCGCCTACCTAACCTCGCTTCAGGGAGCCCTCGATGCAGCCAACCTTTGAGCCTTCGCCCGCCGGCCACCCGGCGCGCCGCGCCCCCGGCGTCCCGGCCCTGAAAAGCAGGACGTTCCAGTGCATGGGGACCGTGATCAGCCTGGCACTGCCGGCCGGCGGTGCGTTGCTGGACGACGGCCAGGTCCTCGAAGGTGCCACGGCCGCCGTCGAACGTGTGTTTGCCGGGCTGGACGCGGTGTTCAGCCTCTACCGCCCCGATTCCGAAGCGAGCCGTCTGGCCAGGGGGGAGGTCACGCTCCGGGAGGCCTCGGCGCCCTTCCGGGCCCGCTTTGCGGACGCCACCGGATGGGGGCTGCTGACCGAGGGATTCTTCACCCCCGAGCGGCCCGACGGCGTGCTTGACCTCTCCGGAATCATCAAGGGTTACGCGATCGACCAGGCAGCGACGGCACTGCAGGACATCGGCGTCGAGGACTGGTGCCTGAATGCCGGGGGCGATGTGCTGGTGAGCGGCTCGCCGGCACCGGGAACCGGGTCTCCCTGGCTAGCCGGCGTCGTGGACCCGCTGGATCGCGGGGCGCTGCTCTCGGGTTTCCCCCTGGGCGGCACGGGCCGCTTCGCCGCCCTGGCGACGTCCGGGACCGCGGAGCGCGGAGACCACATTTGGCGGGCCGGAACAGGGCGCACGGAATTCCGCCGCTCCGAGTTCCGCCAGGCGTCGGTGGCGGCCTTGGACATTGTCACTGCGGACGTGCTGGCGACGGCCATCGTCGCGGGCGGGAGGCCCATGCTGAACTGGGCCACGGACAGCTGGGACATCGAGGTGCTCGCTGTCCTCGGCAGCGGGGAACTGCTCGCGACGCCGGGATTCCAGGCCTAGAGGTGCGTGAGCCGGGGGTAGCGCGGCGTCAGGCCGTCCCCGGACGACTTGCCCGTGACCCGGCGGACCACCCACGGTCCGGCGAACTCGCGGACCCAGCGGGCGTTGGCACGGAGCGCCTCGGCCCGGCCCAGTTCCGGTACGGGGGTCATGGGCGGGACATCGATCGAGTGGTCGTGCTCCAGGACGGTGAGGACACGCTTGGCCATGTTGGCGTGGCCGGCGGGCGACATGTGCATCCGGTCGGTCGCCCACATGCCCCAGTCGTAGTACTCACTGAAGCGCCAATAGTCCACCAGGAGGGCGCCGTGGTCCCCGGCAATTCCGCGGACCAGTTCGTTGTAGATGGCGGTGCGGCCGCGCGTCGTGCCGAAGATCTTCGAACCGCGGGAGTCGAAACCGGTAAACATCACAATGGTCGCGCCGGTGGCCTTGAGCTTGCGGATGCCGGCGTCGTAGTCCACCAGGAGGTCGTCGATGTCGACCTTGGGCCGGAGGATGTCGTTGGCCCCGGCGTAGATGCTGACGACGGTGGGCTTCAGGGCGACCGCGGCATCGATCTGTTCAGCCATGATCTGGCGGATCTTCCGGCCGCGGATGGCGAGGTTTGCGTACCCGAAGCCCGGATCGGCCGCGCCGAGCTGCTCCGCCACCCGGTCCGCCCAGCCCCGGACGCCGTTGGGGCAGGTGGGGTCGTCGTCGCCGACGCCTTCCGTGAAGGAGTCTCCGAGGGCCACATAGCGGGACGTGAAATCCATGGTTCCAGTCTGCCAGCAGTTGCCCCAAGCAAACAAAGCGCAGGCACCCAAAGCGCAGGGCAAGTGAGCAGGGTCGATGGAGCAGGCCGGCCGCTACTCGCGGATCCGGACCGCCGATTCACGCAGGTACTGCTCAACGCGGGTGTACGCGTCCCGGGTCAGGGCCTTCCAGAGGGCGATGGCCAGGCGCGGGTCGGCACTTTCCAGCTCTGAAATGGCCTCCGCGCTGAGAACCATAAGCTTCACCGGCCCCACGGCCCGGACCGTGGTTTCCTGCCGGCTGCCGCTGCCCAGCGCCAGCTCGCCGAACGTCATGCCGGCGCTGAGCGTATTGAGCTGGACCCGCTCTGCGCTGGGTCCCGGGGACGTGCTGCTGACCTTGCCGGAGGTGATGAAGTAGACGCCGCCGAACCGCAGCCCGACACGGCGGATGACGTCGCCGTCGTCGAAGGATTTTGGCGTCATGAGGGCTTCCAGCGCTGCGGCGTCCGCTTCGTCCAGCGGCGCCAGGGCGGGCGACGCGGTGACCGGCACGTGATCCGGCAGCAGCAGCCGGTTCCCGTAGCGTTCCAGCAGGCGGTTTTCGCAGTATTCGACGGCGGCGTTCCTGCTCGCGAAGGAGGCCACCGGATGCTGCGCGGACGGTCCCAGGCTTTCCGCCACGGACCCGTCCGCCTCGATCAGCACGAGCTCCCGGCCGGCGCCGGAGAGTCCCTCCCGCGCCGATTCCAGCATGCGCAGGGCAACCTCGCTGACCTGGTCGGTGCGGCGCAGGTCCAGGACCACCAGCTCGACGTCGTCCTCCAGGCTGCTGAGTTCCCGGACCATGGACTCCGTTCCGGCGAAGAGCAGGTCGCCGTTGAGCTCGATCACGCGGGCCCGGTGGCCGTGGCCGCGGAGGACGTCGGCGGCCTCGTCATTGCGGCGGATGCCCGAGGGCGTCTCGGTCACGTCGTAGGCGGCGAGGATCGCGGACCGGCCGGTCCGGGCAGCGCGGACGAAATGCAGTTCCATGTCCCGGGAAAGGCGCTGGGCGGTGGCGAGGCCGCGGACGCTGCTGCCGTGTTCATCCAGCGGCGGCGAATAGACGGCCAGCCCCACCTGGCCGGGCAGGACTGCGATAATCCCGCCGGCCACACCGCTCTTTCCCGGCATGCCCACGCTGCTGATCCATGCACCGGCGTCGTCGTACATGCCGGAGGTCATCATGACGGACAGCACGCGTTCCACCGGGCCGATGCCCAGCACCTGTTTGCCGCTGAGCGGATTCCGCCCGCCGTTGGCGAGGGTGGCGGCCATGATCGAAAGGTCGTAGCAGTTCACCAGGACCGAGCACTGGCGGAAATAGTCCTCAAGGACCGGCGTCGGGTCCTCCTCGATGATGTTGAACGAGCGCAGCAGGTAGGCGAGTGCCGTGTTGCGGTGCCCGTGCCTGAGTTCGGATTCGAAGACCTTCTCGCTGACCGAGAGCTGACGGCCCGCGAAAGCGGAGTATGTGCTGAGGATCCGTTTGAAACCGGACTGCCCGCCGGACCCCCTGATCAGCGAGGTGGCGGTCAGGGCGCCGGCGTTGATCATCGCGTTGGCAGGCCGGCCCGTTCCTTCGGCCAGGGAGATTTCGTTGAAGGAGTCCCCGGACGGTTCGACGTCCACTTTGGCGTCCACCGCCTCGCTGCCGAGGTCGTCGAGGGCCAGCCCATAGGTGAAGGGCTTGGAGATGGACTGGATGGTGAATTCCTCGCGGGTGTCCCCGATCTCGTAGACCTTGCCGTCCACCGTGGCGAGGGCGATGCCGAAGTTCTCCGGGTCCACGTTGGCCATGGCCGGAATGGTGCTGTAGGGCTTGCCGTCCTTGAGCTGGGCGATCTCAGCGTGGATCTGGCGCAGGTAGCTGTCGATCGGCGATTCCATAGTGCCAACACTAGGCGACGCTGTGTTGGGGGCGTTCGGCGGGGCGTTGGAGCGGACCTTAGGCCTGCTTGCTCTCCCGCAGGATCCAGTGGTCCTTGTCCAGGCGGCCCACGATCTTCTCGCCGATCCGGGCGAGGTCGGCGACGTCGTCCTCGCTCAGGGCGTCGAGGAACAGCGAGCGGACGGCCTCGACGTGGGCGGGGGCGAGCTCCACGATGGTCTCCATCCCGGCGTCGGTGAGGTGCGCCGTCGTGACCCGGGCGTCCCCGGGGTGCGGACGGCGCTCCACCCAGCCGCGGGTCTGCAGCTTGGTGACCACATGGGAGAGCCGCGACAGGGAGGCACTGGTCCGCGCGGCCAGTTCACTCATGGGCAAAAAGCGGCCGTCGGCCTCGGAGAGCATCGCCAGGACGTTGTAGTCGAACAGGGAGAGCTTGCGCGCGTGGTGCAGCTGCGTGTCAAGGGCTGCCGGCAGCAGGGTGTTGATGCTCACCTGGGCCAGCCAGGCCCGGCGTTCGTCGGCATTCAGCCAGCGCGTTTCAGTCATGGATACAGTCTAGGAGACTTGAAGATTGACGGTTCAACTTCGCTGGATTCGGTGACGGAAAATTCCCGGCTGCGCGCGGAGGGCAGGCGGTAGGCTGACCGTATGTATGTAGTCTCCTTGACCTACAAGGTCCCCGAAGAGATCGTTGACTTCCATCTCCCGGCCCACGTCACGTGGCTGCAGGATGCCTTCGACCAGGGCATCTTCCTGGTCGCGGGCCGGAAGATACCGCGGACAGGAGCGCTGCTGCTGTCCAACGCGGACCGCGGCGCCCTGGACGCCTCGCTGGCCAAGGATCCGTTCTATATCAACGGTGTGGCCGAATTCGACGTCGAGGAGTTCCACGCGAGCAGGGTGGCCCCAGGCTACGAAAACCTGCTGGACAGCTGAGCCCGCAGCCCCTGGCGGAAACGCACAGTTCAGGCGGCGGGGATCTTGGCGGTGAGCTTCTTCAGTCCGGCCTTCGGCGGGACCCTGACCGGCTCCGGCCAGCGCGGGCTGAGCTCGTCCCCCAGCGTGACCCCCCGGAGTTTGCGTCCGAAAAGCGGCAGGACCCAGTCGCGGACCCAGCGGCGCTGCCGGCTTTCCCAGTCGCGGAGGCCGAGTTTCGCCGGCGGCTCCCAAACTCTGGGCTTGACCTTGTGCGGAACCCCGAGCTGGTCCAGGACCTGGCCGGCGAGATACTTGTGGCCCTCCTTGGACATGTGCAGCCGGTCTGAATCCCACATCCGCGGATCGTAGAACGCGTCGAAGCACCAGTAGTCCACCAGCACGGCCTCGTACCTCGCCGCCACCTCGCGGACCCGCTGGTTGTAGACGGCGTTCCGCCGCTTGAGCGGTTCCAGCAGCGCCGAGACCCGGACGTCGAATCCGGTGAACAGCACCACCGTGGCCCCGCTGGCGGCCAGCCTGGCGACGAGGAACTCGTAGTCCTTCATCAGGGCGTGGATGTCGGTGCCGATATCCAGGATGTCGTTCCCGCCGGCGTACAGGGTGACCAACGTCGGTTCCATGGCCAGCGCCGGCTCCAACTGTTCCGCGATGATGTGCCGCAGCCGTTTGCTGCGGATGGCGAGGTTGGCGTACTCCCACCCCGGATCCGCCCTGGCCAGCCGCTCCGCCACCCGGTCCGCCCAGCCGCGAACCCCGTTGGGCAGCCGCGCACTGTAGTCCCCCACCCCCTCGGTGAAGGAGTCCCCCAGGGCAACATAGACCCGCCGCCCATGAGCGCCCGGGGCAAGAAGGTTCTCAGCCATGGCCCCACGCTAACCAGCCCACCCGGCCGGCAGGGAACAACGGGGTAAACGGGAGGAACACAATGCCGAGCAGACCGCACGACTGCCGAGGGAGGCCTTCAAAGCAGCAACGTGCGGCACAAGAGGTGAGTTGACCACAAGGCCGCTGCCGGTGCTTTGCAAAGGAGCGCATCGCCGACTAAGGCCGCCCGCGGCCGCGGGCGGTGTCCAAGCGACGGCAAAGCAGCGGTTGCGGCCGAAAGCCCGGCAGGAACTGCGGGAGCGTCAGCGAGAAAACGGCAACAACTGCGGAAGCGTCGCCTAGAGCTCGGCCTTCCCCTGCCGCCAGTACCCCATAAACGCGACCTGCTTCCGGTCAATCCCCACGTCCCGCACCAAGTACCGGCGCATCTCCTTGACCACGCCCGCTTCACCGGCGATCCACGCGTAGAACGGCATTGCCCCTGCGGGCTTGTCGGGATTCCGGCTGGCGCTGATCGCCGCGGCATCCATCCGGGCCGGAGTCTCCCACAGGATGTCGCGGTCCACGTTGACGTCCTCGGGCTCGGGGCCGGCGGCCAATTCAGGGGCCGAGCGGAGCCCCACCCAGCCCGGGCGCGAGACGGCGGCCCGGACCGCCTCCTGCAGCAGTTCGCCGTGCGGACGCGACCGGCCGATCGCCGCACCGCGCGCAAGCCAGGTGATCTCGACGTCGGCGGCTGTTGTGATGCCCTGGAAGTCGCCGGCTTCCGGGACCTCCAGGATGGCGTGGCCGCTCACGTACGGCGGCAGGCTCTCGAGGATGGCGCTGATGGCGGGCACGGCCGTCTCGTCGCCGGCCAGGAGGACCCGCTGGGCCAGGCCCGGACGCCACTCGATCCCGGAGTAGGTTCCGGCCGTGGCGCAGTGCGCGGCCCGGTTGTTGGGTCCGATCAGGGTCAGGGTGTCGCCCGGTTTGGCGTTGAGGGCCCAGTTGGCCGCCGGCCCGCCGTGGCCGGCGTCGTCAAAGTGCAGCACAAAGTCGACGTCGAGTTCCGGGTAGACGGCGTCGAGGCGTTCCTGCCGCACGGTGTAGGTCCGCATGGAGCCGCGGGTCGCGGGATCCATGGCCAGCCACTCGCGGTACCAGCCGGTCTGCTCCATCCGGAACTCCGGCAGCGGCAGCGCCGTGCCGTCCGCGGCCAGCGAGGGAATCATGAGTTTGATGCGCAGGTCCAGGGTGCTGCCGCTGACACCAAAATCCCGCAGCGAATAGCCGCCGAAGGTGACCCGCCGGAAGTTGGGGCCGAGCTGCTGGACCGCCGTGACCTGGACCTCGAATGCCAGGGTCATGGGTTCGGTGGCCGGCGGGGTCCGGAGGGCCGCCGGGGCGTGTTCCGTGGCGGGGTTCTTGGCAGTCATGGGACCAGCTCCAGGGTTGTGGGTTGCGGGGAAAAAGAGTGGTGGCGGCCCAGCGGGATGATCAGGGGCGCTCCGGACACCGGGTCGGGGAGCACCCGTGACTCGAGGCCGAAGACGTCGCGGACCATTGTCTCGGTGACCACGGTCCGGGCGGCACCCTCGGCCACGATCCGCCCGCTCTTCATGGCGATGATGTGGTCCGCGTACCGCGCCGCGAGGTTGAGATCGTGCAGCACAATCGCCACGGTGGTGCCGAGCCGCCGGTTGAGGTCCGTGATGAGGTCC
>DATIUQ010000177.1:0-7624 GCA_035466775.1 Arthrobacter sp.
CTGGCTCATCGGAACCAGCGTAGTGGCTGGGTGCCCCAGAATCGCTGGGGCACCGGATCAGGCCGGCGGCTGATGACACCAAGCCGGGATCTGTTGGGGCGGGGCAGCCAGGCGCGGCAGGTTTGGTCGAACCGGTGGGACCGGCCGGGCCGGTCACGTCAGACCACGGCAGACCGGTCAAACAGTACGGTTAGACGGTGATGCCGCTGGCGCCGAGCCAGCTGCCGATGAGGAACGTCGCGATGAGCGCTGCCGCGCCGCCGATGACCACACGGACGGCCGCCTTCGTCTTCGAGCCGCCGCCGATCCAGGCGCCCACGGCTCCGGTCAGGGCGAGGGCGACCAGCACCGCCACGAAGGTCAGCGGCACACGGATGTTCTCCGGCGGCAGCAGGATGGCAAGCATGGGGAGGATCGCACCGATGAGGAACGCCGCGGCCGAGGCGAACGCGGCGTGCCACGGGCTGACAATGTCCGTCTCGTCAATGTGCAGCTCCGCGGAAAGGTGCGCGCCGAGGGCGTCGTGGGCCGTGAGCTCCTTGGCCACGGTGCGGGCCGTGTCGGCGCTGAGGCCCTTGCCCTGGTAGATCGCGGCGAGTTCCTCGAGCTCCTCCTCGGGTTGTTCGGCCAGCTCCCGGCGTTCCTTCTCGATCAGGGCCTTCTGGCTGTCCTTCTGGCTGCTCACGGAGACGTATTCGCCCAGGGCCATCGAGATTGCCCCACCGACGACGCCGGCGGCACCGGCGACGAGGATGGGGCCGGAATCCGTGGTGACGCCGGCGACGCCGACCACAATCGCGGCGACGGAGACGATGCCGTCGTTGGCGCCGAGCACACCAGCACGAAGCCAGTTGAGGCGGTGCGCAATGTCGTTGTGGTGGGGCTCGTTCTCGTGCTGGGTGGGAGCGGCTTGGCTGTCCATGACTACAGCAAAGCACCGGCGGCCGCGGCTGGCCAGCATGACGAGCCTAAGCAAGGTAAGCCGCAGCTTCCTCGGTTCAGGGTTTACCCGTGCCGCGCAGTCCCCGGCATGCGGCGCAGCGGGGGCACTTTGACACGGACACGCCGCGCCCAGGGCGGGATTTATGGCCTGCGGCCTCCAAAATCGCCCCGCACGGCCGTGGGCAAGCGCGGCCCGGTGAGAGGAGCCGCGGCGGGCGGGAACCGCACGGGAAAAGCAGCCGGTCAGGGGCTGGGCGTCACCGACGGAGCCGGCAGTTCCGGGAACGCCTCCGGGTCTGCGGCCAGGCCGGGGAGCGCGCCGGTCTCAGCACCCCAGAGCGCGGACCGCCGTGCGGCACCGACGAGCCCGGAGATGGCCCACTGGCGGGTCTGGCCGTCGCTCAGGGCCACCAGGTCGCCGTAGACCGTCAGGGCCGAGGCTTCCAGCCCGCCGAGGCCGGCGGCGGGCGAGGCAAGGAACGCCGGGGCCAGGGTGTACCCGGCCTCCCGTGCCGGAGCCGCGGCGCAGTGCATCCTGCTGAGCGCTTCGGCGCCGGCGGCGAGGGCTTCATGCCGGGCGAGCTGCTGCGACGCCGAGGCGGCCGCGTCTCCGGCCAGCCGGGTGAGCGCCACCTGGTAGCCGTACACGGCTTCCAGCTCGGTCCGCACGGTGGCTGCCAGCGCTCCGGGCAGGGTAGCGGCGCCAGTGTCCTGGCCCCCGGGAGCCGTGGCCTGGGACGACGGCGGCGAGGCCTGCGTGCTCGGGCACGCGCCGGAAAGCTGGGGCGCCGCGGGGTCGGGCGCGGCGGGGGCCGGTGCGCCGGAGGCCGCGGCGAGGGAAGACGCCTGGAGCAGCTGGGCGGTCCCTACGGCGGCCAGCAGCCGGGCCATGCCGCCGTCGGCCACGGCCGCGTCGGCCAGCCGCTGCGAGGCGCTGGCCGCCAGTTCGGTCGCCAGCGCAGCGGACGTCGCGGGCAGGGGAGCGGCAGTCGGAGCAGCGGCAGACTGCGAGACGGACGGTGCGGCACCGGACGGGGCAGCATCCGACGATGCACCACCGGACGGGGCAGCATCCGAGGGCGCACCCGGCACCAGGAGGGCCCTGGCCTGGCTTGTCAGCAAACTCACAGTCCGCGCCACGGCAGGTTGCCCGCCGCCTGAGGTGGACCGCGCAAGTTCCTCACCGGCAGCCCGCAGCCGCGTGGTGTCAGCCAGCGCGGCGGACCTCGCCTGTTCGGAAAACGGCGGTTCGGCGGGCTTTTTGGGGCTCCCGGGGCTGAAAGCCAGGCCCAGGCTGACGACCACCAGGGCGAGGCAGGCCAGAAGTGCGATGCGGGGAATGAGCTCCCGCCGCCGCTTTTGCCTGGTGTCGTCTTTCACAACAGATCATTTTGTCATGGTTGTCCTGCAGGCCGGGAACCCGGTGCACCACGGCGCCCGGAAAATCGCTAGGCTAGTACACACAACATCATCTAGCGGGAGGCGGCCGGCATCATGACCAACGCAGAAGCCACGACTTCAACAGACCGGACCGGGACGGGGAAGGCTGAAGCCGCACCCGCTCACAACTTCGAGGCCGAGCGGCTGCATGCCCTCCTGGAGCCCGAAGTCCTGGCAAACCGTCTGTATCTGGAGGACGTTTCCATTCACGTCGCCGGCGCCAACCGGGTGGTCCACGTGGTGGTGGACCTGCCGCAGGAGGAGACAGGCGGCGTCGGCCTCGACGTCATCGCGGAGATCTCCAAGACCCTCTCCGACACCCTGGACAACGATCCCAGCACCGACTCACGCCCCTACGAGCTTGAAGTTTCCTCGCCCGGCGTCGGCCGTCCGCTGACCGAAGAGCGGCACTGGTACCGCGCCCGGGGACGCATGGTCAAGGTCAATGTCCTGCAGGGCGAGAACGTCACCGGCCGGGTCCAGTCCGTCGACGACGACGGCGTGACGCTGGTCCCGGAGATCACCGTGAAGAAGGGCATGAAGCCCAAGCAGGGCGAGCCCATCAAGCTTCCTTTCGACAGGATCCGCAGTGGAAAAGTCGAGATAGAGTTCAGCCACCTCGAAGAGGCCGGCCTGGAGAACGCAAACAATGGACCTTCTGAGGAGGCCTAATGGATATTGACATGAGCGCACTGAGACTCCTGGAGCGTGAGCGTGAAATCCCGCTGGATCTCCTGATTCCGACCATCGAGCAGGCCCTGCTGGTGGCGTACCACAAGACGCCGGGCGCCTTCGAGAAGGCCCGGGCCGAGCTGGACCGCAAGAGCGGCCACGTCACCATCTGGGCCACCGAAATCGACGACGACGGCGCCCCGATCGGTGAATTCGAGGACACCCCCGCGGGCTTCGGCCGCATCGCGGCGAGCACTGCACGCCAGATCATCCTGCAGCGCCTACGGGATGCTGAAGACGACAACGTGTTGGGCCAGTTCAAGGGCCGCGAGGGCGAACTCGTAGCCGGCACCATCCAGCAGGGCAACAACCCGCACATGATCCAGGTCAACCTGGGCACGGTGGAGGCACTGCTGCCGCCGCCCGAGCAGGTGCCGGGGGAGAAGTACACCCACGGCAACCGGCTCCGCGCCTTCGTCATTGACGTGCACCGCGGCACCAAGGGTCCGTCCATCACGCTGTCCCGGTCTCACCCGGGCCTCGTACGGAAGCTCTTCGAAATGGAAGTTCCGGAAATCGCTGACCGCTCCGTGGAAATCGTTGCCCTGGCCCGCGAGGCCGGTCACCGCACCAAGATGGCCGTCAAGGCCAACAACCCGGGCATCAACGCCAAGGGTGCCTGCATCGGGGAAATGGGCTCGCGCGTCCGGGCCGTCATGAACGAACTCAACGACGAGAAGATCGACATTGTCGACTACAGCGACGATCCGGCGACGTTCATCGCCAGTGCGCTCTCCCCGTCCCGGGTGAATTCCGTCACCATCACGGACGAGGCAACCCGCTCGGCGCGCGTGGTGGTCCCCGACTACCAGCTCTCGCTCGCGATCGGCAAGGAAGGCCAGAACGCCCGCCTCGCCGCCAAGCTCACCGGCTGGCGGATCGACATCGTCTCCGACGCCGCGGTTACCCGCGACAAACAGGCTCCAACAAACTAGGCCCTGGCAGCCGGGACTCCACAACTGGGGCCCGGTTCAGGCGCCCGCCCGTCAGCGTCCGGGTTCCCGCAGGTTCGGGGGCCGGGCGCTTGAGGGGCTAGAATAGACATGACCGCGCCTAACGGCCGGTATCCGCGTGTCCCAACGTGTCCGGGTTTGGTCCGGCGAAGGTGTTGTCTTCAACACCTTGGCCAGGCAGGCGCCGGAGGCCCGGGGCCGGCAGATATGAACTGGCAGGAAGATACTCGTAAGTGGCACACGTGCAACACCTCGAGAATCAGCCGCAGCGTACCTGCATCGGATGCCGGAAGAAAGGTTCGCGGTCGGAGCTACTCCGGCTCGTCGCCGACGGCAGCGGTTCATCCGCCGTCGTAGTGGATGAACGACGCCGGATGGCTGGCAGGGGTGCATGGCTGCACCCCAGCGAAAAGTGCCTGGCACTGGCGGTCAAACGTCGAGCGTTCGGTCGCGCCCTCAACGGCGCTGCCGGAACGGCCGACGTCGAGCGCCGGATCATGGCAGGCACGCAAGCCGTGGACACCCCGGTGGCCGCAGCAACAACCGTCCAACCTGAAAGCGGGTCAGAAAACTGATGGAAACCCGATGAGTTCCCAGCGATGAGTGCGCAACGATGACAACTTTGTTGCGCTCTGCAATGGACCTTTCAGCTGCACTCGCGGCGGAGGTCCGCAGTAAGAAGTAGACGGTTCGTGCCTGGCTCGGTGCGGACCGAGACAGGAGAAATGTGGCCAAGGTCCGCGTACATGAGCTTGCTAAAGAGCTCGGTATTACTTCCAAAGATGCAGTAACCAAACTGCAGGAACTGGGCGAATTCGTTCGCTCTGCCTCTTCCACCATTGAGGCCCCCGTTGTGAGGAAACTCCGCAACGCGTTCCCCGACGCACCAGCAGCTTCGAAGTCCGAAGCGCCCGCGTCCGCCCCCAAGGCACCCGCCAGCCCCTCGGCATCCCGTCCGGCGCCCGCGCCGGCACCGGCCGCCCCGAAGGTTGCGGAAACCAAGACTGAAGCTCCGGCACCGGCAGCAGCCGCTCCGGCGCCCGCCGCTGCCCCCGCCGAACCGGCAGCACCCGCTGCCCAGGCCCCGGCTGCGCCTTCGACGGGCATCAAGCCCGGCGCGCGTCCGGCCCCCAAGGCTGAAACCCCGGCTGCTCCGGCACGCCAGGGCGGCTCGGCACCCCGCCCGGGCGGTCCCCGTCCCGGCAACAACCCCTTCGCCACGTCCCAGGGCATGCCCCGCGGCCGCGGCGGCGACAACGAACGTCCCGCGCGTCCGGGCAACAACCCGTTCGCTCCCTCCCAGGGCATGCCGCGTCCGGGCGGAAGCCGCACCGAGGGCGAACGCCCCGGCGGCCCCCGTCCCGCAGCAGGCGCTGGCGGTCCCCGTCCGGGTGCTCCCCGCACCGGCGGCGCTCCGGGTGCACGCCCGGGTGCTCCGCGTCCGGCCGGCGCAGCTGGTGCCGGCCGTCCGGCAGGAGCCGGCGGAAACCGTCCGACTCCCGGCATGATGCCTAACCGCACCGAACGTCCCGCACCTGCTGGTGCAGGCCGTCCCGGCGGCGGAGCCCGCGGCCCGGGCCGTCCGGGTGGCGCTCCAGGTACCGGTGCTCCCGGTGCCGGTGGCGGCGCTCCGGCCGGCGGTGGCTTCGGCAAGGGTGGCCGCGGTCGCGGTGGCACCCAGGGTGCCTTCGGCAAGGGCGGCGCAGGCCGTGGCAAGCAGCGCAAGTCGAAGCGTGCCAAGCGCCAGGAACTCGAGCAGATGAGTGCTCCGTCGCTGGGTGGCGTCAGCGTTCCCCGCGGCGACGGCAACACCGTAGTCCGGCTTCGCCGTGGCTCGTCCATCACGGACTTTGCCGACAAGATCGAGGCGAACCCCGCCGCACTGGTGACCGTGCTCTTCCACCTCGGCGAAATGGCTACGGCCACGCAGTCGCTGGATGAAGAGACCTTCGCCCTGCTCGGCGAGGAGCTTGGCTACAAGCTCCAGGTCGTGTCCCCGGAGGATGAGGAGCGCGAGCTGCTGTCCGGCTTCGACATCGACTTCGACGCCGAACTCGAAGCCGAGGGCGACGAGGAGCTTGAGGCACGTCCCCCGGTTGTCACCGTCATGGGTCACGTAGACCACGGTAAGACCCGCCTGCTCGATGCCATCCGCAAGTCCGACGTTATGGCGGGCGAGCACGGCGGCATCACGCAGCACATCGGTGCATACCAGGTCACACACGCCCACGAGGGTACCGATCGCAAGATCACCTTCATTGATACTCCGGGCCACGAGGCGTTCACCGCCATGCGTGCCCGTGGTGCCAAGGTCACCGACATCGCCATCCTGGTGGTTGCAGCGGACGACGGCGTAATGCCGCAGACCATTGAAGCCCTTAACCACGCACAGGCGGCCAACGTGCCGATCGTCGTGGCCGTGAACAAGATCGACAAGGAAGGCGCCAACCCGGAAAAGGTCCGCGGCCAGCTGACCGAGTACGGACTGGTCCCGGAAGAATACGGTGGCGACACCATGTTCGTGGAGGTCTCTGCCCGCCAGAACCTGCACATTGACGAGCTGCTCGAGGCCGTCCTGCTCACCGCGGACGCAGCCCTGGACATGCGCGCCAACCCGAACAAGGACGCCCGCGGTATCGCGATTGAAGCCAACCTGGACAAGGGCCGCGGTGCGGTTGCAACCGTCCTGGTTCAGTCCGGCACCCTGCACGTCGGCGACACCATCGTGGCAGGCACGGCCCACGGCCGCGTCCGTGCGATGTTCGACGACGACGGCAGCGCCCTGACCGAGGCCGGCCCGTCCCGCCCCGTGCAGGTCCTGGGTCTGTCCAACGTCCCGCGCGCCGGTGACACCTTCTTCGTGACCGCTGACGAGCGCACCGCCCGCCAGATCGCCGAGAAGCGTGAAGCCGCCGACCGCAACGCCGCCCTGGCCAAGCGCCGCAAGCGCATCAGCCTGGAAGACTTCGACCAGGCCGTCGCCGATGGCAAGATCGACACCCTCAACCTCATCCTCAAGGGTGACGTGTCCGGTGCCGTGGAAGCCCTCGAAGACGCGCTGCTCAAGATCGACGTCGGCGAGGGTGTCCAGCTCCGCGTTATCCACCGCGGTGTCGGTGCGATCACGCAGAACGACGTCAACCTGGCGACGGTCGACAGCGCCGTCATCATCGGCTTCAACGTCAAGCCCGCCGAGCGGGTTGCCGAACTGGCAGACCGCGAAGGCGTGGACATGCGCTTCTACTCCGTCATCTACGCAGCAATCGATGACATTGAGGCAGCCCTCAAGGGCATGCTCAAGCCGGAGTACGAAGAGCACCAGCTTGGCACCGCCGAGGTCCGCGAAGTGTTCCGTTCCTCCAAGTTCGGCAACATTGCAGGCTCGATCGTGCGCTCGGGTGTTATCCGACGCAACGCCAAGGCCCGCATCAGCCGCGACGGCAAGATCATCGGTGACAACCTCTCCGTTGAGACGCTCAAGCGCTTCAAGGACGACGCCACCGAGGTCCGCACGGACTTCGAGTGTGGTATCGGTCTTGGTTCGTTCAACGACATCA
>DATIUQ010000178.1:0-20720 GCA_035466775.1 Arthrobacter sp.
GAGAAGTACAAGGTCTCCATCCTCTACACCGCCCCCACCGCCATCCGCACCTTCATGAAGTGGGGCAAGGAGATCCCGGCGAAGTCCGACCTCTCCTCGATCCGGGTCCTGGGCTCCGTCGGCGAACCCATCAACCCCGAAGCGTGGATGTGGTACCGCGAGGTCATCGGCGGCAACGCCGGGAAGAACGGTGAGCGGAAGGAAACGCCGGCGCCGATCGTGGACACCTGGTGGCAGACCGAAACGGGCGCGCAGATGATCGCCCCGCTGCCCGGCGTCACTGCCACCAAGCCCGGTTCCGCCCAGGTTCCCCTGCCCGGCATTGCCGTGGACGTCGTGGACGAACTCGGCGAGTCCGTGCCGAACGGCTCCGGCGGCTACCTCGTGATCCGAGAACCGTGGCCTGCCATGCTCCGCGGCATCTGGGGCGACCCGGAGCGCTTCAAGGAAACCTACTGGTCGCGCTTCGAAACCATGTACTTCGCCGGGGACGGCGCCAAGAAGGACGACGACGGCGACATCTGGCTGCTCGGCCGCGTGGATGATGTGATGAACATTTCCGGGCACCGGCTCTCCACCGCCGAAATCGAATCCGCCCTGGTATCTCACCCCGCCGTCGCGGAAGCCGCGGTGGTGGGCGCCGCGGACGAGACCACCGGCCAGGCCGTCGTCGCGTTCGTGATTCTGCGCGGCGACGCCGTGGACACCGGCGACGCGATCGTGCAGGAACTCCGGAACCATGTCAGCAAGGAGATCGGGCCGATCGCGAAGCCCAAGACCATCCTGGTGGTGCCAGAGCTGCCCAAGACCCGCTCGGGCAAGATCATGCGGCGCCTGCTCAAGGACGTCGCGGAAGGCCGCGAGGTCGGCGACGCCACCACCCTGGCCGACAACACCGTCATGGCGCAGATCGCGCAGTCGCTGCGGAAGTGAGCAGGGGCCCGGCCCGGGCTGTCCCGGGAGGGCCCGGATGACGTTCTCGGTGTCGCGCCGGATCGCGGCGTCCGCGGAGGACGTCTGGGCTCTGCTCACCGACACCGGGAAGTGGCCGGCCTGGGGGCCGTCGATCACCGGTGCCGAGCCGGCCGCGGACAGCCCCGGGTCCGCGCCCGGGTCCGGGCGTGGACCCGGCGGGCTTGCCGCGGGCAGCAGCGGCAGGGTTCGGACCGTCCTGGGTGTGGAGTTGCCGTACACCGTGACAGCGTTTGAGCCCGGCCGGTACTGGTCCTGGTCGGTCGCGGGGATCCCGGCCACCGGTCACCGGGTCGTTCCGCAGGACGGCGGCTGCCTCGTTACCTTCACGGTCCCGTGGTGGGCACCGGCCTACCTTCTGGTGTGTGCCCTGGCCCTGCGCCGGATTGAGCGGCTCGCGACGCAGTAAGGACTCACGCCACGGCCGGTTCCCCCGGCCCACCCGGGCCCACCCGGGCCGTCAGCCGCCGGAGCAGGCCCCGACCAGGACCACCTCGAAGCTGGTTGCACCCGGGGTGGCGAACTTCGCGTTGACCAGGGCGAGCGTGTTGCCGAACAGCGCCGCCGTCGTCGGGACGTCGAAGTCCTTGCTGGTGATGACTTCCTGCACCTCGCCCTTGCCCAGCGACCCGTTCAATTCGATCCGGCTGACCTGGTTGAGGAAGTTCTGCACTGCCCAGAGGGTGCTGTTCCGGACGACGATGCCGTCCACGTTCGTCACGGTGACCCGTGCCCCGGAGGAGTCCGTGACCTTGATCAGCCTGTTCGATCCGTCGTCCGGGTCGACGGCGTACAGGGCGCCGCGGCCGAAATGGGCGACGATCAGCCGGTCGCCGTCTTCAGCGGCGGCGATGCCGTTGAGGTTGAACCCCTCGTCCACGATGCCGGCGGGCGCGGCCAGGGCCAGGGTCCGGGCGTCGCCCGGATTCCCGTCGCGGCTGATCGGGATCCGGTAGAGCTCACCGGCGCGGGAGTTGGTAAACCACGCGCCGTCGCGGGTCAGGGCGACGTCGTTGATGAAGCTGGCACCGGCCGGCGCCAGATCGTAGACTTTCACGGTCTTCTTCGTCTCCAGGTCATAGACATAGGCCTGGCCGGTGGCGCCGCCGGCGACGAAGAGCAGGTCGTTGTCCCGGTCGACCTTCATCCCGACGGCGGCCCGGCCCTCCGGCGCCGTGATGAACAGTTTTGCCTTGCCTGTGTCGATGTCTCCGCGGAAGATGTTCCCGTTGGGCAGGTCGCCGGCGAAAAAGGTGCTGCCCTCCCCTGCGGCGATGCCTTCTGCGCCGGTGGCGCCGGGGAGACTGATCACCGAGGCCCGGTCGTCCCGGTCCGCTCGGGCGGCGGTGGCCAGGGGCGCCGGCACGAGGAACGCCGTCAAGGCAACGATGCCCACGGCGACCTTGCAGAATGATTTTCCAGCATGAATGTTGCGCATGATGTGCTCCGAAATGGGCGTTCCGCGCGGGCTGACCAGTACGGGAGCTCCGCACGATGGTCCTTTCAGTCTAGGCAGGCGGACCGGCGCGGGCCAGAGCCGGCCGGCCCCGGCACCCCTTCCCCGGGGCGGTCATTTGCGTCCCGATTCCGCACGTGAATACGGCAGCCCGCAACGCAACGCGATACATTGGCAGGCATGAGCGAAGCCACCCCCGACGGCGACGGCCGCGGCACCATCCTGGTCCTCAACGGGCCCAACCTGAACCTGCTCGGCACCCGTGAACCCGAGAAATACGGCACCGCCACGCTGGCCGACGTCGAACAGCTCGCCAAGGACGCCGGCGCGGCACACGGTCTCGACGTCGAATGCTTCCAGTCGAACCATGAGGGTGCCCTGGTGGACGCCATCCATGCCGCCCGCGGCAAGGCAGTCGGCATCGTCATCAACGCCGGCGCCTACACGCACACCTCGGTGGCCATCCGGGACGCCATCTCGGCGGTGCAGCTGCCCGCCGTTGAGGTCCACATCACGAACGTCCATGCCCGCGAGGAGTTCCGGCACCACTCGTACCTCTCGGGCATCAGCAAGGCCGTCATAGCCGGGGCCGGAATCCTGGGCTACCGGTTCGCCGTCGAATACCTCGCCGGGCTGCAGGCCGGCCGGGACTGAGCATGTCCTCCGGTGATCCCGGCGGCGGGGAGCCGGCCCCCGCGGAATCAGGCCCGGCGGAATCGGGCACGTCCGTAAAGGGCACCGCGGAATCAGCCACTGCGGCCTGGTACCGGCACTTCGGCACCGTCGACGCGCCCGGCAATTCCGCGTGCTACGCCGAATGGTCGGTGGGGATCGCGGACGACCCGGAGCTGCTCCGGCGGATTGACGAGTGGCCGCACAACAAGCGCCAGCCCCTGCTGATGCTCGCGGCGGCCCGCTTCCTCGGCGCACAAATCAGCCCCTACCCGGATTTCCGCGCATTCCTGGACGCGCACTGGGAGGACGTTTCCCGGATTGTGCTCGCCCGGGCCACCCAGACCAATGAGGCCGGCCGCTGCGCCACCCTGCTGCCGTCCCTGGCGCAGATCGCCGCCGGCGGGCGCCCGCTCGCGCTCCTCGAGGTCGGGGCCTCGGCCGGGCTCACCCTGTTTCCGGACCGCTACGGCTACGAATACGACGCCAGCGCCGGCGCGCAGGTCACCCGGCTGGCCCCGGCCGGCGCCGCTCCCGGCAGCTACCCCGTCCTGGGCTGCGCCATCACCGGCCCGGTCCCGCTCCCGGCGGAACTCCCAAGGGTGGTGTGGCGCACAGGGATCGACCTCAATCCGCTTGACGTCCGGAACGCCGACGACGTCGCCTGGCTGGAAGCCCTGATCTGGCCGAAGCAGGACTTCCGCCGCGAGAGGCTGCGCCGGGCGATCGCGGTCGCCCAGGCCGACCCGCCGCTGCTCGTGGCCGGGGACCTCAACGACCGTCTCCTCGGCCTCGCCGCGCAGGCGCCGCCGGACGCGACCCTGGTGGTCTTCCACAGCGCGGTCATGGCCTACCTCGACGCGGAGTCCCGGGAACGGTTCCGCGGCACCATGGCGCGGCTCGCCGTCGAACGCGGCTGCCACTGGCTCTCCAACGAGGGGCACACGGTGATCCTCCAGGCCGACGGTTCCAGCGTGGTCCCGGAAATGGATGACAGGCGGCTCCGCGGACGGTTCCTGCTGCTGCACAACGGCGCGCCGGTGGCCATCACCGGCCCGCACGGCCAAAGCCTGGAGTGGCTGTAGCAGGCTCCTGCCCGCCGCCCTGCCCGGTTACTTCTGGATGCACTCGCCCGGGGACACGGCACTGCCGAGGCCCGGGGCCTGGGCTGCGACCGGTCCCAGATCCGTCATGGTGATGGCATATCCGAGCGAGGACTCGCCCGTGGCCTTGGCAAAAATCACGCCTGCCACCTGGCCGTCGCTCGTCAGCAGCGGCCCTCCCGAGTTGCCCGGCTGGACGTCCCCGGCGATCCGGTAAACGTCCGCCGGCGAGGGGTTGTTGCCGTAGATGTCCGGGACCAGCACCGTCGCAATGTCCTGCACCGTGGCAGCTTTGGACTGGAACGGGCCGCCATGGGGGTACCCGGCAAACGCTGCCGGGCTGCCGGCCGGCAGGTCGGAGCTGAGCGGCAGCGGCGCGGTGCGGAGGCCGTCCACCGCCACGACCGCGAGGTCGTGCTGGGTGTCGAAGTACACCACGCGCCCGGGCAGGGCGCCGCCGCCAGGGATCTCCACCACAGGTTCCGGCACGCCGGCGACCACGTGGGCGTTCGTGACCACCCGGCCGGGGGAAACGACGAACCCGGTGCCGGTCTGGTTTTGCCCGCACTGGTAGGCGGTGCCGGCGATCTTCAGGACCGAGGCCGCGGCCCGGTTCAACGCCGGGGTGTCTGTGCTGGTGTCGGGGATAACCACGGGCTGGCCTTGTCCGATGCCCTCGAACAGCGTCGGGATGCCGTCACCGATCACGGCGGACCGCAGCTGCGCCATCGAGGTCTTCAGCGGCACGGGGGTCACGCCGTCGATGAAGCGGATCACCTTGGACTCGGCGAGCGGCTGGGAGACGAAGGGAACGCCGAGCGCGCCGATACTGAACGCCAGCATAGACATCACAAGGGCCGACACCACCACGTTGACGCCGCCGCCGGCCAACCGGTCCATGGACCGCAGCGGGCTGATCTTGACGACGCTGCGGATCCTGCGGCCGATTGCGGTGCCCAGCCCGTGCCCGAGGACCATCAGCAGCACGGCGGTGGCAATGATGGCCGTGAGGCGCCAGCCGCTGTCCTCCACGAGGCCGCTGACAATGGGAACGGACACAAACGCGGCCACAGCGCCCGCGGCGAATCCGGCGATGCCGCCGGCCGTCACCAGGAAGCCATTGCGCAGGCCATGAAACAGGTAGGACAGCAGCGTCAAGATCAAGACGAGGTCCAGGATGGTCAAGCCGAACACCAATGCTCCTTACAGGCAGGTAAGCCCCAATTCTACCGGCGCAGACTGACAGTTCGCCGAGCGCACCCGGAGGCCGGAGAAAGCGCAGACGCGCCCCCGGCCACGACGTTTGGCGCGTTTCGGTGCCAAGTACGTCACAGACGCGCCAAAATTCTGAAACAATGGCTGAAGCGCCCCAGCCGACACAGTTAGTCAGGAGATTTCATGGATATCGAGGTATTGCGCCGCGCACCCCTTTTCGCCACGCTCGACGACGAGGCGTTCCGTCTGCTGACGGACGAACTCACCGAGGTGGACCTCTCACGCGGAGCCTCGGTATTCCGGGAAGGTGACCAGGGCGACCAGCTCTACTTCATCGTCTCCGGCAAGGTCAAGCTCGGACGCACGTCCCCCGACGGCCGCGAGTCGCTGCTCGCCATCCTCGGCCCGGGCGAACTCTTCGGCGAAATGGCACTCTTCGACCCGAGCCCGCGCACGGCCACGGCGACGGCCGTCTCGGAAACCCGCCTGGCCGGGCTCAAGAACGAGAGCCTCAACGCCCTGCTGCGCACCCGCCCGGAGGTCTCGGCCCAGCTGCTGCAGGCCCTGGCCCGCCGCCTGCGCCGCACCAACGATTCCCTGTCCGACCTGGTCTTCTCCGACGTCCCGGGCCGCGTCGCCAAGGCACTGCTCGACCTGGCGGACCGCTTCGGCCGTCCCGCGACCGACGGCGTCCTGGTGGCCCACGAGCTCACGCAGGAAGAACTTGCCCAGCTGGTGGGAGCTTCCCGCGAAACGGTCAACAAGGCCCTCGCCGAATTCGTGCAGCGCGGCTGGCTGCGCCTGGAGGCCCGCGCCGTCGTCATCCTTGACATGCAGCGGCTCCGCCAGCGTTCCCGCTAATCCCGGCTGGCAGTACACCAGCAAGCGCACCGAAGGCCGGCCCGTGGAAACGGAGCCGGCCTTCGGCGTCCCTCAGGACTCGGGTTCGTAGCCGATGAGCCAGTGAAGTCCATGACGGTCGATCACTTGGCCGTCCGATGCGCCCCAGGGCTTGAGGGCAAGGGGGTCGACCACCCGGCCGCCAACGGCGAGTTTGTCGAACCACTCGTGGAGGACTGCCGGTTCGGCGGTTCCCAGCAGCGAGAGCCTAAGGCCTTCGAACCGGACACTTTTCTCGCCTGCGGCCGCGTCGGATCCCGCCAACGCCACCGCGCCGTTGAGGACTCCGTGGGCGATGGCGTCCGGCGGGCCGTCGCTGCGGCTGAACTCCTCATAGGTGTACAAGGAAAGCTCTCCGCCGAAAACGTCCGCGTAGAAGCCGAGGGCTTCACGGGCCGTGCCGGGGAAACTGACATAGATCTGTAGGGCCGTCATGCGCACAGCATACAGATCCCTGTTCAGCCTGGCCCGCTAACGCGATGAGTCGACGGTGGTCAGCGTTCGCGCTGGGGTTCTCCGGCGACGGTCTTGGCCGCCTCGACCTCGAGCATGAGCCGGCCGTCTTCCTCGACCAGCTTCGGCTGGTAGACGTGGGCCTTGCGCTTGTAGCTCAGGTAGGCGATGCAGCCGTTGGCGGCCGCCATCTTCTCGAGCATGATCTCCGAGCCGGGCACCAGGAGCTGGCCGAGGACGAGCCCGGTGGTGTTTTCCTGGCCCACCTCATCGCCGAGCTCAGTGGTGTTCCGCCCGTCGATGACCTTCCGGGCGCACACCCAGCGGCCCCACACACCCTTGCTGGCCAGCAGCGACGGCTGCTGGTTCATCGGCACCGTGGCCGCGAAGTAGCGGGTGTTGAAGCGGCGGTGCGCGAAGTCCGGGCTGAGCCAGTTGACGAGGGGCTTGAGCAGATCCGTCCGCACTGAGAGCCCGCGCTTGGCGAGCACGTCGGTGAACGACTTCTCCTGCTCCGCCACGGCCACCCGTGCCCGCATCCACTCCGCCGAGGACGTGGCCTCCACGGTGGTGGACAGGTCCGGGCCGGCCAGGAGGACGCCGGTTTCCTCAAACAGCTCTCGGATGGCGCCCACCACATGGCGGCGCGCCAGCCCGACGTCGGCCGTTCCCATCTGCTCGGCCCAATGCTGCGGCGAGGGGCCGAGCCAGCCGACGGCGTCGTCGTCGGACGCCTCCAGCGACCCGCCGGGGAAGGCGAGCACGCCCAGCGGCGAGGACCCGGGCCGGTATCCCAGCCAGGTCTCCAGACCCGTGGGCGAATCGCGGAGCAGCACCACCGAGGATGCGAACCGGGCCGCGCGGGGGGTCCGTTCGCCGTGTTCAAGCCAGCTGCGGGCAGCCCCCTCGAGGTCCGGGGGGAGGTCGAACAGTCGTCGGGCTAACTGAGGCAAGGAACTGACCTGCCCTCTAGGCGAATTCGGCGATCAGTTCGACTTCAACCGGCGAGTCGAGCGGAAGAACGGCAACGCCGACGGCGGAGCGTGCGTGCTGGCCGGCGTCGCCGAGGACCTTGCCGAGCAGTTCGGACGCGCCGTTGATCACGCCGGGCTGGCCGGTGAAGGACGGGTCGGAGGCGACGAACCCGACAACTTTGACGATCCGGGTGATGCGGTCCAGGTCCCCTATGACGCTCTTCACGGCAGCCAGGGCGTTGACGGCGCATACGGCGGCGTACCGTTTGGCCTCTTCGGGGGAGACCGTGGCCTCGTCCGAGGCGCCTTCGGTTCCGGAGGACACCTTGCCGGCCGCCTCGAGCCGGCCGCCGATGAACGGCAGCTGGCCGGAGGTGTAGACGTGGTTGCCGGAGATCACAGCGGGGACGTAGGCAGCAACCGGGGCGGCAACCTCGGGCAGGGTCAGGCCGAGCTCGGCGAGGCGCTGCTCGACGGCGGACGACGCGCCGGTGCCGGCGGTGCTGCGGGCCTCAGTTTCGGGGGCCGCTGAGGCGCCCGGAGCGGCAGATGCGGGGGTGCTCATGGCTACTGCTTCTCCCGCTTCAGGTAGGCGACGAGGCCGTTGCCATCGGGGCCGGGGACAACCTGGACAAGCTCCCAGCCGTCGTCACCCCACTGGTCCAAAATCTGCTTTGTGGCGTGGATAATGAGCGGAATCGTGGCGTACTCCCATTTGGTCATGAGCTAAAGCCTAGTCCTTGCCGGTAAAGTGGAAAACATGGCGACTGGTAAGAACCCTTTATTTGACACGGCCACCACCCTCGGAAAGATCCTTCTTTTCCTGGGCGTGAGCGCCATTTGTGGCGTCCTGGTGGCGGGACTGCTGGTCCCCGCGGCGGCCGTTACCGGCAGCTCGGCCAGCGGATCGATCAAATTCTTCGAGACCCTGCCGGCGGAGCTGAAGGTGGACCCGCCAAGCCAGTCGACGACAATCCTGGCCTCCGACGGCAGCGTGATCGCCAGCCTCTACGCGGAGAACCGCACCAAAATCTCCCTGGACCAGATGTCGCCGTACATCAAGGACGCGGTCATCGCCATCGAGGACAGCCGCTTCTACGAGCACGGCGGCGTGGACACCACCGGCATCATGCGCGCCCTGGTCAGCACGGCCCGCGGCAACCGGCAGGGCGCATCGACCATCACCCAGCAGTACGTCAACAACGTCATCAACTCCTCCCTCGAGGCCGAGGGCAAGAGCGACCAGGTCCTCCTGAACGGTGTGAACAAGGGTGTCGGCGACAAACTGCGGGAAATGAAGCTCGCCATCGCCCTGGAAAAGAAGTTCAGCAAGGAGGAGATCCTTGAGGGTTACCTCAACATCGTCTTCTTCAACCGTGACGCCTACGGCATCGAGGCCGCGTCCAAGTTCTTCTTCAGCACCAGCGCCAAGGACCTGACCCTGCCGCAGGCCGCGCTACTGGCCGGCCTCGTCAACAGCCCGTCCTTCTATGACCCGATCACCAACCCCGAGAACGCCAAGGTCCGGCGCGACCTGGTGCTCCAGTCCATGCTGACCCAGGGCAAGATCCAGCAGGCCGACTACGACGCCGCCGTGGCCACTCCGGTGGAAACGAAGGTGACCCCCGCGCGCCAGGGCTGCGCCTATTCGGCGACGGCCCCGTACTTCTGCGACTACGTGCTGCACCTGCTGCTGAACAACCCGGCCTACGGCGCGGACGCCGACGCCCGCGTGCGCAAGGTCTTCCGTGGCGGCCTGACCATCAAGACCACGCTGGACCCGAACGCCCAGGCCGTGGCGCAGGCCCAGGTCGAGGGCTCCGCCGGGGCCAACCCGGACAAGTGGGGCGCCTCGCTGGTCTCCGTGCAGCCGGGCTCGGGCAAGATCGTCTCCATGGCCCAGAACACCCAGTTCCTTGAGGCCGAGGGGAAGTTCAACAACGTCATCAACTTCAACGTGGACATGAAGGACGCCCAGGGCAACGACCTCGGCGGCCTGGGCGGGTTCCAGCCCGGTTCCACGATGAAGCCGTTCACCTTCGCTCAGTGGCTGAACGAGGGCAAGTCCATGAACACGGTCCTCAACGGCGCCGTGCGCAAGTACCCGCTGAACTTCCGGTGGAAGAACACCTGCCCCACCCCCGTGCAGGGCGCCTACAACACGGCGGAAGAAGGTCTCGGTGCTGCCAAGGACCTGCAGAACGCCGAAGAGGACTGGTACCGCCCCCTGTCCGTCCTCGAGGGCCTCTATAACTCGATCAACACCATCACCTTCGCCTCCGCGGCGCAGGTGGACCTCTGCGGCATCCAGAAGATCGTCGACGCCGTGGGCATCCACGCGGGCCAGACGAACGAGCCCGTTCCCATGACGCGGCTGTCGAACCTGATTGGCGCCACGCAGACCTCGCCGCTGACCATGGCCAGCGCGTTCGCAACCTTCGCGAACGACGGCAAGTACTGCGAGCCGATCGCCATCGAGTCGGTCACGGACGCCACGGGCGCCCAGCTGCCGGCCCAGGCCACCAGCTGCCGCGATGCGATCAAACCGGAAGTTGCCCGCGGCGTGACCTATGCGCTGCAGGAAGTCCTTAACCGTGGTTCCGGCTCCCTGATCCAGCCGCGGATCTCCACCCGGACGAACTTCCCGATCGCCGCCAAGACCGGTACCAACGACCCCAACAACTCCACGTGGGTTGTCGGCTTCACCAGCGGCCTGGCGACGGCGTCCTGGTTCGGCGACGCGCTGGGCAGCCAGGACCGGCCGGGACGCAACCTGACCCTGAATGGCAAGTTCTACAAGGCGGTCGACGGTTACATGATCGCGGGCCCGCAGTTCTCGAACTACATGGCCCAGGTGGCACCGGCCTACGGGACCAACCCGTTCATTGCCCCGCCGTCGAACCTGGTGACCGGCCCGGCTCCGGCGCCCGCGCCCAAACCGTCGACGCAGGCGACGCCGGCCCCGAGTGAGCCGGCACCCAGTGAGCCGGCGCCGGCGCCGTCGGACCAGCCGGGCAACGGCGGCAAGACCGACCCACCCAAGCCGTGACCGGGCACAATCCGCTGGCAAGCCGCGTCCGAAGCATCGGGCGCGGCTTTGCCGTCACCGCCGCCGCCGGCGCCGTCACAGGTGCCGCCATGACCGCGTACGGGCTGTGGGAGAAGAACCAGTTCGTCCTGCGGGAAGAGACCCTGCCGATCCTCCCTGCCGGCTTTGGCCCGATCCGGGTGCTGCACCTGAGCGACATCCACTTCGTGCCCGGCCAGCACCGGAAGGCCGACTGGCTGTCCTCGCTGGCGGAACTGCGGCCGGACCTGGTGGTGAACACCGGCGACAACCTCAGCCACGCCAAGGCGGTGGATCCCCTGCTGGAGTCGCTCCGCCCGCTGATGGAGTTCCCCGGGGTTTTCGTTCCCGGCTCGAACGACTATTTCGCGCCGCGGCTGAAGAACCCGGCGTCGTATTTCCTGGGCCCGTCCTCGACGCCCAAGGCCCCGGCGAAGCTGGACTGGCCGCGGCTCCGGTCCGGGTTTGGCATGGGCGGCTGGGTGGACTTGACCAACCGCTGCCAGTCGCTCGTGGTCAAGGGCCTGCGCATTGACTTTTCGGGCGTCGACGATCCGCATCTGGGCCTCGAGCGGTACGCCGGCTGGCCCCGCGGCACCAAGGGCCAGGACACCAGGCCGCACCTCCGCATCGCCGTGGCCCATGCCCCCTACCAGCGCGTCCTGGACCATTTCACCGAGGACGGCGCCGATTTGCTCCTGGCCGGGCACACCCACGGAGGCCAGATCTGCGTCCCCGGGTTCGGCGCGCTCGTCGCCAACTGCGACCTCCCAACGTGGCGCGCCAAGGGCCTGCACGATTGGGAAAGCAAGGGACGCACGACGCCGGTGAACGTTTCCGGCGGCATCGGCACCTCACGTTTCGCCCCGGTGCGGATCGCGTGCAAGCCCGAGGCCGTGCTGCTCACGCTCACCGAGCGTTCCTGAGCCCGCCGCTCCACCACCACCACACCACCACCTTGTCCGCCACCACGGGACATGCCCTCCCCTGCGCTACACGGACGGACATAGTGGGCCCATGTCCACTCCTCGAGCCCAAGACTGGGCATGTCCCGCGGCCAGGACCGGACATGTCCCGCGGCGGCGCGCCGGGGACGCCATTGCGGAATGTAATTACTGGGCGAGATCCTGATGCTGTCGATTTCTCTGTGAACCGGGTCACCCGATGGCCTAGGGTAGTTGCTACAGGAAACTACATCCAGTTGCGTTAGATATTTCGCAGTAGCGTTTTAAGAAGCAGGCATGGCCAAGCAGACCTCATTTTTCTCCTCCATCAGCCGTCTCTATCCGCACGTCAAGCCGATCATTCCGCGGCTGGTTATGGGCCTGCTCTGCGCCCTGCTCGCCAGCGTGGTGGCCCTGGCCATCCCCCAGGTGCTGCGGGTGCTGGTCAACCAGTCCCTCCAGCCCGGCGGCAGCACGGACGCGGTCTGGATCGCCTCCCTCGTCATCCTGGTCCTGGGCATCGCCGAGGCGGTGCTCGTGGCACTGCGCCGGCAGTTCGTGATCAACCCCGCCACCACTGTCGAAACCCGGATGCGGGTCTCCCTCTACGGCCATCTGCAGGACCTGACGGTCTCGTTCCATGACCGCTGGGGCTCCGGGCAGCTGCTCTCCCGCGCCATGACGGACCTGAACTTCCTGCGCCGCTGGATGGCTTTCGGTGCCATCATGCTGGTGGTCACCACCCTGACCGTCGTGATCGGCGTCGCCGTCATGTTCTCGATGAGCTGGCAGCTGGCACTGATCTTCCTCGCCGCCGCGGTGCCGATCATGATTTACGGCTTCCGGTTCCGCACCCGCTTCAGCAAGGTGGCCCGCCGCAGCCAGGACCAGGCCGGCGACCTCGCCACCACGGTCGAGGAGTCGGTCCACGGGATCCGCGTCCTCAAGGCGTTCGGCCGCAGCCGCGAGGCGCTGGAGAACTTCAACGAACAGGCCGAGGAACTCCGGCAGACGGAGATCGCCAAGGCCAAGCACCTCGCCACGTTCAGCCTGGTGGTCACCCTCCTGCCCGAGCTGGCCCTCGGTGCCGGTCTCGTCGTCGGCATCCTGCTGGTCTCCACCGGCGACCTGAGCATCGGCGCACTCGTGGCGTTCTTCGCCACCGCCGCCGTGATCGCCACCCCCGTGGAGTTCTGCGGCATGCTGCTGGCCATGGCCCTCACCGCGAAAACCGCCGTGGACCGGCACTTCGAGGTGATGGACTCCGTGAACACCATCACCAGCCCGGACCGGCCGCGCCGCCCCGCCGAGCTGAAAGGCGCCCTCAGCTTCAACAACGCCACCTTCGCCTACGAGGATGCCCCGGACAAACCAATCCTTAAGGACATCAGCTTGGCCATCAACCCGGGTGAAACCATGGCCCTGGTCGGCATCACGGGCAGCGGCAAGAGCGCCCTGCTCCAGCTGGTCCCCCGGCTGTACGACGTCACCGACGGTTCCATCACCATCGACGGCGTCGACCTGCGCGAGTTCGGCGTCGAGGAGCTCCGCACGGTGGTCGCCGTCGCGTTTGAGGACACCACCCTGTTCTCCAGCTCCGTCCGCGACAACGTGCTGCTCGGCGCCCCGGCCGGACTTGCGGCCGGCCGCCGGGAAGAGGCCCTCGAGGAGGCGCTCGACGTCGCCCAGGCCCACTTCGCCTACTCGCTCCCGGACGGCCTGGACACCCTCATCGGCGAGGAAGGGCTCAGCCTGTCCGGCGGCCAGCGGCAGCGCATCGCCTTGGCCCGCGCCATCGCCGCCCGCCCCAGGGTCCTGGTCCTGGACGATCCGCTGTCCGCGCTCGACGTCCACACCGAGGAGCTCGTCGAGACCAGGCTGCGGGAGGTGCTCACCGACACGACAACGCTGATCGTGGCCCACCGGCCGTCCACCGTCGCGCTGGCGGACCGGGTGGCGCTGCTCGAGGACGGACGCATCACCGCCGTCGGCACCCACACCGAACTGCTCGCGGAGAACCGCCACTACCGCTACGTGATCGCCAGCCTCGACCCGGAGCCGCGGGACCTGGACTCCGAGCTGCTGGATTCCGAACTGTCAGATCTCAACGCCGAGGAGATTTCCCGATGAGCAGCGCAACGTTCGGCACCGCGAACGAGGACAACGCGCACCTGTCCAAGGGCGAGAGCAAAACCGTCCGGCGCCGCTCCCTGGCCCTGCTGGCTTCGCTGATCCGCCCGGTCCGACGGCGGTTCTGGCTGACCATTGCCGCCGTCGTGCTGTCCCAGGCGGCCCGCGTCGCCGGGCCCGCGCTGATCGCCTTCGGCATCGACCGTGCCCTTCCGGCCCTGACCGCCGGCGACAACGTCCCGCTGCTACTCACCGGCGCCGCCTACCTCGCCGCCGCCGTCGCGACGGCCTGCCTCACCGCCCTGTACGTGACGTCGACGGCGAGGCTGAGCCAGGCGATGCTGCTGGACCTGCGTGTCCGGGTCTTCCGGCACACCCAGCGGCTCAGCCTGGAGTTCCACGAGAGGTACACCTCGGGGCGCATCATCGCACGCCAGACCTCGGACCTGGAGGCGCTGCGCGAACTCCTGGACTCCGGGATCAGCTCGCTGGCCTCCGGGCTGCTGTTTATGGTGTTCACCGCCGTGACGGTGTTCGCCCTCGACTGGCGCAGCGGGCTCCTGGTCCTCGCCGCCGGCGTGCCGATGTATTTCCTGGCCCGCTGGTACCAGAAACATTCCCAGATCGCGTTCCGCGAATCCCGCGTTGTTTCGGCCCGGCTGATCGTGCACTTCGTCGAAACCATGACCGGCATCCGCGCCGTGAAGGCCTTCCGCAAGGAACGCGAAAACGCGGAGCGCTACGCCGGGCTCTCCGAGGACTACCGGAAGGTCACGGTCCGCTCCATCAACCTCAACGGCGTCCTCCAGCCCGGCCTGGTGCTGATCGGCAACGTCTGCGTCGCCGTCGTCCTGCTGTTCGGCGGCTTCCGGGTGCTCAGCGGCGACCTGGCCGTCGGTGTGCTGCTGGCCCTGATCCTGTCCACCAAACGCTTCTTCCAGCCGGTGGACCAGATGGCCATGTTCTACAACTCGTTCCAGAGCGCCCAGGCTGCGCTGGAGAAAGTCTCCGGACTGCTTGAGGAGGTCCCCACCGTCCGGCCGCCCAAAAACCCGGTGGCCCTGCGCGACGCCAAGGGAGCCATCGACTTCAAGGGCGTCGAATTCCGCTACGGCGACGGGCCGGTCATCATCCCGGCCATGGACCTGCACATCCCCGCCGGCCAGACGGTGGCGCTGGTGGGCCAGACCGGCGCCGGCAAATCCACCCTCGCGAAGCTGATCGCCCGTTTCTACGACGTCTCCGCCGGCTCCCTCACGCTCGACGGCGTGGACCTGCGGGAACTTGCGACGGCGGACCTGCGCAGGAACGTCGTGATGGTCACCCAGGAGGCCTTCCTGTTCAGCGGCTCCGTCGCGGACAACATCGCCCTCGGCCGGCCCGAAGCCTCCCGGCAGGAGATCGAGGACGCCGCCAAGGCCGTGGGCGCGCACGGGTTCATCTCGGAACTCCCGGAAGGCTACGACACCGACGTCAACAAGCGTGGCGGACGCGTCTCCGCCGGGCAGCGCCAGCTCATCAGCTTCGCCCGGGCCTTCCTGGCCAGGCCCGCCGTGCTGATCCTGGACGAGGCCACGTCCTCGCTGGACATCCCGTCCGAGCGGCTTGTGCAGGCCGGCCTCGCGGGGCTGCTGCAGGGCATCGACGCCGACAGCGGCCGGACCGCCCTGATCATTGCGCACCGGCTGTCGACCGTGGAGACCGCCGACAGGGTCCTCGTGGTCCATGACGGGCGGGTGGTGGAGGACGGCACCCCGGAGCAGCTGATCGGCGGCGGCGGCCGCTTCGCGCAGCTGCACGGCGCCTGGAAGGACTCGCTGGTCTGAGACACCCCGGGCCGCGCGCTCCGGGGCGTCTGTTGCGGCGTGCCGTTGCGGGGCCCGATTTCACATCCGGACCCTCATCCGATACTCTTGTGAAGTTGCTTTTGAAGCAACGGATCGGGATGTGGCGCAGCTTGGTAGCGCGCGTCGTTCGGGACGACGAGGTCGCAGGTTCAAATCCTGTCATCCCGACCAATCAAAGAGGGCCTTCCATTCGGAAGGCCCTCTTTTCGTCTGCCGCTAACCTCCCCATCGGCTGCTCCACAACTGCCGTTTTGACGCCCCAAAAGGGCAGTTGCGGAGCACTCGGCGGGGGTTTCAGGGCAAAAAACAGCTCCGGGACATGGTTCGCGCATGTCCCGGAGCTGTCAAAGAGCAATGCTTACATCGGGTCCGGCCAGTTGCCGATGTTGGTGGAGAATGTCATGGGGTCCGGCCAGTTGCCGATGGCCGAGAGGTTTCCCTGGCTGGAGCTCATGGGATCGGGCCAGTTGCCGATGGACAGTGTGGTGCCCATGGGGTCCGGCCAGTTACCGATGGCACTTACGGACAGGACTGCGGGAGCCGCTGCGGAGAAAGCCAGCGCCCCTGCCAAGGCGACGGAGGCTGCAATCTTCTTGAACATGTGGGTTCCTCAATACGAGTCGGAAACGCGATTCGGATACATTACAAAGCGAGCACTAGCCCTTGTTGACATACATTGTAAAATGGCTTGCACAGAGACTGTCAAGCATTTAGTACAAAGACTGTCCGGAATTAGGAGGAACCCGTGGGGAACGGATTCGGGGAGAAACTCCGAGCGGAACGGCTCGAACGCGGCCTGACGCAAGCGGAATTGGGACGGGATTTGTACTCGCCCAGCTACATCTCCCTGCTGGAGACCGGACGCCGCGAACCGACCGCCGATGTCATTGAAGAACTGGCGCGGCGGCTCGAACTGGCGCCCAAAGCGCTGGAAGCGTGGAGCCAGCCGGTATCCGTCAGCGACGCCGAATACGTGCTGGCGGGCCTGTATGCGCGCCAGGCCTGGGACCTGCGGGACTACGCCCTGGCGGCAACCCACGCCGCATCGGCGGCCCAGATCGCCCTCGAAGCCAAGAACACCAGCGCCTGGTGGAACATGAGCTACATGCGGGCCGAGTGCCTGATGAAGCAGGGCCAGCTGAAGGAATGCCAGGACCTGGTCCAGCGGCTGCTGGACCACCCGATGGCCGCCGAATCGGCGGGCCTGGGGGTCCGGGCACGGCAGATGCTCGCCGCCGTGTGCCACGGCCAGGGGCAGCTGGCAGTCGCCGTCGGGCATGCGCAGGAAGCGGTGCGGCTCTGCGCCGAGCTGCCCAAGGGCTCCACCCTGATCATTGGTGCGCTGCGCGCCCTGATCGGTGCGCTGGCTGAAAGCGGCCGGCTGGACGAGGCCTGGGAATACTGCCAGGCCATGAACGAGCAGATGGATGACCATTCCATGACGCAGCTCGCCGGCGAGGTCGCCTGGGTGATCGGCAACGTGGCCTTCATGCGCCATGACTACACGGAGGGCATCAAATACCACGAGCGCGCCGCGCAACTGCTCTCCCCCGCGAACGACATCGACCTCTGGGCGCGGTTCAACAAGGCGTCCGCCGCTGTCCGCCTGTCCTCCGGGATCGTGGAGCCTGAGACGCTGGCCTCAATCGAGCGGGCAGAACTGGCGCTCTCGATCGTCGGCGGGAACAAGACGGACCAGCTCGAGGTGGCGTTCATCCGGGCCCGCTGGCTCTACCTGACCGGCGATATTGTGGCGGCCGTCCAGAAACTCCGGGAGATCCACGCCGAAAAGGACGCACTCGCCAAGCACGTCGCCGGCGAGGTGGCCCTCCTGCTGGGCAAGGCGCTCAAGGCCGCCGGCGAATCCGACGAGGCCCTCGTCTACCTCGAGGAGGCCCAGAAGGAATTCAGTGCGGCCGGCGCCTCGGACCGGGTGCAGCAGGCGATGGACGCCGTGCTGGAAATCCGGCTGGCGCAGCGCCGCGCGCAGGCCGCCGCCTCGTCCGGAACCTAGGCGGCCCGCTCAGCGACAGCCTAGGCGAACGTCCGGCCGGTGAGCTTCTCGTACGCCTCGACGTAGCGGCTGCGGGTCCGGGCGACGACGTCGGCCGGCAGCGCCGGCGGCGCCACGTCCGAGGACTTGTCCCAGCCGGACGCGGCCGAGGTCAGCCAGTCGCGGACGTACTGCTTGTCGTAGGAGGGCTGGGCCTTGCCCGGCTCATACGTGGCGGCATCCCAGAACCGTGAGGAATCCGGGGTGAGCACCTCGTCGCCGAGCGTGATGACGCCGGTGGCGACGTCGAAGCCGAATTCCACCTTGGTGTCGGCGAGGATAATGCCGCGGCCGCGGGCGATCTCCTCGGCCTTGGTGTAGATCTCCAGCGTGAGTTCGCGCAGCCGCGCGGCGATGTCCTCCCCCACGATGCCGACGACGGCGTCGTAGGTGATGTTCTCGTCGTGCTCGCCCACTTCGGCCTTCGCGGAGGGGGTGAAGATGGCCTGCTCGAGCCGGGACCCGTCCACCAGGCCCTCCGGCAGGGGAATGCTGCACACGGTGCGGGACTGCCGGTACTCCTCGAGCCCGGAGCCGGTGAGGTAGCCGCGGGCGATGCATTCGACCGGGAACATGTCCAGCTTCTTGCAGATCATCGCCCGGCCCTCGACGGCGGCGGGCACACCGGCGTCGACCGTGGACGCGAGCACGTGGTGCTCCACGCCGAGCTGTTCGAACCACCACAGGCTCAGCTGGGTCAGGATGCGTCCCTTGTCCGGGATCTCGCTGGCGAGGACGTGGTCGTAGGCGCTGATGCGGTCGCTGGCGACCACCAGGACGCATTCCTGCCCGATGCGCTCCGTGATGGACTCGTCCGCCGGAACGTAGAGGTCACGGACCTTGCCGGAGTAGATGTGCTTCCAGCCGGGCAGGTCCGGCGCTTCGGTGTCCAGGCCTCCCCTCGGCGCGGACGGCGCGGGTTCGGCGGACGGCAGGGAGGATTCGGAGTGGGTCATGTTCAGGCCTTCGCTTTCGTGGCGGCCGGGGCGCCGGGCGACTGCACTTTGATCTCGCCGCGGGCCGCCTTGCCGCCGATGTCGGTGCGGAACTGGCTGCCGTCCAGCTGGATCAGTTCGACGCCGTCGTACGCCCGTTCGCGGGCCTCGACGAGGTCCGTGCCGAGCGCGACGACGGCGAGGACCCGTCCGCCCGCGGAGACGACTTTGCCTTCGTCGTCGAGCCGGGTGCCGGCGTGGATCACGTGGACCCCCTCGATGGACTCGACTTTCTTGAGCCCGCGGATGCGGTCGCCGGTGCGCGGGGCATCCGGGTAGTTTTCGGCGGCGACGACGACGGCGACGGCGGTTTCCTTGGACCAGCGCAGCGGCTGGACCTTGTCCAGTTCGCCCTTGGCTGCGGCCATCAGCAGCCCGCCGAGCGGGGTCTTGAGGCGGGCGAGGACGGCCTGGGTTTCCGGGTCGCCGAAGCGGACGTTGAACTCGATCACCCGGGTGCCGCGGGACGTCAGCGCCAGTCCGACAAAGAGCACACCGACGAACGGGGTGCCGCGGTGGGCCATCTGGTTGACCGTGGGCTGGGCGACCCGGTCCAGGACCTCCTGGACGAGGCCTTCGGGGGCCCATTCCAGCGGGGTGTAGGCGCCCATGCCGCCGGTGTTGGGGCCCTCGTCGTTGTCGAAGATCCGTTTGAAGTCCTGCGCCGGGGAGAGCGCCACGGTGTTGCGGCCGTCGCAGAGGACGAAGACGGAGACCTCGGGGCCGTCCAGGAACTCCTCGATGACCACGGTGCCGCCGGCATCGAAGCAGCTCTGGGCGTGGGCGAGGGCCTCGTCCCGGTTGTTGGTGACCACGACGCCCTTGCCTGCGGCGAGCCCGTCGTCCTTGACGACGTAGGGGGCGCCGAAGGTGTCGAGCGCGTCGGCGGCTTCCTCGGCGTTGCCGGCGACCCGTGCCATCGCGGTGGGGACGCCCGCCTCGGCCATGACTTCCTTGGCGAACGCCTTGGAGGCCTCAAGCTGGGCAGCGGCCTTGCTGGGGCCGAACACCGGAATGCCGGCGGCACGGACGGCGTCGGAAACACCCGCGGCCAGCGGCGCCTCGGGTCCGACCACCACAAGGTCGACGGTGAGCCTGGTGGCCAGGGCTGCGACGGCGGCCGGATCGTTCGCGTCGACGGCGTGTGTGGGGACCAGTTTGCTGATGCCGGCGTTGCCCGGGGCCGCGTGGACCTCGGACACGTTCGGGTCTGCAAGCAAGGATCGGACAATGGCGTGTTCGCGGCCGCCGGGGCCGATGACAAGTACCTTCACAGTTCCCAAGGGTACTTTGTGGACCCGGCAGGCTCCTAAGCTGTGACCACCGCCGGACATGCCCAGTCCTCGGCGCGGCCACGGGACATAATGCCGACGTGCCCGCTCCTGCGCCCCACGGGAGGGCATGTCCCCTCAAGCCCGGCACCCGCCCCACGGGACATGCCCAGTCCCGGGCGCGGCCACGGGACATAATGCCAATGTGCCCGCTCCTGCGCCCCGGGGGAGGGCATGTCCCCTCTAGCGCGGCACCCGCCCCACAGGACATGCCCAGCCCCCGCCGCAGCCACCGGACATAATGCCCATATGTCCATGCCAGCGGCCCAGGGGAGGGCATGTCCCCCGGGGGCGGCGGGCAATCCGCCGCGCGGGCGGCTCCGAAGACCATGTATGGACAAGCCCAGCACGCAGACGCCCGCCGCGGAAGAACCCCGCGCGGAAGAACTCAGCATCGAGGAGCGCGCCCGGAAGCATCCCGGCAAGCACAGCCCGTCGAGGCGGCTGTCCGGGCCCACCGCCCTTGCCGCACTGGCCGGGGTGGCCGCGGCCGCCGTCGTGCTGTCCGTTGCCGAACTGGTCGGCGCGTTCTTCACGGCGCGGGCAACGCCGGTGATCGCCCTGGGCTCGACCTTCATCGACTTCACGCCGTCGTGGATGAAGGATTT
>DATIUQ010000179.1:0-2619 GCA_035466775.1 Arthrobacter sp.
CGCGGCCATCTCGCCGAGGGCCCACATCACCAGGATGATGAGGGTGCCGGCCACGAGGTAGGAGATCAGCACCGCCGGGCCGGCGGCCTGGATGCCGGCGCCGGAGCCGATGAAGAGACCCGCGCCGATGGCGCTTCCGAGCCCCATCATGGTGAGCTGGCGGGGTTTGAGGGCGGCGCCGAGGGCGCGCGCAGACGTCTTTGTCTGTTGTTCCATGGGGATTCCTCTGGTTGTGGGTGGAACTGTTGGGGATAAAACTTCAGGCTGCGTGGGCTTCGAGGATCCGGAGCACGCGGTCGTTGGAGGCGGGGTCGGCCACGGTGATCCGCACGCCGTCGCCCTGGTACGCCCGGACCAGGATGCCCGCGCGGTCGAACGCGTCCACGAGCCTGGCGCGGAGGTCCTCATCGGCACGGATCCACAGGAAGTTGCCCTGGCTCGGCTGCAGTTTCCAGCCCTGGGCCGCCAGTTCGGCGGCCATCCATGCGCGCTCCCGCTTGACGGCGGCAACCCGCGCTTCCATCTCCTCCCCCGCGTCCAGCGACGCGACGGCCGCCTTCTGCGCCAGCGCGCTCACGGCGAAGGGCAGGGCGGTCCGGCGCAAACCGTCGGCGATTGCCGCCGTCGTAATCGCATAGCCGACGCGCAGGCCGGCGAGGCCGTAAGCCTTGGAGAAGGTGCGCAGGATGCAGACGTTCGGGTACCGGCGGTAGAGCGCCAGGGAATCGGGGCCGCTGCCGGCTTCAGCGTACTCGACGTAGGCCTCGTCGATCACCACCAGGACACTGGACGGCACAGTCTGCAGGAAGGCCTCAATGCGGTCATGGCTGATCGGCACCCCGGTGGGGTTGTTGGGCGTGCAGAGCAGGATGACCCTGGTGCGGTCAGTGACGGCTGCGGCCATGGCTTCGAGGTCGTGGCCCTCGGCGTCGTCCAGCGGAATGCGGACCGGCCGGGCGCCTGCCAGCTCCACCAGGATGGGGTACGCCTCGAAGGAGCGCCAGGCGAACACCACTTCATCCCCGGCGTCGCACAGACCGGTGATGATCTGCTGGAGGACCCCCACGCTGCCGGGACCCACCGCCACCTCCGCAGGGGTGACGCCCAGGTGCCGGGCGAGCCGTTCGCGGAGTTCGACGGCGGCCATGTCCGGGTAGCGGTTCATCCTGCCGGCCGCTTCGGCCACCGCGGTGACAGCTGCGGGCAGCGGGTCGTAGTGGCTTTCATTGCTGGCGAGGGCTGCGGTGTCCACGCCGGCACCGCGGCGGCCCGGCACGTAGGACGGAAGGCCGGCGACGGCGCCGCGAAGGGTGGGCAGCGCTGCCTCGGGACCGGCCACAAGCTGATTACTGGTCATGAGGTCCGATCATGGGAGTGACCCGGGCCACATTGCAAGATACCCTCTAACCATTGGGACTTCTGCTCAACTTCTACTGTGTGTGGTGAAAATATGACCATCGCGAACTCTCGCACCCTGGATTCCCTCGACGGCAGGATCATCCTGGCCCTGGACAAGGATCCCGAAGCCAGCGCCCTGGCACTCTCGCGCACGCTCGGCGTCGCCCGGAACACGGTCCACGCCCGGCTGGCGCGGCTGGAGCGCAGCGGCGCGCTCCGCTCCTTCAGCCGCCGGCTGGACCCCGCCGCGCTGGGCTACGACCTGATGGCCTTCCTGTCGCTCTCGATCAGCCAGACCCGGACAGGCTCGGTGGAGAGCGGGCTCGAGGCGATCCCGGAGGTCATCGAGGTCCATGCCACCACCGGGGACGCGGACCTCGTGGCCAAGGTGGTGGCCCGCGACACCGGCGACCTCTACCGCATCACCAACCAGATCCTGGAGATCGAAGGGGTCCAGCGCACCAGCACGGCCATCTCCATCCTGGAACTCATGCCGCCCCGCTACGACGGACTCATCAGCCGGCTGTCGGAGCAGGAGGCACGCCCCTCAGACTGACCCGCAGGGCGGCGCCCCAACTGGGCAGATTGTCACTGCCAGCAACTCCTGCTGCCAAAAGTCCCAGCAGGATCCATCGGTATTGCAAACATGAGACGCAGGCCACACGATGCCTGCATGACTACTCTCACCGTCTCCGGCCGCGTGGCGCAGGTCCTCAGCAGCTATGTCAGCGATGTGTTCGGCGTGATGGGCAACGGCAACGTCTACTTCCTGGACGCCGCGGAGAAGCAGGGCCTCCGCTTCTCCCCCGTCCGGCACGAGGGCGCCGCCGTCGCCGCGGCGGACGCGTACTACCGGACGTCGGGACGGCTCGCCGCGGGCACCACCACCTACGGCCCCGGGTACACCAACGCGCTCACCGCCCTCGCGGAGGCGGTCCAGGCGCAGATCCCCGTGGTGCTGGTCACCGGGGATGCACCCACCAGCGGGGCCCGGCCCTGGGACGTGGACCAGGCGGCCATCGCCGCTGGCCTCGGCGCGGCCACCTTCACCGTCACCCGAGACGCCGCAGGTGCCGTCACCCGGCAGGCGGTGGAATACGCACTCACCCGGCGCACCGCCGTCGTGCTTGCCATCCCCTACGACCTCGCGGCACTCGAGGCGGCGGACGAGGTACTTCCGGCGCCGCAGGCACCAAAGGTGACGGACGACGTCGACGGCGG
>DATIUQ010000180.1:0-7258 GCA_035466775.1 Arthrobacter sp.
CCCTGGCCCTCCTCGAGGACCGGCAGTTGTGCGATCGGGCCTGTGCGGCTTCCCTTGGGCCCGAATTCCGCTTCCTGCTGTGTGACGCCCGAGCGGCATTCGCCGTAACCGGCCTTATCCGGCGTGAGCAGCACAGCGCCGCCGAGGTAGCCGAGGCCCGTCCCGCCGCAGTCGTCCCCGATGTCCTGGGGCTCCGGCTTGGGATACTCCGCGAGTTCACAGTGCGCCACAGGGACGGTGGCCAGCTTGTTGTTGGCAGGGTCCGGGAAGCCGTTCTGCTCATACGGAAGATTCACATGCCCGCCCCGGGCCGACGTCAGGGAACAGACCACATTCCGGTCCGCAGTGGCGAAGCTGAGGATGTCCTGGCCGGCCGAGTACTTCGAGGCGTCCGCCAGTGGTGTTTGCTTGAGCTGTTCCAGCGCGGGCAGTGGCGCGGGCGGAACGTAGTCCGGGTCCTTCTGCGTGATGGTGCACGCCGTGGTCGCCAGCAGGGTGAGGGCGGCCAGGATCCCCAGAAGTGTCCGTCGCATGGGCTCCATTATGCCTGCAGGAATGCCGGGTGCCCGCGGCTGACCCCGTCAGCCCCCGGACGCCCTCGCCCCCGACGCCGGATGCCTTGGGGCGCCGGGGGTCCTGGGGCGCCGGGCTCCGTCAGGCGTCGGCGTCGGCGTCGAGCAGGTGTCAGGCGTCGAGCTTCGTCAGCGGGGCGTAGCGGAGCAGGAGCCGCTTCTCGCCGACGGTGAACTTCACCTTGGCGACGGTCTTGTCCCCGGCACCCTCGACGGCCAGCACGGTGCCGTTGCCGAAGCTTGTGTGGTTGACCTTGTCGCCCACACTGACGGCGACGACCTCCTTCTGCGGCTGGACCCGGTTCTTGGCGATGGCCGCAGGAACATCGGCGTTGAAGCCGGCCGAGGGGCTGGCATCCGTGCCGCGTGCCGTGCCGGCGCCCCAGAACGATCCGCCGTACCGGCTCGAGCCGATGGAGCCGCCGCTCCCCCAGCCGCCGGCCTGGCGGGTGGAGCCCTCGCGTTTCCACTCCACCAGCTCGGCCGGGATTTCCTCGATGAACTGGCTGGCCGGGTTGTACTGGCTCTGGCCCCACATGCTGCGCACCTCGGAGCGGGTCAGGTACAGGCGCTTCCGGGCCCGGGTCAGGCCCACGTAGGCCAGGCGGCGTTCCTCGGCCAGTTCCTTGGGGTCGGTGGCGGAGCGCTGGTGCGGGAACAGCCCGTGCTCCATGCCGGTCAGGAACACCACCGGGAACTCCAGCCCCTTCGCTGTGTGCAGGGTCATCAGCGTGACCACACCCAGCCGCTTGGCTTCGGCGACGGCGGCGGCCACCTGGTCGGGGCTGCCCGCGGGGGCGTCCGGGATCTGGTCGGCGTCGGCCACGAGGGAGACGCCTTCCAGGAAGGCGCCGAGGGATCCTTCGGGGTTGTCCCGCTCGTATTCCCGCACGACGGCGACGAGTTCGGCCAGGTTCTCCACCCGGGACTCGTCCTGCGGGTCGGTGCTGGAGCGAAGGGTTGCGAGGTAGCCGGTCTGTTCGAGGACGGCCTCCAGGGCTGCGGCAGCGCCGGATCCGGAGGCCACCTCGGCGAGGTCGTCGAGCAACTTCACGAAGCCCTGGACCGCGTTGACGGAGCGGGTGGCCATGCCGGGCGCCTCGTCGGCGCGGCGGGCCGCGGCCATAAACGAGATCCGGTCGCGCTGCGCGAGGGAGGCGACGGCGCCCTCGGCCCGGTCGCCGATGCCGCGTTTGGGCTCGTTCAGGATGCGGCGGAGGTTGACGTCGTCGTCCGGGTTGACCAGGACGCGCAGGTAGGCGAGCGCGTCCTTGATTTCCTTGCGCTCGTAGAACCGGGTTCCGCCGACCACCTTGTACGGGAGCCCGACGCGGACAAGGACATCCTCGATGGAGCGTGACTGGGCGTTGGTGCGGTAGAAGATGGCGACGTCGCCGGGGCGGAGGTCTCCCTCATCCTGCAGGCGGTCGATTTCCTTGGCGATGAACTGGGCTTCGTCGTGTTCGTTCTCGCCAACGTAGCCGACGATCTTCTCGCCGTCGCCCTCCGCCGTCCACAGCCTTTTCTCCGGCCGGTTGGGGTTGCGGGAGATGACCGAGTTGGCGGCGCTGAGGATTGTCTGGGTGGAGCGGTAGTTCTGCTCGAGCTTGATGGTGCGGGCGTCCGGGTAGTCCTTCTCGAACTCCACGATGTTGCGGATGTCGGCGCCGCGGAAGGCGTAGATGGACTGGTCGGAGTCGCCCACGACGGTCAGCTCGGCCGCGCCGGGGCCTTCGCCGACGATCTCGCGCACGAGGGCGTACTGGGCGTGGTTAGTGTCCTGGTATTCGTCGACCAGGACATGCCGGAACCGGCGCCGGTAGGATTCGGCGAGCGCAGGGAAGGCACGGAACATGTAGACGGTCTCGGCGATGAGGTCATCGAAGTCCATGGCGTTGGCCTGGCGCAGCCGCTGCGTGTAGCCCTTGAAAACCTCGGCGACGGCCTGCTCGAAGGGGTCGTTGTGGTTGGCGCTGGAGGAGTAGCTGTCGGCGTCGATCAGCTCGTTCTTGAGCGCTGAAATCTTGTGCTGAATGGCTTTGGGAGCGAAGCGCTTCGGGTCCAAGTCCAGGTTCTTGGCCACGAGGGTGATGAGGCGCAGCGAGTCCGCGGAATCGTAGATGGAAAAATTGGAGTTGAGCCCGACATTCTTGGCTTCGCGGCGCAGGATCCGGACGCAGGAGGAGTGGAACGTGGAGACCCACATGGTCTTGGCCCTGGCGCCCACCAGGGCTTCTACCCGCTCGCGCATTTCGGCGGCAGCCTTATTGGTGAAGGTGATGGCCAGGATCTCGCCGTGGTGCGCGCGTCGTGTGGCGATCAGGTAGCCGATGCGGTTGCTGAGCACGCGGGTCTTGCCCGAGCCGGCGCCGGCGACGATCAGCAGGGCGCTGCCGGCGTGTTTGACGGCCTCCTCCTGCTGCGGGTTCAGCCCCTCGAGGAGCTCAGCCGCGCCCGGGAGCCGGTGGTGGTCCGATTCCCCTGCCGGGTGGTCCCCGTGGCTGCCGCTGGACCCGGCGCCGGGGGCAGAATGCGGGGCGGAATCCAGTGCCGCGATCCCATGGCCGGCGGGCGTTTTGGTGCGCGCCGCCGTGTTCGAGGCAGCTTGGAAGGGTCCGTCGGCGTAAGGGTCAAACAACATATCCATGGTGTTAACAAGTCTAGGCGGTGCCGCTGACAGTCAGGTCCGCCCCCTCGGGACATGCCCTCCCCTGCCCGCGAGCACTGGACATATCACCACTGTGTCCACGCCCCGCTGCCAAGAATGAGCATGTCCCTCTTGGTCCCAGGCGGTGATTGGGCATGTTCCCCGGGCCCGGTGCGAGACCTTTGAGCATGCCCCGCCTTGCCCGCGGCCACTGGACATATCACCACTGTGTCCACGACCCGCGGCCAAGAATGAGCATGTCCCCCGGAGGTCTCGGCAGAGATGGTCATAGCCCCCCCGAGATTGGACCGGGCCTCGGACATGCCCTGTCCCGGGTACGGAGACTGGGCATGTCCCCTCGCGCGGAGTCCTGAACCTAGCCCACAGAGCCTGACTCCAGGGCGGCGCGCAGGTGACGGACCGCCGTCGTGCCTCCGGCGAGGAACCAGTCCAGTCCGTTGACCCGTACGACGTCGGCCGCGCCGCCGGCCGCGAGGACGATGGCTTTCCCCGGCAGCCAGTCCCATTCCGGGCAGCTGTGCTGGAACCAGCAGCCCAGTTCGCCGTCGGCCACGCGGCTGAGGTCGCAGGACCCGGAGCCGAACATGCGCAGCGCGGCGGCGGAGGTCGCGGCGGCGTGCCAGGGCATGGCGCACAGCGGGTCGGCGAGCCAGGTGGGGTGGATGTAGGTCGCGGCGCCGAGTTCGGACAACGGGGTGTCGGAACGCCCGGTGCCGGGAGCCCCCGCCGCGCCGAAAGTGGTCAGGCGTTCGCCGTTGAGGGTTGCCGGCCTGGCCGTTCCGCCGAGCCAGAGCTTGTCCTCCTCGGGCTGGAAGATTCCGCCGAGCACCACCCCGGAGGAGTCCTTGAGGGCGATGGCGGAGCACCAGTAGGTGGATCCGTGCAGGAAGTTGTACGTCCCGTCCACCGGGTCGATGACCCAGGTGCGGCCACTGGTGCCGTCCACGGACGCGCCCTCTTCGCCGAGGATGCCGTCGTCGGGCCGGCAGCGCTGGAGCTGTTCCAGCACATAGGCCTCGGCCGCGTGGTCCGCGGCCGTGACGACGTCGGAAATCGACGTCTTCTGCCGGCCCTCCAAACCGGCCTGCCGCATGAGGAGCGCCAGGGTCCCGGCCTCGCGCACGAGGGCCTCGGCGAGCTGGTAGTCATCCAGGGCGGGGTTGAGTTCAGCGGAGCTGTGCCGGCCGAGCCGGTGCTTTCCTAGTTCGGTCACGCGCTCCAGCCTATCGGCGCCTGCCGGCAGTGAACAGGCAGACGGCCCCGCGGGTCCCGGCGCCCGGCAGCTCGTGTGCCCGGGCGATAATGGAGCCATGGCCAAGACACCCGCACAGCGGATCAAGAAGCACGGCGCGAACGCCGTCGTCCCCCAACAACAGCTGCCGTCGGTGATCAACCCGAGCACCAGCCGGACCCCACAGAAGGCACAGAGCAACAGCAATCTGATCCTGATTGCCGGTGTTGTGGCCAGCCTGTTCCTGTTCTGGTACCTCCACCTGCTCACGCTGAACCAGCTCACGCAGCTCAGCGGCGGCGCCGCCATGCCGGACTCCCTGATCGGGGGCTTCGACGCGGCCTATGTGGAGCAGCTGCGCTCCGCGATGGACGAGGACGCCCGCGGTCAGCTCAACTACATCCACAAAACCGCCGGCACGCTGTTCCCGCTGATCTTCGGTTTCACCTGGCTCCTGCTCATCGGCACGAACGTGGCACGCAAGGGACTGCGCTGGGCGCTGTGGGCCGTGCCCCTGCTCTTCGCGGCAGTCAGGCTGTGGGGAAACGCGGCGATCGATTCGATGCTGTCCGCCCCGACTCTCGACGCCGGCCAGGTGGCCCTCGGATCGGGCCTCACCGTCGCCGGGTGGGTGCTGCTGGTGCTGAGCCTGGTGGTTGGTGGCGCCGCGGTGTTCCTCGGCCGCAAGACTGCCTCGACCACGGCTCCCGCCACGGGACATGCCCAGCCCTAGGCTCGGCCAATGGACATAGTCCCCCTATGTCCATCCGTGGGTGCACCCGGAGGGCATGTCCAGCGGGGTGCCAGGGGGCCAGCGGGACATGCCCAGCTGTAGCTGCGAGCACTGGACATAGTCCCGATATATCCATCCGAGGAGAACGCGGGGGCCTGTTCCTTGGCAGGCGGCGCCATTGGCCGGCGGGGGACCCAGCCAGACGGCCTCGGACTTAGGCTGCTAGGTACTCCCGGGCCTGGTCGGCACGTTGCGGTGCGCCGGCCATTTCGAAGTGCTCCGCGGCTTGGAGCAGGTATGCGGCGGCCTGTTCCTGGTCGCCCGTCGCCGAATAAGCCCGCCCCAAGAGCAGGCACGCCTCGCCCAGGATCTGGGGCACAGTTTTGTCTGCGTCAGCGCAGACGGCTTCGAGGAGTTCGATTGCGGTCTTCATGTCTCCAGCCAGATAATTCCAATGGCCACGGTTCAACCTGAGCAGGATGTGGTCGTCCTCTGAGCCACCAATAACGTCGGTGGCCAGTTCCGCACGTTCGATGCACCGCAGAGTGTCGGAATCCGCGACGTCAGCGGCGAGGCGCATGGCTGCCGAGGCCTTGTTGAACTTGGCCCAGACGTCGAGGTTCCTGGCTGGCGACAAAGTCTCGGCAGCGAGCTCGTGATAATGCAGGCCTTCCCTCACTTTGTTGCAGAGGAACGCGACATTGCCGATGACCCAGTACGCCTTTCCCAGCAGTTGATCATCGACTTCTGCCGCAACGGAATCCGCCATTATCAGACTCTCGACCCAAGCCTCTTCAATCTTGCCGCTGTCAGCGAGGGCTGCGATGAGAGCCTGCCGCGCCTTGACATTGATTTCGACGTCGGCTTCCTCTGTGGTCATCTCAGCCGCGGCCCGCGCCTCCGCAGCCGCGCTTTCCAACAGTCCAGTGCCCTGATGGGCTTTTGCCCGCAGTATGTGCACCTGGGCAATCAGCTGCGTTGATGTCGTATGCGTTTGCTCGATGAGACTCGTCGCGACATCGGCGCAGTCCTCGAATTGGCCTGCGGCGAGAAGGCACTCCGCCCTAAAGAACGTCATGAGGCGCCAAGATTCAACGTCCCCGTCACGCATGGCGATGTCCGCGGCGGTCTGGGCGCTACTTGCTGCTTCACCGAAGTCGTGATTCTCGCGAAGGTCGCGGGCCTGTAACTCGGCGGCGACATACGACGGCGAAACGGAGTTTTGTTGCATGAGTCCATTATCCGTTGCCACACGACTGAAAGTCGCCAAGGCCCGCAAGCAAGAGCCGCCAAGGATTTGCGCAGGAGTCACACAGCTACGCGCGAATAACACAAGGTTCCGCCTTCCGAGGCAAATCGTTATCCTAGGGCGTGTCGGCTGCCTCTATACTGAACTCGCATCACACGAGTCACATCAGCCCCTTACGTATCAGGAGTCTTCATGAAGAAAACCCTCGCTACACTCCTAGTTGCCGGTGCGCTGGCTGCTGCGGGTATGTCCGCAACCGCCGCCGTCTCGGCCGCCGGCAGCAATTCCGGCCAGGAATCCGTCGTCGCGGTGGGTTGGTGGCCCGACACGAACCCCAACGTGGGCTGGTGGCCCGATACGAACCCGCAGGGTTCGCTCTCGGCTGTCGGTTGGTGGCCGGACACGGCTCCCAACGTGGGCTGGTGGCCGGACGCTACACCGAGCGTCTAAGGCTGGAAAAGAACGGCGGGTACCGGAAGGAGACTTCGGGTACCCGCCTTTCCTATTAAATTCACTCGAACACACTACGGGCTACCCCAAGGCCAGGCGCCCCGGCCCTATCAGCGCCTCGATCTCCGACGCCGGGACTGGCCGGCCGAAGTAATAGCCCTGGCCGCTTGAGCAGCCCAGCCGGACCAGCTCGGCGGCCTGTTCCGCCGTCTCTATGCCCTCGGCCACAGCCTTGAGCCCGCAGGCGTGGATGAGATGAAGCACCGCCTCCACGAATTTGCTCTCGTCCGCATCTGAGCCCAGCCCGTCGATCAGGCTCTTGTCGATCTTGACGACGTTGACCGGCAGCTTCCGC
>DATIUQ010000181.1:0-8225 GCA_035466775.1 Arthrobacter sp.
CCCAATGTCCGGATCTTCGACCCCAGCATGCCCGTGGCCGAGATCCAGGCCACCGTCGACGCCATTGCGGCCGCACAGGTCGACGACGAAATGGGTTCCAAGCGGTACTCACTTTTGTTCAAGCCCGGCACCTATGGCACCGCCGAGGAGCCCCTGATCGTCCAGGTCGGCTACTCGACCGAGGTTGCGGGCCTGGGCGCCTCGCCCACGGATGTCACCATCAACGGGCACGTTGACGTGTACAACCGGTGCCTGACCGCGGACAACTGCATCGCGCTGAACAATTTCTGGCGCTCCTTGTCCAACCTCACTATCAACGTCACCGGCCTCGACGGTTGCCGGAGTTCGGCGAACTTCTGGGCTGCCTCGCAGGCCTCCCCCATGCGGCGGGTCAACATCACCGGCGGCAACCTGTCCCTGATGGACTACTGCACCGCCGGACCGCAGTATGCCAGCGGAGGGTTCATTTCCGACTCCAAGACCGGCGCCGTGATCAACGGTTCGCAGCAGCAATATTTCGTTCGTGACAGCAGCATCGGTGACTGGTCCAACGGAGTCTGGAACCAGGTCTTCTCCGGCGTCGACGGTGCCCCGGCGCAGTCCTTCCCGAATCCGCCGTACACCAACCTCGCGAGCACCCCGGTGAGCCGGGAGAAGCCGTACCTCACCATCGACGCCGCAGGCCAGTACGGCGTCTTCGTTCCCGCGGTCCGCAAGGACTCTTCCGGGACCACGTGGGAAAACGGTCCGACGGCGGGCCGCAGCATCCCGCTCTCCGACTTCTTCGTTGCCAAGCCCGGCGATTCGGTCTCGACCATCAACTCCCAGCTGGCCCGCGGCAAGAACCTGCTGCTGACGCCGGGGGTCTACGACATCGACCAGAGCATTGAGGTCAAGCGTGCCAACACCGTCGTGCTCGGCCTCGGCATGGCTACGCTCACCGCAGTCAACGGCGCCGTGCCGCTGACCGTCGCGGATGTCCCCGGCGTCGACATCGCGGCCGTCACGGTGGACGCCGGCGCGGTGAACTCGCCCGCTCTGATGCGCATCGGCAAGGCCGCGAATTCCGCCAGCGGCGGTGCCCAGAAGTCACTGAATCACAGCGACCCCGCCAACCCCACCACGCTGCATGACGTGTTCTTCCGCATTGGCGGCCCGCACGTGGGCAAGGCCTCGATCAGCCTGGAAGTCAACAGCGACAACGTGCTCCTGGACCACATCTGGGCCTGGCGGGCGGACCACGGCAACGGCGTCGGCTGGACCACCAACACGGCGGACAACGGCGTCATCATCAACGGCGACCATGTCACCGCCACCGGCTTGTTCGTGGAGCACTATCAGCAGTACAACGTCATCTGGAACGGTGAACACGGCAAGACGGTGTTCTTCCAGAACGAACTGCCCTACGACGCGCCCAACCAGGCCGCCTGGCAGCACGACGGAGTCCTTGGCTGGGCCGGCTACAAGATCGCCGACGACGTCAAGACCCATGAACTCTGGGGCGGGGGAAGCTACGTCTACAACAACGTGGATCCCACAATCCACGCCACCCGCGGCTTCGAGGTACCGGTCACGCCCGGGGTAAAGCTGCACGGACTGCTGACCGTCAACCTCGGCGCCGGAACCCTGGACCATGTCATCAACGACACCGGCGCGCCGGTCTCGACGGACGCCGTCGGGGTGCCCAGCTACGTCGCCAGCTTCGGCTAAGACGACGCCGGCGGGCGGGACCCCACGTCCCGCCCGCCGGACCGCAACGCCTGCCAGGCCCTTTCTGGCAAACCCCGCCGAGACGCCTTCCATCTCGCGCGGCGCCAAGTTCCTGTCGCTACCGGACTACCGGCGCGTCAGGAATTTAGCGTTTCCTGCAGGTTTCCTTCCGTCACAAACTGGGATTCCGGCTTGCGGATGAATACTCGAGGCTTTCGTTCCTGCGCCAACGCTTCCCGACGGCCCGCGACCGTGTCGGCACCAGCTGGTTCTCAGTACACTGGGACCCATGACCGAGCAGGAACCGGCCCCGCCCGGGGCCGCTGCGGCTCCCGACGGCAACGCTGGCCTCCCCGAGGACCCGGCCGTCACGTCCACTCCTGCCGACGACGGCGCGACCCCCGGCCTGGCCGATCCCGCCACCCCCGACAACATCGACACGTCGCTGCGCAGTCCGGCACAGCGGTTCCGCACCTTCGCCGGGATCCTGGTGAACACCGCCCTTGCCAACGTCACCACCAGCTACCTGTGGTTCGCCCTGACGTTCTGGGTGTACCTGGAGACGCGCAACGTGATCGCCACGGGGGTGATCGGCGGGGCGTACATGCTGTTGATCGCCCTTTCCAGCATCAGCTTCGGCACCTTTGTGGACCGCTACCGCAAGCTGTCCGTGATGCGCTTCGCCGCCGGGTTCACCCTCGTGATGTTCGTGCTCGCCGGGGCCATGTTCCTGCTGACACCCGCCGCCGCGCTGCTGGACCTGGCGCAGCCGTGGTTCTGGGTCTTCACCTTGGTCATCCTGATCGGCGCCGTGGTGGAAAACATGCGCAACATTGCCCTTTCCACCACGGTCACGATCCTCATCGAACCGGACCGGCGGGCCAACGCCAACGGGCTGGTGGGCATGGTGCAGGGACTGATGTTCATCGTCACCTCGGTGCTCTCCGGGCTGTCGGTCGGGCTGCTGGGGATGGGCTGGACAATCGCCGTCGCCGTCATGCTCACGGCGCTGGCATTCGTGCACCTGTTTGTGCTGCGTATGCCCGAGGAGGTGCGCGCGGCCGCCACGGACGCGCACGGCGGCTTCGACCTGCGCGGCTCCCTCGCCGCCGTCCTGGCCATTTCCGGGCTGTTCGCGCTGATCGTGTTTTCCACGTTCAACAACTTCATCGGCGGCGTTTACATGGCGTTGATGGATCCCTACGGCCTGGAAATGTTCCCCGTGGAGCTGTGGGGGACCTACTTTGCGCTCGGCGCCACGGGGTTCATCGTGGGCGGCGCGCTGATCGGCAAATTCGGGCTCGGGTCCAATCCGTTGCGCACCATGCTCATCGCGGTGATCGTGATGGGGGTCCTGGGTGCGGTGTTCACGCTGCGGGAGTGGGCGTGGCTCTACATTGCGGGCATCTGGTTGTACCTGGTGCTGGTGCCCTTCGTGGAGGCCGCCGAGCAGACGATCATCCAGCAGGTGGTGCCCCTCAACCGGCAAGGCCGGGTCTTCGGATTCGCCATGGCGTTCGAGTCCGCGGCAGCGCCGATCACCGCGTTCCTCATTGCGCCGATCGCCCAGGTCTGGATCATCCCGTACGCGCGGACCGCGGAAGGTGCCGCCCAGCTGGCCCCGCTGCTGGGCGAGGGCACTTCGCGCGGCATCGCCCTGGTGTTCCTGGTGGCCGGGGTCATCATGATCGCGGCCGCGCTGCTGGCCTTCCTGACACCGGTCTACCGCAGGGTCTCGACGTCGTACGCGCGGACGGCTGCAGAGGAGCGGGGACGGCGAACACCACCTTCTCTTCCCGTGGTTGAGTAACCGGCACCAACTGCCCTTGTTAGGCTGGACGCATGAAACTTCGCCTCGCCGCCCTGTCCGCTGCCGCCCTCATGATTGCCCTGACCGGCTGCGGCCAGGTGCAGGACGCCGCGAACAAGGCCGTCAGCGACGGCGCGTCCCAGGTGGCCACGGCGGCCGGCAGTGAAGTGAAAAAGCAGGCCTGTGCCCTCGTCGAGGACGGCCTGGTCAGTGTCCAGGACAAGGAACTGCTCGGCGGTCTGGTTGCCGGCGCGGAGACCGCAGGCGCCCCCGCCGAGATCACCACCCCGCTGCGCCAGATCGCCGATTCCGGCGACCAGGTTCCGGCCGACTCCGTCAAGGCCCTGCAGGACGCCTGCGCCAAGTAGCGGCCGGGGTTCTTGAGGCAGCGCCTTAGCGCTTGCCCTTCTTCCGCGATCCCTTGCCGCGGCCCTTGTCCGGGTTCGGCGCGTAGCGCTGCGCCACCTTGGGCTTCTTGACGGCGGGACCCCGCCGGTCCGGCTTCGGTTCCTTCTTGGGCTTGTCCTGCTGGGCCGAGGGCTGCCGGGAGCTCGCGGCGGTGCGGCCGCGAACGATCCCGATGAACTCCTCGATCACCTCATCCGTGCTGTCGCTGGGCCAGGCCAGGGCGATCTCCGTTGCGGGTGCACCCGTGAGCTTCCGCGCCACGGTGTCCTTGACGTTGAAGTGCCGTGCGACCGACATCGGCAGGATCACCAGGCCGGCGCCGGTGGCCACCACCTGCAGCGCCATTTCCGGTCCGCCGAGTTCAGCCACGTCCAGGAACGTCTCGTTCGAAAGGTCCGCCAGGGCCACCTCCTCGAACACTGAGATCTCATGCCCCTTGGGCGCCACCACCACGGGCTGTTCCTCGTACAGCGGGATGACACTCAGGCCCTCCCGCTCCACCGGCAGCCGGACGAAGCTCAGGTCCGCGGAACCGTCCCGCAGCACTGTGAGCTGCGCGCCGTCGTCGGACATAAAGGAGCGCAGCGGCACATCCAGCATCCGCTCTTCCCAGCGCCGGACCCACTTGCCCGGGGTGACGCCGGCGACGTAGGCGAAACGCAACTCCCGCACGGGCGCTTCGGCCGGTTCGGCGGCGGTTTCGTCGGGGGTCTGGGGTGCTTCTTCTGCTGCGGACACATGTTCACAGTACCGCCCGGCCCGGCGCGTGGCGGGTGTCAGTGTTCAGTGCCGGTGCCCAGCCAGCCTCTGGCCGGATACCCTTGAAGCATGACCTCTGCAAACTCCCAGTCCATGAAGCCGGCCACCGTTGCCAAGAAGCTTGGCATCTACCTGCCCGCAACACCCCAGGAGTTCCAGGATTCGGTCATCAGCCGCGCCGATTTCGCCGAGCTCCAGGCCAACCCGCCGGAGTGGCTGGCGGAACTGCGCCGCAACGGCCCGCACCCCCGCCCGGTGGTCGCGCAGAAGCTCAACGTCTCCATCAGCGGCCTGGCCCGCGGGGGCGTTGAGGAGGCGCTCACGACGGCGGAAATCACCGCGCTGCTGCAGGCTCCCCCGGCCTGGCTGGTCGCCGAACGCTCCACCCACGCCGCCGTCCGCGCCGAAGCCCAGCGGGTCAAGGACGAGGCTGCGAAGAAAGACGCCAAGAAGGCACGCGCCTCGGCCGAGTAGCCGAGGCCGTTTCGACGGTTCCGTGCACGCTCGACGCTGCGAACCGTCGAGCCGGCAGGGAACCATCGAAACGGCGAGGCTAGTCCTGGTGGAGTTGGACGAAGTTCCCGCACCCGTCGTCGAACACCGCCGTGGTGCCGCCGGGACCGTCGGATGGCTCGCCCTGGAAAATCACGCCCTTGGCCGTGAGCCGCTTGAACTCCGCCCGGACATCCGGCACGCCGAAGACAATGGCAGGCATCCCGGCGTCGTGGCAGCCGTTCATGTAGGCGGCCCCGATGGGGTTGTCGCTGGGCTCCAGCAGAAGCCCGGCTGATCCGCCGCCGGACCCGGCCGGGTCTTTCACGATGAACAGGTTGTGCTCGGGCATGGCCAGGAGGCTCTCGAAGCCCAGGATTCCGGTGTAGAACTCGAAGGCGGCGGCGGGGTCCTTGACGTGGATACTGCACATTTTCAGTCGCATGGGCCCTAGGCTACGCCGGGACGGCCCCGGGTGTGAACCGGACCCACCACACCGGGCCCCCGCACAGTTCCGGGGCCATTGACGGCCCGCCCTCCATGGATTCCAATGGAATCATCGGAACCGCGCCCGCCCGGGCCGGATCCCTGGAGGTGTTGGAATGCCTTTCCTGTTCGAGCCCGCCCCCTTCCCGCTATGGCAGTTGTTTGCCCTGGCCGTTATTGTCGTGTGCGCATCAGGGGCCTGCGTTTTTCTCATCAGGAAGCATCTGGCCGAGGGCAGCGACGGCCTGCCGGACTCGGTGTTCTGGGATGCTTTTGCCGGACTCGCCATTGTTGCGCCGGCGGTGATCCTCCCCGCCCTGGCGGCACCGTGGGCGGGCCTGCTGCTCGGAGTGCTCGCAGCGACCGCCGCGTCCGCCTCCTACCTCTGGACGCCCCGGGTCCTCAGCCGGCAGGAGGCCCGGCGCGCCTCCCGGGACATCGCCGCCAGCAACGAGGAGGCCGCGGCCCGGCACCGCAGCGTCCTGGCCCGATGGCAGCGCTACGAACTGGACCCCGCGCACAGCATCGACTACCCGGCCATGAGCGACCCGCGCCAGCCGGAGACCGCCGCCCTGATCCGGGCGATGAAGGCCGCAGAGCGGCTCCGTAGCGGCACGGACGCCGCTTATGCCCCGGCCGTTGACCGGCTGGAACAGGCCCTCGCCGACGCCGAACGGGCCGCCGGAGTCCGTCCCGACGCGCCGTCCCGCCCCGCCGGACTTCCGACGGCGGGTCCGGCGCTCGGCTGACACTGCGCACGCCACCTGCTGAGCCCCAGATCCCTGCATTCCACGGTCGTCCCCGGAAGGAAGCCCCATGACGGACATCACCATCATCGGCAGCGGCAACATGGCCCGGGCGATCGGAACCCGCGCCGTGGCAGCCGGACGCTCGCTCCAGATCCTCAGCCGGTCACCGGAGCACGCAGCCAAATTGGCGGCCGAGCTGGGCGCTGACACCACCTCCGGTGGACTCGGCGATATCCCGGAGGGGGACATCGTGGTGCTGGCCCTCTACTTCGGACCGGCCCAGGAAGTCGCGACGCACTACGGCGACACCCTGAGCGGGAAGACCGTTGTGGAGATCAGCAACCCGACTGACCCGGAGACCTTCGATTCCCTCACCGTCAAACCGGGGTCCTCGGCCGCCGAGGAAATTGCCGCCCTGTTGCCGGGCGCCCAGGTGGTCAAGGCCTTCAACACCACGTTCGCCGGCCCGCTGACGGCCGGGGCCAAGGGCGGGATGCCATTGGATGTCTTCATCGCCTCGGACTCCGAGGACGCAGCCAACGCCGTCGCGTCGTTCGCTGCCGCGGCCGGACTCCGTCCCTTACGGGTTGGCGGGCTGAGGCATGCCCGGGAGCTCGAGGGATTCCAGCTCCTCGTCATGGCCCTGCAGGCCAACCCCGCGTACGGGGATTTCAACTGGGCCACCGGGCTGAAGATCATTGACTAGCCCGGCGCCGGCATGCCCGGCGCATCCGGGGCCCTGCCGGGGCACCGGTCCTAGAGTTCCACCGTGCCGCTTTCGCCGACGCTCATCCGGCTGTTCGTGACCTTGGACTTGACCCACTGCAGCACCGTGGCGGCGGTCCCGCCCGGGCTGGTCCAGTATTCGGCGGAGTCGGAGTCGACGTGCAGCAGCACCACCTCCGGGGTGTCCGGGCCGTCCGGGAACCAGGCCTCCACCATCTGGTTCCAGAGTTCGTGGATCTTCTGGCGGTCGGTGACAACGTGCGCCGTTCCGGCCACCGACACCCACTCCGTGCCCTTGCCGAAGGACACGTTGACGCGCGGATGAGCCCGGACATGGGCCACCTGGGAAGTGGTGGCGGACGTGAAGAACCACATGTCGCCGTCGTCCAGCACGTCCTGGACGGCCAGCGGCCGGCTGACCAGCGCGCCGTCTTCATTGACGGTGGTGAACATCCCGATCCGTGAATGGTTGATGATGTCCGTGACTTTGCTGATGTTCGCTGGATCCGACATGCTGCCACCTCGTTCTGGTTCCGAACGGGGGAAGGTCCCCCTCCCGCCAGCCTATTGGTAAGTGTGCTTACTTTCCAATGGCGGCGGTCGGAGGACCTCCCTGGTGCGCGACGGCCGTGGGCTACTAACCCCTCGGCAGGACCTTGCCCTTGAAGAACTCCGGGCGGATCTTGTACATGACCAGCATGAGCACCACACCCAGCAGGATCACGCCCATGCCCAGGATGAACACGAGGCCAATCCCGCCGACGGAGGATCCGGACCCATAGGCCGGGTCCATGGAGTCATAGGCGGTCTTGAAGAACATCACCAGCAGGATGACGCCGCCCAGGAGCGGCGAGAGGAACTTGAAGAAGAACGCCCGCGCCCCGCTGAAGGCCTCGGCCCGGAAGAACCAGACGCAGGCCAGGGCGGTGATGCCGTAGTAGAAACAGATCATCATGCCGAGCGCGGTGATGGTGTCCCACAAGGCGTTCTCGGAGGTGGTCCGGGTGATGACGTAGAACCCCGCGGCGGCGATGGCCGCCGCGATGGTGGCGTAGCTCGGGGACTTGAAGGTCGGGCTGATTTTG
>DATIUQ010000182.1:0-3663 GCA_035466775.1 Arthrobacter sp.
CGGGACACGGCCGACTGGTCGAAGAGTTCGGTCTTCATTGCGTTCACCAGCAGCCAGGAGCGGGCGATTTCGGCCGGAATGTTGCGTTGAGGCCGGACGGTCCCGGCGGTGGTGGTTGAGGTCATGTATCTACGCTAGCCGTTCCGGGGTGCCTCCCGCGAAGTATTCCGGCCCCCGGAGGCGACCAATACGACCAAAATCACGCGGAGGCGCCCGCTTCCGGACCGCGCGGCTGGCGGCGGGGACAGTCGCCGAAGCCTCTCACTTGCCGCCGGAGGTCGTTGTTGCGAGTTCGGCGTTGGCGGTCCGGGCGTAATCGGCGTTTACCTGGTAGGCGTGCTGGTCGAGGATCAGCGCCTGCTGGTTGATGTCCTTCAGCCCGGCGTCGGAGAGCTGTTCGACCTTGACGAGGTCCAGGGTCTCCTGCTTGTCCCCGCCCACGGCTGTCACTTTCACCAGCCCCGTGCCTGCTGAATAGTACTTCTGCTGGTGGCCTACTTCCGGTTCCAGCGGATTGTGTTCATCAATGACCAGCACATCGTCGTAGCATCCCGTCGGTACACACGTCTGCTGGTTCTCCTGGACCGCGCCGCCGCAGTCGAGGAAGTTCACCGCAGGCGCATGGGCCTGCACGTAGCTTGGCGTGCCGACCCGGGGCTCGGCCAGCATCGCTATCCCCGCCTGGGCTCCGGACAAGCCGCTCAGGAAGGTGGCGGGTGCACCGGTGAATTCACCGTTTTCGAACTCTTCCGGATATTCCCCGAAGAGCCAGACGTCTCCGCTGTTTGACTGGGCAAAAAAGGCCAGTTCGGATTCCACCAGTTCCCCGTCGGCGTAGTCGCGGTCCCACAACACCTGGGTCGTGACGCCGTCAATCACTTTGGTAAGCCCCGTCACGGAGTGGGTCACTGTGCGCTCGACGGCGCCCTCCGCACTCGTGACCATTCCCGTGGTCGTGTACTGCATACCGGGCGTCAGGGAAAACCACTTGTTGTCGATCTTCGGCGCCGCCGGGAAGGCGGTGCGATCGAAGTTGAGGGCCGTTCCTGGCCCGCAAAGTCCCACGGCCACGGGAGCTACTGTCGGTGAGGCTGGAGCCGACGAAGCCGACGGCGTCTCCGTTGCCGTTGCTGCGGCTGAGTCGGAGGGGGTTGGGGAAGTGGCCGGGGGTGCGGATTGCGCGCCACACGCCGAAGTGGACATGGTGAGAAACAGGATGAGGGCGGAAACCAATGCAAACCGTCGATCGTGGGGCTGGAACATCTCGGTAGCCTTTCGTGGTCGGACTTCGGTGGCCTCCAGCGCTGTCCTGGGCCCGACGTCCGGGGGCGCATCCGCTGGGCAGCGCTGGCGAAACCGCGCCGGTTTGCCCCAACGGGGCGCGGTTAAGGGTCTGCCTCCCCTCCACTCACGAGACCTTGCCGGTTCCGGACCGGCGTAGCAGAATCATGGCCTCTTTTCGGCTGTTTGAGAAGACCGCGGAAGGCCACCTGCATGTCGGTCAGGGGATGTTGCTGCCCCGCGCCGTCACCCAGAGCCGGTACCACTCGGTCCGGGTCATGGAGGCAGCCACCGCGGAAGCATCCGCGCAGGCGCGGATGCGGTCCGGATTGGCGGTGCCGATCACGGGGGCGATGCCGGCCGGGTGCTTCATCAGCCAGCCGAGCAGGACCGATTCCCCGGTGGTCTTCTTCTCCGCCGCCAGCTGCGCCACGAGCCCGGTGGTCGCTTCCTCCGCCGCCGACGGCGCCGGAGCCGGCGCCCCGGTGTAGAGGCCCCGGGCCAGGGCGCCATAGGCCTGCAAGGTGATCCCGTGGCGGATGCAGTGCTCCACGGTGCCGTGCGGGAAGCTGTAGTCCGTGCCCTCGGCGTGGTTGACCAGCACCGTGCTCTCCAGCCAGGCGCGTTTGAGCAGGCTCATCTCCAGCTGGTTGGCGACCACGGGAGTCTCAAGCCGGTCCTGCAGGACCTCGATTTGCGCCCCGGACATGTTGGACACGCCCAGCGCCCGGACTTTGCCTTCCGCCATCAGCTGCCCGACGGCGGAGGCAACCTCCGCCGGGTCCATCAGTGGATCGGGGCGGTGCAGCATCAGCACGTCGACATAGTCCGTGCGCAGCCGGTCGAGGCTTTCGTTGACGCGTTCCAGGATGGCGTCCCGGCTCAAGTCGTAGAACCCCTCGAGGCCCTGCTCGTTGACCCGGATGCCGCATTTGGTCTGCAGCCGGATTCGTTGCCGCAGCCCGGGGTTGTTTGCCAGCACCTCGCCGAACACCGCCTCGGACTTGCCGCTGCGGTAGATGTCGGCATGGTCGAACAGCGTGATGCCTGCTTCGAGGGCAGCGTCGACGGCGGCGGCCGCCTCGTCCACCTGCGCGGACGAGTACGGCTCCGCCGACCAGCTGCCGCCCAGGCCCATGCAGCCATAAATCAGTTCCCGGGCAGTGTTCAGCTCCTGGGCCGGCTGGCCGGCCGGCACCGTTCCGTCTGTGCCGCTCACCGCAGCCAGACGGTGGTGCTGCCCGGCAGGAGGTTCCCATCCAGGGGTCCGCTGCTGAGGAGCACCGTACCGGCGGGCAGCTCGACGGGCATGTCACCGAAATTGGTTACGGTCTGCCAGCCGCCGGGGCGGCTGAAGTGCAGGACGTGGGCGTTGCCGGATTCCAGCCACTGCAATTCTTCCGAGGTCTGCAGTTCGCGGCGCAGCTTCAGTGCCCGGCGGTAGAACTCCAGGGTGGAACCTTCGACGCCGTCCTCCGCTGCGACGGCGTAGCGGCCGAACCAGGCCGGCTGCGGCAGGTGCGCACCGCCGTCGCCGAATCCGAAGGAGGTGCCCTCCGGGGCCCAGGGCAGCGGCACACGGCAGCCGTCCCGGCCGATCTCCACGCCCTTGTTGCGGAAGAAGGTCGGGTCCTGGCGCTCGTCATCGGGGATGTCCGCGACTTCCTGCAGGCCGAGCTCCTCGCCCTGGTAGAGGTATGCGGAGCCCGGCAGTGCCAGCATCAGCTGGGTGGCCGCACGGGCACGGCGCAGGCCGAGTTCGACGTCGAGCTCCTCGGCCGGGGCGCCGGCCAGCAGCCAGCCCTTGCCGTCCTGGCCCTTGGCGTGCTTGCCGCCGCCCTTGGGCAGGCCGTAGCGCGTGGCGTGCCGGACGACGTCGTGGTTCGAGAACACCCACGTGGAGGAGGCACCGGACTCGGTGGCTTCGGCGAGGTTGCGGGTGATGATCTCGTGGAATTCCTCGGCGTCGAAGTCGGCCTGCAGGAGGTCGAAGTTGAACGCCTGGCCCAGGCCCTCCGGGCTCGCGTAGCGGCCGCGGCGGCTGGCGTGGACCCAGGCTTCGGCGACGGCGGTGCGCGGCGGGTTGTACTCGTTGAAGACCTCGCGCCATTCGACGTAGATCTCGTGGACCTCGTCGCGGTCCCAGAACGGGTGCGAGCCGTCGTCGAAGCCGTCGGTGCCGCTGTTGGCCTCGCTCAGTTCGACCTTGGACAGCAGCGGCTCGGTGAGGTCCTTGGTGAGCGCGTGGGCGACGTCGACGCGGAAGCCGTCCACGCCGCGGTCGGACCAGAAGCGCAGGGTCTTGAGGAAGTCGTCGCGGATTTCGCGGTTGGACCAGTTCAGGTCCGGCTGTTCCTTGGCGAAGATGTGCATGTACCACTG
>DATIUQ010000183.1:0-19473 GCA_035466775.1 Arthrobacter sp.
CATGGATCCGGACCGCCCGGACACCCTCTGGTACCACGTCAACAGCATGGGGCTTCCCCCGGAGGCGCCCGCGCGCGCCAACTGGCTGGAGGGCACCCTCACGATGGAACGGCGCAGCGACCGCGGCACGTCCCGGCATACTTTTCGGGTGGAGGACGGCGTGCTGACGCACAGCGCCGGGCTTCGGCTCGGGGCCGCGAGCGAATTCACGCCCTTCATGACGTCGGTCTGCCGGCGGGCGGCCGCGGACGCGGTCATCCCCGCCTGACGGTTCACAGCGTGGGACGCTCCCACACCTGATCTGAGGGAGGTTGGGACGCTTCCTAACCCAATATCAATCCCGACGTGCCGATATGTCCCCCGCAGGCCACGGTACGCCTCGACTTACGGGCCCGGAAGGAAGTCAGCCGTGGAAGCGCAGCGCTTCAGCCGGGAGGCGGGACGCCGATGCGCCGGCCGCACACAGGAAAGGACGACCGGAATGCAGACGAAAACCCCGCAGCCGCCGTCGCCGACGGCGCGTACGGTGTGGCAGCCTGATCCCGCCGGCGGACATCCAGCATGGAGGCGGCGGAGGTGAAGGGAAGGTTCCTGCGGCGCTGGGTGCTCGCCGTGACGGTCGGGGAAACCCTGGGGTTCGCCGTCCCGGCCGTTGTCGGCATCGCCCTGGCGCAGGCCGGGGCACCGGGGCCTGTCCTGTATGCGGCGGCCATCGCCGCCGGTGTGGGCGAAGGGATCCTCTTCGGTCTGGGCCAGTGGATCGGCTTCGGCTCCGACCCGCCGGTGCCCCGGGGGCCGTGGATTGCAGCGACGGCTGCCGGGGCGGGCCTTGCCTGGTCGGTCGGGGGCCTGTTGTTCGTCCTCGACGTCGACTGGCGCTCAGCGCCGGTCCTCGCGGTCGCCGGACTCGGCGCGGTCGTGTTGCTTGCATCGATCCCCACGCTGCAGTGGTTCGTGCTGCGTGGCACCGTGGCCCGCTGCGTGTGGTGGATCCCGGCAAACATGGGCGCATGGATGGGGGCCCTGCTGTGGACGTTCGCGCCCTCGCCCCTGGTGGATGAGCGCACGCCCGTGGCCGTGCTTGTGGGCAGCTACGCGGTTGCGGGCCTGCTCATGGCCCTCACCGTGGCGCTGCTCTCCGGCCTCGCGGCCAGGCGACTCATGCGCCGTGCCGGCCATGGGCTATGACAGCTCGCCCCGGATGCCCGCAGGCCGTCGCCCTGCGGCGGATCGGGCCTGGCGGGCCACCCGCCGCCGTGCGGCGGGAACGACCGCCACAACGCCGCGTATGCGGACCCCTCGACAGCGGACGGAGCTGTCTGCGACCGTGCAATCGATCCGTCAGCCCAGTCTCGGTTCAAGGGTACGGAGGCGCATCTGCTGTCTGGCGTGGAGTCCTACACGGATCTGCTGCGCCGATATGACGTGGGGTGGCGGGTGGTTTTCGAACGATGCGAGAAAGGTCCTGTGCGAAGACGATGTCCAGACCGTTGTCGCACCTCACCCCGACCGCAGCCTGCCGCCGTCGACTGACGGACCAGGTGAAGGCCGTCTTCGATTCCTCCGGCGGGGGCTTCGGTCGCCGCAGGGTGCCCACCAAACTCGTCGCCGCCCCGCATTGAGGTTTCGGTGGGCACGTTGGCGGGGCCATGGCCGAGAGCGGGCGCCGCCGCCGTCGCGGACACCGTGCGGGAGGCCCTGGCCGTGGCGTAGCAGCCGGGCGCTGACGCTGGCGCCCCTGTCCCTGTCAGGGTGCGGACTCCAGGATCCGGGTCTTCGGGGCACTCAGCAGGGCGGGGGCGGCATCGGAGGAATTCCAGACGTTCGCGTGCAGCTTGGCGAGGAATGCCTCCGCCTGGTCCTGGCGCTCAAAGTCGAGTTCGACCACCACGGAGCGGGGATCGTCCACCGGGCGGCTTATCCGGTGGGCGGTGACCCCGGACGCCGCACGGTTCACCGGGTCACGGTCGAACGCCGCCTTCCACACGCCAAAATCCGTGATTTCGTGTTCTATCTGCAAGGTGTACATCGCTATGTCCTTCCGGCTGCTGATCCCGGGGCTGTGGGGATGCTTCCAAGCTACGCGCGGCAGGGAGTGTGCGGTATCCCAAAAATCCGGCGGGGCCAGGGCCGGAAAACCGGCAGGCCGCCTAGCCGCCGGCGAAAGGCGGCAGCACGTCGACGACGTCGTCCGGCTTCAGTGCCGCTGCACGGTTCCGCACGGCCACTTCGTTGAGCAGGAAGCTGCTCCGGGACAGCAGCCGCGCCAGCGGCGGGGTGCCCGCCGGGGGCTCCGGGCGCTCGACGGCGAGGATCGCCTCCAGCAGCGAGTCGACGGTGGCGTCCGCCGGGAGCTCAAAGCGCTCCTCGTCGACGCCGGCGGCAGCGCGTGCGGCAGCGAAGTAACGTACGTTCACAGGTGGTTCAGCCTCCGATGGCGCTCATGCTGCGGTCCGGCTGGACGAAGTCCGGCGCGTCCAGTCCGACGTGGTCCATGCCGTGGGCCTTGGGCTTGATCCACATGGCATCCTGCCAGCGCTCGGCGAGCTGTTCATCGCTGGCGCCCTCGCGGAGCAGCCCCAGCAGGTCGACTTCCTCGCGGGAGAACAGGCAGCTCATGATCTTGCCCTCGGCCGTGATGCGGGTGCGGCGGCAATCGGAGCAGAACGGCTCGGTCACGGAGGCGATGATCCCCACGGTTCCGAGCACGGGACCGGTGGCCTCGGCCGTGCCGGGCACACGGGCGCGGACCTCGAAGCGTTCGGCCGGGGCGCCGTCGCGGTCCCGCGGATCGGTGCTGAGCACGTAGTCGACGGAGAGCAGTTCACGGATTTCCGCGGCGGTGATCATGTTCCGGCGGGTCCAGCCGTGGTCGGCGTCGAGCGGCATCTGCTCGATGAAGCGCAGTTCGTAGCCGCGGTCCAGCGCCCATGCCAGCAGGGCGGGGGACTCGACGTCGTTGATGCCGCGCATGAGCACGGCGTTGAGCTTCACGGGGCCCAGCCCGGCGGCCCAGGCGGCGTCGACGCCGGCCAGGACTTTGTTCAGGAAGGGGCGGCGGGTCAGCTGGGTGAACGTTTCCTCGTGGAGCGAGTCCAGCGAAACGTTGATCCGGGACAACCCGGCGGCCTTGAGCCCGGCGGCTTTCTTGTCCAGGCCGACAGCATTCGTGGTCATGGAGATCGGAAGGTCAGGGTGGGCGTGGCGGAGCGCCGAAATGATGTCCATCAGATCGGCCCGGACCAGCGGTTCACCGCCAGTGAGCCGCAGTTCCCGCACGCCCAGCATGTCGACGCCGATCCGCACGATCCGGACAATTTCCTCCGCGGACATCACGGCCGCCTTGGACAGCCACTCCAGGCCCTCGGCCGGCATGCAGTAGGTGCAGCGCAGGTTGCATTTGTCCGTCAGTGAAAGCCGCATGTCGGTGGCGCGGCGGCCGTAGCGGTCCACGAGGCCGGCGGGCATCCCGGCCGGGCGCCCGGGCAACTGTGCGCCGGTAGTGCCCGCGCCGGAACTGTCCTCCGCGCGGGGCTGGGGCATACCAAGCTGAACACTCATAAAGTCAGGCTACGCCACCTCGGCGCCGGCATCACTCCTGTTGGGCCCCGTATTGGGCACTGTATTGTGCATCGGCATTGTGCATCGGCTTGCGCACTGCCCGGCGGGCGGTGCCGCCGGGGCGGGCGCGAACCTATGCTGGGAGCGTGAACACCTCCCAGCCCGGGCAGCCGGAGACACGTCCAAATCCCGGCCCGCGAACCCCGGTTCCGGGAATGACGGACCGGCAAGCCTCTGCCTGGGCGGCCGCGGCCGGAATTGTGGCCGTCGGCACCGGGCTGGCCCTGGGGGAGCTCGCGGCAGGACTCGTGAGTCCCTCGCTCTCGCCGGTGACGGCCGTCGGGGGCGCCGTGATCGATGTGGTCCCGCCGGGCGTCAAGGACTGGGCCATTTCGCTCTTCGGCACGGCGGACAAGATCGCCCTGCTCGGCGGCATGGGCCTCGTGATCGCCGCGCTGGCCGCCCTGGCCGGAATCGCAGAGCTGCGGCGCCGCTTCGCCGGGGTGGCCATCATCGCCGTCTTCGGGGTGGCGGGGCTGGCCGCCGTGCTGGGCCGGAGCGAACTGACGGGGAATGCGGTTCCCGTTCCGCTGCTCGCCGCCGTCGTGGGCATGGTCCTGCTGCGCTGGCTGATCCGCCGGCTGGGGGAGTGGCAAGCCGATGCCGGACTCTTGGGCGAAGGCGCAGCGACGCCGGCCGACGGCGCTGCCCCCGCTGCCGACGACTCTGCCGCAGCGGCCCGGCCGCCCTCCCGCCGCCGCTTCTTCCAGGTGCTCGGCGGGACGGCCGCCGTGGCCGTGCTCGCCGGCGTGCTCGCCGCGACATTCCGGGGGGCCGCCGCCGTCGTGAGTGAACTGCGCAGCAAACTGGCGCTGCCCGCACCGGCATCGCCGGCTCCGCCCATCCCGGCCGGAGCCGAGGTCCGGCTGGACGGGGTGGGCCCGCTGGTGACCCCCAACAAGGATTTCTACCGGATCGATACGGCACTGCGTGTCCCGGTGCTGGACCCGGGCCAGTGGACCCTGAAGGTCACCGGGCTCGTAGAGCGCGAAATCTCGCTGGACTTCGCGACGCTGCTCGCCAAGCCCCTGGTCGAACGGCATGTCACCATCGCCTGCGTCTCCAATGAGGTGGGCGGGGACCTGATCGGCAATGCCCTGTGGCTGGGCTGGCCGGTCCGGGACCTGCTGGCCCTCGCCGGTCCCAAGGACGGCGCGGACATGGTCCTGTCCCGCAGCTCGGACGGCTGGACGGCCGGGACGCCGCTGGAGGTCCTGACGGACAACCGGGACGCGCTCCTGGCCATCGGGATGAACGGCGAACCGCTGCCGCTGGAACACGGCTTCCCGGCCCGGCTCGTCGTCCCCGGCCTCTACGGCTACGTCTCGGCCACCAAGTGGGTCACCGAGCTCAAGGTGACGCGCTTCGCGGACGACGTCGGATACTGGACGCCCCGCGGGTGGAGCGAGCGGGGACCCATCAAGACCTCCTCCCGCATCGATGGTCCCCGGGACGGCCGTTCCGTGAGCGCCGGCACTGTGGCGTTCGGCGGGGTCGCCTGGGCCCAGCACACCGGGATCGGCCGGGTGGAGCTCAGGGTCAACCGCGGTCCATGGCAGCCGGCGGAGCTGGCCCCCGGGATCTCCAAGGACACCTGGTACCAGTGGAAGCTGGGGATGCCGCTCACCCCCGGCCAGTACGAGATCCAGGTCCGCGCCACGGACCTCGACGGCGCTGCGCAGGTGGAGGACCGCGCGCCCGTTGCGCCCAACGGGGCCACCGGCTTCCACACGGTTAGAGTTGACGTGAAGTCCTAACGGGCCGGGCCACCATGCCGGGCCGGGGAGCCGGGCCAGGGAGCCGGACCGGCGAACCCAGTCACAGGCTCAAGACGAGGGGTCACCAACGCATGCACCGCACCCAGGCACGGCACGTCACCGTGGAAGCACACCGCGAATCGGTCCGGACGCTCCTCTCCCCGCTCCGCACCCCGGACCGGATTGAGCGGCTCCCGCTCCTCGCGGCGCTGGGCCGGGGACTCGCGGCGGACGTGGTGGCTCCGCTGGACCTGCCGCCCTTCGCGAATTCGCAGATGGACGGCTACGCCGTCCGCAGCGCCGACTTGCCCGGCGGTGGCAGCGAACTGCGCGTTGTCGCCCCCGTTCCGGCAGGTGCCGCACCCGCCGAACTGGCCCCCGGGACCGCCGCCCCGATCATGACCGGGGCCATGATGCCGCCCGGGGCGGACGCCGTCGTCCCGATTGAACAGGCCGTTCCCTCATCCTTCCCGGTTCCCGGCGCGCCTGCCACGGTCCGGCTGCCCGCCGTCCCGGCACGGAACTTCGTCCGCGACGCCGGCAGCGACATCCGCACCGGCGAGCGGGCCCTCGCCGCCGGCACCTTCCTCGGCCCCGGACAGCTGGGCCTCCTGGCCGCCCTGGGCTTCACCGACGTGCCCGTCTACCGCGCGCTGCGGATCCTGCTGGTCACCACCGGGGATGAGGTCGTGGAGCCGGGCGGCCCGCTGGGCCCCGGCAAGATCTACGACGCCAACTCCACCCTGCTGGAATCCTCCATGCGCCAGGCGGGCCTGGCCGTCACCCGCACCGGGATCTCCACGGACCGGCCGGAGGAGCTCGCGGGCCTGCTGCGCAGGCATGCCGCGGACGTGGACCTGATCGTCACCACGGGCGGCGTCAGCCAGGGCGCGTACGAGGTGGTCCGGCAGGCGATGGAGGGCCGCGACGTTGCCTTCTTCGGCGTCGCCATGCAGCCCGGCGGCCCGCAGGGCATCGGAACTTTCGACGGCGTCCCCGTCCTCGGCTTCCCAGGGAACCCCGTGAGCTGCCTCGTCTCCTTCGAAATGTTCCTCCGGCCCGCACTCGGGGACCTCTTCGGCTCGCCCGCACCGCGCCCGGTGGTCAGGGCACGGCTGGCCGACGCCCTGACATCGCCGCCGGGCAAGCACCAGGTGCGGCGCGGATCGGTCCTCCCGGACGGCACCGTCCGGCTGGAAGGCGGCGCCGGTTCGCACCTGGTCAGTGCCCTGGCGCACTCCAATGCCCTGATCCAAGTGCCGGAAGGAATTGCCGCACTCGCCGAGGGCGCCGAGGTGGAAGTATGGATGCTGTGAACGAAGAGAACGAAGAGAACCCCGTAACGGGAACCCCAGCCCTGACCCACCTCCGGCAGGACGGCACGGCCCAGATGGTGGACGTGTCCAATAAGGCGGAGAGCACCCGCGAGGCCACGGCCACCGCCACCGTCCGCAGCACCACCGAGGTCCTGGCCCTCCTCGGCGCGGGAGACCTGCCCAAGGGCGACGCCCTCGCCGTGGCCCGGATCGCCGGGATCATGGCCGCCAAGAAGACGGCGGACCTGATCCCGCTGTGCCACCCGCTGGCGATCGCCAAGGTCACCGTCGACTTCGAACTCGACACCGACTCGGTCACCGTCTTTGCCACCGTCAAAACCCGGGGTATCACCGGCGTCGAGATGGAAGCGCTGACCGCGGCGTCGGTGGCCGCCCTCAGCGTGTACGACATGATCAAGGCCGTGGACAAGCATGCGGTGCTGACAGACATCAAGGTGCTGGCCAAAAGCGGCGGCAAGAGCGGGGACTGGACACTATGAGCATGCCCGAACCACACCGGCACGGCGAAGCCACCGGGCGGAAGGCCGGCGTCGTGATCGCCTCCACCCGGGCCGCCGCGGGAATCTATGAGGACCTCACCGGCCCCGTCATCATCGACTGGCTCACCGAGCACGGCTTCGAGGCCTACCCGGCCATGGTCGTCCCGGACGGCGAGGCGGTGGGCGCCGCCCTGCGCGCGCTCCTGACCCAGGCGCCGGCCGTCATCATCACCAGCGGCGGCACCGGCCTCAGCCCCACCGACGCCACCCCGGAACAGACACTGCCCCTGCTGGACCGCGAGATCCCCGGCATTATGGAAGGCATCCGCGGCGCCGGGACCGCCAAAACCCCGCTGGCGATGCTCAGCCGGGGCCACGCCGGTGCGGCCGGGCAGACGTTCATCGTCAATCTCCCTGGATCCCCGAAAGGCGTCATGGACGGACTCAGCGTGCTGGACCCCATCCTCGGACACCTCTGCGACCAGCTGGAGGGGAGCCATGGCCACTGAGCCTGACACTGAATCAGCCTTTGAACCGGCCTTCGAGGTGGTCCGCGCGGTCCTGAGCGCCGAGCCCATCTCGGTGGACCAGGCCATCGCCGCCGTCGAATCGGACACCGCGGGCGCGGTGGTCAGCTTCAGCGGCGTGGTCCGGAACCACGACGGCGGCAAACCGGTCCGGCGGCTTAGCTACAGCGCGCACCCGACCGCGCACCAGGTGATGGCCGACGTCGTCGCCCGCCTCGTCGCCGAACAGGCGGCCGTGGGAAAACCCGCCGGGGGAGAACCTGCCGGGACAGGCGCCGGAAGCGGCGCTGAGGCCGGCACCGGAACAGCCCAGCCGGTGCGGATCTGGGTGGCGCACCGGATCGGGATGCTGGAAATCGGAGACCCCGCACTCGTGTGCGCCGTCTCCGCCGCGCACCGTGGCCAGGCCTTCGAGGTCTGTTCGGAACTGGTGGACCGGATCAAGGCCCAGGTTCCGATCTGGAAGGAACAGTTCTTCACCGACGGCACGGTCGAGTGGGTGGGGGCAGGGGCGTAGGCCCCTTCGACTCACCGGATGCGCGCGGCCCGGGGGCCCTGAAGCGCGCGGCAGGGCGGGTTTGTAACGCTCGGTCCCGGTTCAAGGCGGCACCCGCCCCGGCGGTAGGGTTGATGGCATGACCGAACAACTCGCAGTCGCCGTGCTGGGCGCGAACGGGCGCATGGGCGCCGAGGCGGTGCAGGCCGTCGAGGCCGCCGCCGACCTGAAGCTTGTCGCGGCGCTCGGCCGGAACGATTCCCTCGACACGCTCGTCGACGCCGGAGCCCGGATCGTGGTGGACCTGACGGTCCCCGAGAGCACCGAGGCGAACGTCCGCTTCGCCGTCGACCACGGCATGCACGCCGTTGTGGGCACCACGGGCTGGGACGCGGAGAGGCTGGGCCGGCTCGAGGAGCTCCTCGCCGGCCAGCCTGGTGTGGGAGTCCTGATTGCGCCGAACTTCGCGCTCGGGTCGGTCCTCGCCTCCGCTTTCGCGGCCAAGGCCTCCCGCTTCTTCGAATCAGTCGAAATCATCGAACTGCACCACCCGGAGAAAGTGGACGCCCCGTCCGGCACTGCCGTGCGGACCGCGCAGCTGATCTCCGCCGAGCGGGCTGCCGCCGGGCTCCCCGCCAGCCCCGACGCCACCACAAGCGGGCTCCCCGGGGCACGCGGCTGCGACGTCGACGGCGTCCGCGTCCACAGCGTCCGGCTCCGCGGCCTCGTGGCGCACCAGGAAGTCCTCCTTGGCGGGCCGGGGGAGCAGCTGACCTTCCGGCACGACTCCTTCGACCGGGCCTCGTTTATGCCCGGCGTGCTGCTGGGCGTGCGCAACGTTGCGGCCAACCCGGGCCTCACCGTCGGCCTGGACGGCTACCTGGACCTGGGGCTCTGACCGCCATGGCCAACGTCCTGACCGCCTTCAAGGCCAACCGCACCAAGATCTGGGTCGGCGCGGTGACGCTCCTGCTGGTCTTCTACCTCGTGGTGTCCTTCCAGCGCGCAGTGCTGCTGATGACGGACCCCAACCCGGTGGCCAAGGCCATTGGTGTGGCGTACCTGCTCCTGCCGGTGATCGGCGCCTGGGCCCTGGTCCGCGAACTGCTTTTCGGCGCCCGGACCGAACGGCTGGCAAAAATCCTCGAGGCAGAGGGCGGGCTGCCGGAGGACAACCTGCCGCGCACCCCCGCGGGGCGGATCATCCGCGAGGCCGCGGACCGTGAATTCGAGAAGTACCGTGCCGAGACGGAAGCCGCGCCGGACGACTGGCGCTCCTGGTTCCGGCTCAGCTGCGCCTATGACGCCGCGGGCGACCGCAAGCGGGCGCGCGCCTCGATGCGCGACGCCGTCCGGCTGTACCGCACGGGATCCCGCCAGGCCTGAGCCGTTTTCGAGGCCGTTCCGGGGCAGTTACCTGGCGCGGGCCGGCTGGTACCGGCCGAGCTGGTTCGCGGCATGCGCCACCCACTCCAGCGGCCCCCGCCACGTCAGGGCAGCGAAGATGCCGCCAAGGACCAGGATCGCGGCCACCTGGACCCAGTAGACGCCCTCGACCGTCCACCCGCCCGGCAACGGCTGGCCGTACAGCGAGGCCATCACGCACAGGTGCGCCGTGTAGAAGCTCAGGGTCATGGCACCGGCGCCCCGCAGCGGGAGCAGCACGTCCAGCCCCGTCCCCTGGACCAGCCGGCCCACGAGCAGGAAGACACCCACGACGGCGGCCGCCACTCCCGAGGTGTGCAGCAGATCCAGCGTGGTGCCCGAATGCGGGGCGCTGGAGGCCAGCCACCAGGCGGAACCGGTCTGGTCCACGCCGGCCAGGTTGACCTGCAGGAGGCTCTCCAGCGGATACGAGGGATTGAGCAGGGAAGCCTGCAGCGCCGCCCGGCCGCCCCAGTCCTCCATCATCACCACGCTGAGCCATTTGGCCAGGGCTGCCACTGCGGATCCCACCGCCAGCAGCAGGACCGGGACCGCCGCCGAGGTGAGGGCCAGCCGGCCGATCGCCAGGCCAATCAGCAGATAGGTAATCCACTGGAGCACGGGATAGTAGCCGGTCAGGAAGAGGTCCCCGAGCAACACCGACGGGGTGGACAGGTCCTCCCACATCGGGTTGTGGCCCAGCTGCAGGGGAGGTTCCGCGGCGAGGAGCCACGGCCGCAGCAGGAAGGCCACAGCCGGGCTGACCAGCACCCAGCCGGCCGCCAGGACCAGCAGGTGTTTGACGTCCAGTCCGAGGAACGGCAGCACGCACAGGAACAGCACGGCGTAGTGGACCAGGATGATGGCGATGTTCACTTCGAGCCCGCCGAGGGAGAGCCCGACGGCGCCGATCACCAGGGCCCGGAGGGCGACTCCCCGGCGTGCCGCCCACAGTTGGGGGCCGGCGAGCGGCTGTTGTTTGCCGGTGGAGAGTGCCAGCCCGACTCCGGCGAGGACGGCGAACAGGGCCGAGGCGCGGCCGGAAAAGACCAGCCCCACCCACGTCGGCGTGAGCTCGGCGTTGGACTCGAAAGTCGGGAAGACATGCGTGGCCATCATGCCCAGGAGGGCCAGTCCGCGGGCGGCGTCGATGCCTGACAGCCGCACACCCGGAATCCTGCCTGCTGCGGACCGGGAAGTGGAGGCTGTTCCGCGCGACGTCATCTTTCGATCGTCTCACGGCCCGCGCCGGTGGACTTCGGCCAGATGCGGTTTGGGGGATGTTCACAGCAGCTGCACAGGCCTTGTGTTCGAATATATGTTCGAATAGTATGTGGTCATGAACAACCGACCAGATCCCGCTTTTCCGCCGGACGCCTTCCCGTCGGATACAACAGCCGGCGTGATGAAGGCGATGAGTCCCGGCGTCGTGGACTTCCTGTTCCGTCGGCTTGTCGCCGGCGAGCCGGCGGAGGACGTCCAGTGGCGCAGGGAGGGGACCGTTCTTTCGGCGCAGGCGCCGGGTGCCGAACTTGCCCGCCGCCTCGCCGAGACCGAGCTTGTTGCGCTCACGCCCGGCGAACTCTTCGAGTATGTCCGGGCGGCCCAGCGGCTCGCGGCGTGGGCCGAGGGCCTCCGGGAAACCGCCGTGAGCCGCTACTGCGCCTCACCCGCCGGCGGGACTGCCCCGGCCGGGTAGCCCCGCCTAGGATGGCACTGTGACCACCGCGCTGACGCTTTCCGCCATCCAGTACACGGCCCTAGACGGCGGCATTGCCGCCAACGTTCCGGAGCACATCCGCCTTATCGAAGACGCGGCCGACCACGGGGCCCGGCTGGTGGTTTTTCCCGAGCTTTCCCTGACCGGCTATGACCTGGCCGGGCTGGCGGACCCGGAGCGGTGGGTGACCGCCGCGGACCCGCGGCTCGACGGGCTGCGCGAAATCTGCCGGCGGACCGGGATCACCGCGGTTGTCGGGGCACCGTACCGGGAGGCGGACGGCACGCCCCGGCTGGCCTCCCTGGCCCTGCATCCCGGCGGTGGACTGGAAACGGGCTTCAAAGTGTGGCTCCACGGCCCCGAGCGGCAGCATTTCAGTCCCGGGGACCGCACGGCTGTCCTGGACTTCGACGGCTGGAGGATTGCCCTGGCCATCTGCCTCGATACCGCCCGTCCGGCCCATGCCGGCGAGGCCGCGGAGGCGGGCGCCGACATCTATGCCGTCTCGGCCCTCTACGCCGCCGGCGAGGACCACCGGCTTGCATTGCACCTCGGCGCGCGCGCCATGGACCACAGGATGTTCAGCGTGCTCGCCAACCTGGGCGGCACCACCGCATGCGGCCCCTCGGCCGGCGGAAGCGGTTTCTGGGGACCGGACGGCCTGGTGATCCGGCAGGCCGCCGGGACAGGGACCGAGGTGGTGACCGCCACCTTGCAGCACGGCGTCCTGGACCGCTACCACCACGAACGCGGGGCCGGGAGGCACCAGGTCCCGGCGCCCGGCACGGACGACGGGTGAGGCATCCGGTCCGGATTTGATCTTCATCACGTCGCCGTCATTGTCCGATCACGCCGGGGACAGGGTAACGTTTTTCATATGGCTGACTCTCTCACTCGCTCTTCCACGTTCGGATCCCTCGTAACCGCCATGGTCACGCCTTTCACTTCCGACGGTGAGGTCGATTACCAGCAGAACGCAGAGTTGGCCAACAAGCTGGTCGATGACGGCCACGACGCCCTCGTCATCTCCGGCACCACGGGCGAGACCTCCACGCTGGAGGACGACGAAAAGGAAAAGCTTTTCCGCGTCATTGTGGAAGCCGTGGGGGACCGCGCCAAGGTGATCGCGGGGACCGGCACCAACCACACCTCGCACTCGATCGAGATGGCCAAGCGCGCAGCCAAAGCCGGAGCCCATGGCCAGCTGATCGTCACCCCGTACTACAACAAGCCAAGCCAGGCCGGCATCCAGGCCCACATTGAAGCCGTCGCCGACGCCGCCGACCTTCCCGTGATGGTCTACGACATTCCGGGCCGCGCCTGCGTGCCGATCCTGCCCGAAACGATGATCCGGCTCGCTGACCACCGGAACATCGTTGCGCTCAAGGACGCCAAGGCCGACTTCGCCGCCACCACGCGCGTCCTCGCCAACACTGACCTTGATGTCTATTCAGGCGACGACGGACTGACCCTGCCGTGGATGGCAGCGGGGGCCGCCGGGCTTGTCAGCGTCTCCGCGCACGTCGCGACGCGGCGGTTCCGCGCCATGATCGATGCCGCACTTGCGGGCGACTTCGCCACCGCCCGCACCATACATTTCGAACTGGACCCCGTGGTCCGTGCAGTGATGACCCATATCCAGGGTGCTGTTGCTGCGAAGCAAGTTCTTAAGTGGCAGGGAGTCCTGCCCAACTCGGTTGTCCGATTGCCCCTCGTGGAGCCGGACGAAGCTGAGATCGAAACCATCCGCGAGGACTTGGCGGAAGCCGGAATGGTCTTTTCCTGATCAGGGACTTCATTCTGATGAGTAAAGACCAGGCCGGTACCCGCCTGGAAAGTAGTGCATTATGACCCAAACCGCCCTTCCCGGCCTTGTCACGCCGCCGAAACTGCTCAAGGACACCCTGCGGATCGTTCCGCTCGGCGGACTGGGGGAGATCGGCCGCAACATGACCGTCTTCGAGATCAACGGCAAGCTGCTCATCGTCGACTGCGGCGTCCTCTTCCCGGAGGAGACCCAGCCCGGCGTCGACCTGATCCTGCCCGATTTCTCCTACATCGAGAACCGCCTCGATGACATCGTCGCCGTCGTCCTGACGCACGGCCACGAGGACCACATCGGCGCCGTTCCGTACCTGCTGCGCCTGCGTGCCGACATTCCCCTGGTGGGTTCCCGGCTGACGCTCGCCCTCATCGAGGCGAAACTGCTGGAACACCGGATCAAGCCGGTCACGCAGACCGTCACCGAGGGACAGGTCCAGAAGTTCGGCCCGTTCGAATGCGAATTCGTGGCCGTCAACCACTCGATCCCCGATGCCCTCGCCGTGTTCCTCCGCACCTCCGGCGGCACCGTGCTGCACACCGGCGACTTCAAGATGGACCAGCTGCCCCTCGACGGCCGCATCACCGACCTCCGCCACTTCGCCAAGCTCGGCGAGGAGGGTGTCGACCTGTTCATGTCCGACTCCACCAACGCGGACGTGCCGGGCTTCACCACCGCCGAGAAGGAAATCGGACCCGTCCTGGACCGGCTGTTCGGCCAGGCGTCCAAGCGCCTGATCGTCGCGTCCTTCTCCTCGCACATGCACCGCGTCCAGCAGGTGCTCGACGCCGCCGCCAACCACAACCGCAAGGTGGCCTTCGTCGGCCGCTCGATGGTCCGCAACATGACGATCGCGGAGAAGCTCGGCTACCTGGACGTGCCCCCGGGCATCCTGGTCGACATCAAGAACATCGACAACCTGCCGGACAACCGCGTGGTGCTGATGTCCACCGGTTCCCAGGGCGAGCCGATGGCAGCCCTGTCCCGCATGGCCAACGGTGACCACCGCGTGGTCGTCGGCAAGGGTGACACGGTCATCCTCGCCTCCAGCCTGATCCCGGGTAACGAGAACGCCGTCTTCCGCATCATCAACGGCTTGCTCAAGCTCGGAGCCGACGTCATCCACAAGGGCAACGCCAAGGTGCACGTCTCCGGCCACGCCGCCGCGGGCGAGCTGCTGTACTGCTACAACATCCTTGAGCCGCTCAACGCGATGCCGGTGCACGGCGAAACCCGCCACCTGATCGCCAACGGCAAGATCGCCCTGGACTCCGGTGTCCCCGAAGAGAGCATCCTCCTCGCGGACAACGGCACCGTCGTCGACCTCCGCGACCACCAGGCCGACATCGTAGGCCAGGTCGAAGTCGGCTTCGTCTACGTCGACGGCTCCAGCGTCGGCGAAGTCACGGAAGCTGACCTGAAGGACCGGCAGACCCTCGGCGATGAGGGTTTCATCTCCATCATCACGGTGATCCACCGCGCCACCGGCAAGGTCGTTTCCGGCCCCGAGATCCACGCCCGCGGCGTGGCCGAGGACGATTCCGTCTTCGACGAGATCATCCCCAAGATCAATGCCGCCCTCGAAGAGGCCGTGCTCAACCGCTCGGACCACACCACGCACCAGCTGCAGCAGGTCGTCCGCCGCGTCGTGGGCACCTGGGTCAACCGCAAGCTGCGCCGCAAGCCCCTGATCATCCCGGTGGTCCTGGAGGCCTAAGCACCGCGGTGGCTCCCGCGCCCCGCACCACGACGGCCTTCCCGGCCTGCCGCAGGCTCCCACTTGCGGCGGACCGGGAGGGCCGTTTTTGTGTGTCCCGGCGGCAACATGATCCCCGCGGAAGCCCGGAAATCCGCGGTTTTCTGCCCCGCGTCGGGTACCGTTGCGGGTATGGCGACACGTACTTCCTCCGCGCCAAGAGGAAACTCCAGCGGTAAATCAGGCAGCTCTTCGGCCCGGGGCTCCGGCCCGGCTGCGTCCAAAAACAGCAGGGCCGGCGGAACAACCGGCACCGCGCGCACCCGCCAGATGGCCGCCGTCGAACCCAGACAGCCCTGGCTTGTCCGGGTTGTGGCCGGCGCCTGGCTGGGTGTGGCCCACATCGTCGGGGCGGGCATCCGACGGATCGGCTACGACGTCAGCGATCTCGCGCCCGAGGACCGCCGCGACGGCGCAGCCCTGTTCAACCTCGCCCTTGGGGTCTTCGTCGCCACGTTCGCCTGGTGGGGTTTCCAGGGCTGGTTCCCGGACGCGGTCTACGGGATCGTCAACGGCACGTTCGGCTGGATGGCGCTGCTCCTGCCGCTCATGCTCTTTGTCTGCGCTTTCCGCCTGTTCCGCCAGCCGGTCGACGGCCGCGGCAACAACCGGATCGGGATCGGCTTCCTGATCATGACGTTCGCCGGTTCCGGCCTCGCGCACGTCATCGGCGGCGAACCGACCGTCGCCGAAGGATTCGACGGACTGCGCCAGGCCGGCGGCATGCTCGGCTATCTCGCCGCGGCCCCGCTGGCCGCCATCCACTCTGCCGTCCCGCTGGCCGTCTACGGCCTGCTCGCCTTCACCTCCCTGCTGATCGTCACCGCCACGCCTTTCGGCGCGATCCCCGCCCGGCTGCGCGGCGCCTACGAACACCTTATGGGCATCGACCTGCAGGCCTACGATCACGCGGACAACCACGACGGCGACGGCCACGACCGCAGCTACCTCTACGAAAACGACGCCCCGGCTCCGGCGAAGAAGAAGCGCCGCCGCCTCTTTGGCAAGGACCCGGAGGACGACGCCGGGCTCGAGGGCTACGTCGGCGACGAGGCCTTCGAACGGGCACTCATTGCCGACGAGGAAGCCGAAGCCGCGAAGGCCGCCAAATCAGGCTCCAAGTCCGGCGCCAAGTCGGTCGCACCCGGTGTCCGCCGTCCCACCCAGGCCGAGATCGCCGTCGAAAAGATCAAGGCCGCCCAGGGGCTCGGAAGCGCCGCCGCAGGGGACAACGCCACCGAAGCGATCCCGCTGGTCACCCCGGGGATGGTCGCCGCCGGGTCACTGAACCCCGCCGCCCCCGCCGCCGCCCCAGCCCCCGGCGCGGCCGCCGTCGCAGCCGCCGCGAAGGTCCCCTCGAATCCCGTGGCCCCGGCGCCGCTGCCCACGCCGATCCCGCAGCGCACCGAGCAGCTCTCGCTTGCCGGCGACGTGACGTACACCCTGCCGGCGTCGGACGTCCTGACCCCGGGTTCCATCCCGAAGGAACGCACAGAGGCCAACGACGCGATCGTCGCATCGCTGACTGAAACCCTCAACCAGTTCAACGTGGACGCCCAGGTCACCGGCTTCAGCCGCGGCCCCACCGTCACCCGGTACGAGATCGAACTGTCCCCGGGCACAAAGGTGGAACGCGTCACGGCGCTGTCCAAAAACATCTCCTATGCCGTCGCCAGCTCGGACGTGCGCATCCTGAGCCCCATCCCGGGCAAGTCGGCCATCGGCATCGAGATCCCCAACACGGACCGCGAGACCGTGTCCCTGGGCGACGTGCTCCGCAGCCAGAACGCCCGCCGCACCGACCACCCGATGGTCATGGGCGTCGGCAAGGACGTCGAGGGCGGCTACGTCGTCGCCAACCTCGCCAAGATGCCGCACCTCCTCGTCGCGGGAGCCACCGGCGCCGGCAAGTCCTCGTTCGTGAACTCGATGATCACCTCCATCCTGATGCGTGCCACCCCGGACGAGGTCCGCATGGTCATGGTCGACCCCAAGCGGGTGGAACTCACCGCCTACGAGGGCGTCCCGCACCTCATCACCCCGATCATCACCAACCCCAAGAAGGCTGCCGAGGCCCTGCAGTGGGTGGTCCGCGAGATGGACGCCCGCTACGACGACCTCGCCAACTACGGCTTCAAGCACATCGACGACTTCAACAAGGCCGTCCGCGCCGGCAAGGTCCACCCGCCCGAGGGTTCCAAGCGGGTCATCCGGCCGTACCCGTACCTGCTGGTGATCGTGGACGAACTCGCCGACCTGATGATGGTCGCCCCGCGCGACGTCGAAGACTCGATCGTCCGCATCACCCAGCTGGCCCGTGCGGCCGGCATCCACCTGGTGCTCGCCACCCAGCGGCCCTCCGTCGACGTCGTCACCGGCCTGATCAAGGCCAACGTGCCCTCCCGGATGGCGTTCGCGACGTCCTCGGTCACCGACTCCCGCGTGGTCCTCGACCAGCCGGGCGCCGAGAAGCTGATCGGCCAGGGCGACGCGCTGTTCCTGCCCATGGGCGCCTCCAAGGCCATGCGTGTCCAGGGCGCCTGGGTCACCGAGTCCGAAATCCACAAGGTGGTCGAGCACGTCAAGGGCCAGCTCAAGGCCGTGTACCGCGACGACGTCGCCCCCGAAGCGCAGAAGAAGCAGATCGACGACGACATCGGGGACGATCTCGAGGTCCTGCTGCAGGCCACCGAGCTGGTGGTCACCACCCAGTTCGGCTCCACATCCATGCTGCAGCGCAAGCTGCGCGTCGGCTTCGCGAAGGCCGGCCGCCTGATGGACCTGCTCGAGTCCAGGGGAGTGGTTGGCCCCTCCGAAGGCTCGAAGGCCCGCGACGTCCTGGTCAAGCCGGACGACCTCGCAGCGGTCCTTGCCGCGATGAAGGGCATGGACGCCCCCGCCACCGCCGATTCGCAGACCGCCGCGCTGAGCGACAACGCCAACGCAAACATCGCCCAGGGCGGCTACGCTGAGGACCTCGTGGCGGCGGACCTGGAGAACCGCACCCAGGCGATCGAGTATCACGACGGCGCCGACGGCGGCTCCGGCGATGATGAGGACGGCTCCGAGGACGCCTGGTCGCTCACCGGACGGTAGCATGCGAAGACGGTAGCCTAGGAAGGTGAATAGCCCCGAAGCAAACAGTGCCGGACCCGCCCCGCGGATCTGGAACCTGCCCAACATCCTGACGATGCTGCGGATTGTGATGGTGCCGTTCTTCATCTGGTTCCTCCTCCTCGACGCGCCCGGGCTGGTCGCCCAGAACGGAGTCTGGCGCTGGATTGCCGCTGCGACTTTCGCCGTCGCCATCTACACGGACAAGCTCGACGGCGACATCGCCCGCAGCCGCGGCCTCATCACGGACTTCGGCAAGATCGCCGACCCGATCGCCGACAAGCTGCTGATCGGCTCGGCCCTTGTCATGCTCTCGCTGCTGGGGGAGCTGCCCTGGTGGGTCACCATCCTGATCCTGGTCCGCGAATGGGGCGTCACCGCCCTGCGTTTCTTCGTCATCCGCTACGGCGTGATCCCGGCGTCGCGCGGCGGAAAACTCAAGACGGTCATTCAGACGGTGGCCATCTTCCTGTACATCCTCCCGCTGTCCTCGATCGCGCCGTGGCTCGGTTTCGTGGCCTTCGCGGTCATGATGGTGGCCGTCGCGATCACGGTCTGGACCGGCGGGGAATACGTCATCGAGGCCCTCAAGCTGCGCGCCAGCGGCATCCGGGCGAAGCAACAGAAGATCCAGGAGGGTAAGCCATGACCAGTCCCCACCGCACGATCAACCTGCATCACCTGGCCGAAGAGGCCGTCACCGGCGCGATCGGCCGCGGCCTGACCGTCGCGACTGCCGAATCCCTGACCGCCGGCATGGTCGCCGCCGTGCTGGCCGACACGCCCGGCGCTTCCGCGATGCTCCAAGGCGGCGTCGTGTCCTACCAGAACTCCGTCAAGGCTGATGTGCTGGGAGTGCCCCGGGACCTGCTGGACAGCGTCGGAGCCGTCGACGGCAAGGTCGCCGAAGCCATGGCCGAGGGGGCCCGCCGGATCTGCGGCGCCGACATCGGCGTCTCGACCACCGGCGTCGCCGGCCCCGAGCCGCACGGCGGCAAGGACGTGGGCTCGGTGTACATCGGCGTCGCCACGGCTGGGGGCGCGACGTCGTTCGGTTACAGCTTCGAGGGCAACCGGCCGGAAATCCGCGGCCAGGCCTGCGCCGCGGCCCTGGAACGCCTGCTCGAAGCCCTGGCGGACCAAGGCTACCGGGCGTAAAGTTGCCGGGAACAAAACTTGATTCCTAATAGTTGTTACATTGTGTCGCTTCCGAATAAGGGAGGCGCCTAGGATGAAAGCATCATCAGTGTCCGCTTTGACCGGCGGGCTCGACATAAAGAGGGAGCAAGGCGATACAGATGGTAAAGCAGCCCGTATCCGTTAACGGCGTTGTCCGCTGGAAGGATGTGGGCCTCGCCGATCAGGCTAAGAGCGAACAGAAGGAGCGCAAGATGGTTGTACTTCGTCACGAAATCGGTG
>DATIUQ010000184.1:0-8656 GCA_035466775.1 Arthrobacter sp.
GCAGCGACTGTTCTTTCCCCGCAGGCACCCGAATGCCGCGGCTCGGCACATGGATGCCCTTGGCCCTGGCCCGCCATGGAGAAATGCCGCCCAACCGGCCCTCGCCGATCGTGAAGGACCCTGCGGCCAGTTCCGCCGGCAGGGGTTTCACTGTTGCCATGCGCCCATTAGGCCACAAGTTGGTCCGGACTGCCCCGGGTTGTCCACAGCCGCGTCCGCGGGCGGCGGCACAGCCTGCGGCGCGGGACGCGCGCCGCAGGAGACGGACAGCGGAGCCCATTGAAACCGCCGCCGCCCGGGCATAGTCTCACTGTGTCCTCACCACGCCCAGGAATGCGCCGGCGGCCCGTACCAAGTCCAGGCCGGGCCCCAGAACAGGAGCCAGCAATGCCCTCCCCCGATCTCTACGACGGCGCACCCTGCTGGATCGACCTCATCACCTCGGACAGCGAGAAAGCCAAGAAGTTCTACGGTGAACTGTTCGGTTGGACCTTCGAAAGCGGCGAGCAGGAGAAATACGGCGGGTACATCACGGCGTCGAAGCACGGCAAGACCGTCGCCGGCATGATGCAGAAGCAGTCGAGCCAAGCCGGGATGCCGGACGTCTGGACCACGTACCTGCGCACATTCGACGCCGCCGCCACGGCGGAAGCCGTCAAGGAACACGGCGGCCAGGTCTTTATGGAGCCGATGGAGGTCCCGGAACAGGGACAGATGGCCCTCTTCGGCGACGCGACCGGCGCGGCAATCGGCGTCTGGCAGCCCTCCGGAATGCACGGCTACGAACTGGCGGCCGAACCCGGGGCCCCCGCCTGGCACGAACTCCACGCCAGGGACTACGCCAAGGCCGTGAAGTTCTACCAGGACGTCTTCGGCTGGGACACCGATGTTATGAGCGACACCCCGGAATTCCGCTACACCACCCTGGGCACCGGGGACTCCGCCACGGCAGGGATCATGGACGCCTCGGGCTTTCTCCCGGCCGAGGCGCCGGCCAGCTGGCAGGTCTACTTCGCAGTCGAGGACACGGACGCGGCCATCGAGAAGGCCGTCGCAATGGGAGCCCAGGTGGTCGACGGACCCGACGACAGCCCGTTCGGCAGGCTGGCCACGCTCACCGACCCCACCGGGGCCAGGTTCAAGATCGTGTCGGCCTCGGCGCCTGCTGCCGATGACGCGCCCTAGGTCAACGGCCGGAAGCGCCCGCCGCGACCGTTAGGAAAATTGCTGTAAGAAATACCGGCCAGCCTCTTCCACTTTGGATACTGGCCGGTATTCTTTTGGAATGCCCTGCCCCGACGTGGCCGGGCATGGGTTAAGACGCAGGTCAGAACTGCACCAACACCGTCGCTGGGGCGCACCGTTGGAGGTCCCGTGCCGGCTGTGACGCGTTCCGCTGGGGGACGTCTCGCCGAATGCACATGCAGTACACATCGTGTTCATTCACTCCTGTTTTGATGTGCCGGAAACTGCTTGACCAGGAGCAGCAGCCGGCGAGTCCGCGGGCACCACCCGGACACATTCCACCCAGCCCTTACCCGGGCACCTAATGAGAGTTAGAGCGGATGAAACACATACCTTGGAAAACCGCGCTGGGCACAGCGCTGTCAGTGGGGCTCATCGCAGCACCGCTGGCAGCCGTCCCGGCGTTCGCCGTGGAGGTCTCCCCGGCTGCTGGCACCTCGCCCGTCATTATCAACGAGGCATACCTCAGCGGCGGCAGCGCCGGAGCTGCCTACAAGAACAAGTTCGTTGAGCTGTACAACACCTCTGACGCCCCGGTCTCGCTGGACGGCTGGTCACTCCAGTACCGCGCTCCGGGCAACTCCGGAGCACCCGGCAACGTGGCACCCCTGGCGGGCACCATTCCGGCAAAGGGCTACTACCTGCTCAAGGCCGGCAGCAACGGCGCAAACGGCGCGGAGCTTCCCGCCGCCGATGCCACTTCCACCGGGTTCAACATCGGAAACCCGGGCGGGACCATCGTGCTTGCCAAGCAGGCCACCGCCATCACCGATCTCGCCACCGGATCGGTCATCGAACAGGGGGCGGTGGCAGACCTTCTTGGCTACGGCACGTCCCTGACCTTCGAAAGCCAGGCAGCCAAGGCCCCCTCCGCCACTGCCGACGTCAAGAGCCTGAACCGCAGCAACGGTGTTGACAGCAACAGCAACTCCGCTGACTTCACGCTGAACGCCGCCATCACCCCCAAGGCAGCCAACGGCGCAGCCGCCCCCGTCGATCCTCCCGTTGACCCGGGCCCCGTCACTCCCCCGGCCACCAAGACCATCGCCGAGATCCAGGGCAGCGGCACCGCCAGCCCGCTGGTCGGAACCTCCGTCACCACCCGCGGCAAGGTCACCGCAACGTTCCCCACCGGCGGATTCGCCGGCTACTACATCCAGACCCCCGGCACCGGCGGAGACCTGACGCCGGCCAACCACACTGCGTCGGACGCCATCTTCGTCTTCTCGTCCGCCACGGCCGGATCCGTCCAGCCCGGCGACTACGTCGAGGTGACCGGCGCCGTCAGCGAATACTTCGGCATGACCCAGGTGACAGTAGCCGCCGCCGCGGACCTGAAGAAGCTCACCGAGGCAGCCCCTGAGGTCAAGGCCACCGGCTTCGCCCTCCCGGCCGAGGAAGCTTTCCGCGAATCCCTCGAAGGCATGCTGCTCGCCCCGCAGGGTCCCGTCACGGTCAGCGACAACTACTCGCTGAACCAGTACGGTGAAATCGGCCTGGCCGGCGGCACCACCCCGCTGGAACAGCCCACCGCCGTCGCCGAGTACGGTTCCGCCACCTACACCGCCACCGTCGCCGCCAATGCCGCCCGCGGCATCAAGCTCGACGACGGCGCCACCACCAACTTCCTCAAGGACGCGACCACCAAGGCCGAGGTACTCCCGTACCTGACCACGGCGGACCCCGTCCGCGTCGGCGCGCCCGTGAGCTTCAAGACCAACGTGGTGCTCAGCTACGCGAACAACTCCTGGAAGTTCCAGCCGCTGACCCACCTGACCCCCGCCAACGCGGAAGCAGTCCAGCCGGTAAGCTTCGGCGCGACCACCCGGACGGATGCTCCGGCGGCCGTCGGCGGCAACCTCAAAATCGCCTCGTTCAACGTGCTCAACTACTTCCCGACCACGGGCGACCAGCTCACCGGCTGCACCTACTACACGGACCGTGCCGGCAACCCGATCACCGTCCGCGGCGGCTGCGACGCCCGCGGCGCCGCCAACGCCGCAAACCTCCAGCGCCAGCAGGACAAGATCGTCGCCGCCATCAGCAAGTCCGGCGCCGACGTCGTGACCCTCATGGAGATCGAAAACTCGGCGCAGTTCGGCAAGAACCGCGACGACGCCCTCGCCAAACTGGTGGACGCCCTGAACATCGCCACACCGGGGATCTGGGACTACGTCCGCACACCGGCCAACGCACCCCCGCTGGCCGACGAGGACATGATCCGCACCGCATTCATCTTCAAGAAGGCCGTCGCGGAGCCGGTGGGCGAGTCCATCATCCACAACGACACCGTCGCCTTCGCCAACGCGCGCAAGCCGATGGCACAGGTCTTCAAGCCGGTCGGCGCAACCGATGACAAGAAGTTCATCGCGATCGCCAACCACTTCAAGTCCAAGGGCTCAGCCGCCACTCCGGAGGACACCGACAAGGGCCAGGGCGCCTCAAACCTCGCCCGCACCGCACAGGCCAAGTCCCTACTCGCGTTTTCAAACGACCTGCAGGCCTCCAAGGGCACCGACAAGGTCTTCCTGATCGGTGATTTCAACGCCTACGCCAAGGAAGACCCGATCAACGTCTTCACGGCCGCCGGATACGTCAACCAGGACGACAAGGCCAAGAACGCCGACGGCACCGCCAAGCACTCCTACCTCTTCGGCGGCATGGTGGGCTCTCTGGACCACATCCTCGCCTCCCCGGGCGCCAACGCCATCGTCACCGGCGCCGACATCTGGAACATCAACTCCGTGGAGTCCGTCGCCCTGGAGTACAGCCGCTACAACAACAACGTGACCGACTACTACGCCGCGGACCAGTTCCGGGCGAGCGACCACGATCCGGTGGTGGTGGGGCTGGACCTGCCCGTCACCCCCGCCAGCGTTGAGCTGAACTTCCTCGGCATCAACGACTTCCACGGCCGCATCGATTCCAACACCGTGTTCTTCGCGGGGACCATCGAGAAGCTGCGGGCCGCTGCTGCCCCCGGAGCCACGGCATTCCTCTCCGCGGGCGACAACATCGGCGCCTCCCTGTTCGCCTCGGCCGTGGCCAAGGACCAGCCGACCATCGATGTGCTGAACGCCCTTGAGCTGCGCACCTCGGCCGTGGGCAACCACGAGTTCGACGGCGGCTGGGCGGACCTGCGTGACCGCGTTATCGCGGGCGGCAGCAACGCCAAGTTCCCGTACCTGGGCGCCAACGTCTACAAGAAGGGCACCACCGAGCCGGTCCTGCCGGAGTACACGGTGCTCGACATGAACGGCGTCAAGGTCGCCGTGATCGGCACCGTCACGCAGGAAACGCCGTCGCTGGTCACCCCCGCGGGCATCGCCGATCTCGAGTTCGGCGACCCCGTCGACGCGATCAACCGCGTCGCAGCGAAGATCAAGGCGGAGAAGCTCGCCGACGTGATCATCGTCGAGAACCACGACGGCGCCGGTTCCGGCGCGCCTGAAGGCTCCACCCTGGCCCAGGAAGTCGCCGCAGGCGGCCCCTTCGCCAAGATGGTCACCGAGGTCACCCCGGATGTGGCGGCGATCTTCAACGGCCACACCCACAAGCAGTACTCCTGGGACGCTCCGGTTCCCGGCGTTGAGGGCAAGACCCGCCCGATCGTCCAGACCGGAAACTACGGCGAGTACATCGGCCAGATCCAGCTCACCATCGACACCAAGACCATGTCGGTCACCGGCTACAAGGCCGGCAACGTCAAGCGCACCACCTCCGCCGACCAGCCGGCCGACGTCCTGGTCCGCGACTACCCCCGGGTCGCCGCCGTCAAGGCCATCGTCGACAAGGCCCTCGCCGACGCAGCAGTGGTCGGCAACCAGCCCGTGGGTGCGGTGACCGCAGATATCACCACGGCGTTCGGCGGCTCGCCCGCCGTGCGTGACGACCGTGCGAACGAGTCCACCCTGGGCAACCTGGTGGCGGATTCCCTCGTGGATTCGCTCAAGGCCCCGGAACTCGGCGGCGCCGAGATCGGCGTCGTCAACCCCGGCGGCCTGCGCAACGAGCTGTACTACGCGCCGGACGGCACCATCACCTACGCCGAGGCCAACGCGGTCCTGCCGTTCGTGAACAACCTGTGGACCACGTCGCTGACCGGCGCGCAGTTCAAGACGCTCCTGGAGCAGCAGTGGCAGACCAACCCGGACGGCACGGTTCCCAGCCGCGCCTACCAGCAGCTGGGCCTGTCCAAGAACGTCAACTACACCTACGACGCCGCCCGCGCCGCCGGTGACCGGGTCACCTCGATCCGGGTCAACGGTGCGCTGATCGACCCGGCGAAGTCCTACCGGATCGGAACGTTCAACTTCCTGGCGACGGGCGGGGACAACTTCCGCATCTTCAAGTCCGGCACCGACACGAAGGACTCCGGACTCGTGGACCGCGACGCGTGGATCAAGTACCTGCAGGCACACAGCCCTGTGGCGCCGGACTTCGCACGCCGCTCAGTTGCTGTGGTGAACACCACCGCCGCCGAGGTCAAGAGCGGGGAAGCCATCACCCTGGCTGTCTCCAAGCTGGACCTCACCTCGCTGGGCAGCCCGGCCAACACCTCGCTGCGAGCCGAGTTCACGGATGCGAAGGGCACAGTCACCGCACTGGGCACGGTACCGGTTTCCGCCGGCGCGGCCACCGTCGACGTGAAGGTCCCCGCCGGCGCTGCCGCCGGCACCGGCACCCTGGTGCTCACCGCCGTCGAATCCGCCACCGTAGTGAAGACCAGCGTCTTGGTTGCAGCCAGCACGCCGGTCCCGCCGAAGTGCACCGCGCCGGTTCCGCCGACGAAGTGGTACGACTTCAAGGGTTGGATTAAGTACACAATTGCCTGGGTCCAGTACCAGAAGTGCCTCAAGGGGTAGTTTCCCCGCCCTGACCCAGTGAGCATGCCCTCCCCCGGGCTGCAGCAACGGACATATGGCCCATATGTCCACTGCTCAGCCCGGACGGAGGGCATGCTCATTTCCCGGGTGCAGGAGCCGCCCGCCCGAAGCGGTGCCATTGTGACAGGAGGGGCACAAGTTGCGCTGATAGCATGTGCCCCGTGCGAAAAGGAAGATTTAATCGGGCGGTCGGTATCGTCATCGCCCTGACAGCAAGCGGCGCGGCCGCACTCCTCTGGTTTGCCGTCGCGGCCGGCGGTCCTGCGTTGAGCGAGTCCCCCGCCCACGGCCTGCTGCTCGGTTTCTGGAGCATCCTGTACAACACGGACGCACCGGCCCCCCGCGTGATCCTGGCCGCGATAGCCCTGGCCCTCCTCATGGCCGCCGGGGTGGCCACCGTGGACCGCAGGATCGCCAACCGCTCGCGCCGGTCCCTCGACCCGCTCACCGGCCCGCTGGCACCCCGGGTGGTCATGTCCGCGACGCGCGGCGTCCACGCCGGCCCGGTCACGGTCACGGTGCTCATCCCGGCCCACAACGAGGAAGCCTCGCTTCCCCTGACCATCGCCTCCCTGCTGGAGCAGTCCCGCCGTCCGGACCGCGTCATTGTGGTGGCGGACAACTGCACCGACGCCACGGTGGCCCTGGCGCACCAGGCCGGCGTCGACGTCGTCGAATCGGTGGACAACACCCAGAAGAAGGCCGGCGCACTCAACCAGGTGCTGAAACGGCTGCTTCCCGGACTGGGCGACAACGACGTCGTGATGGTCATGGACGCGGACACCCGGCTCGACGACGGCTTCCTCGCGGCGGCGGTGGACCGCTTCAGTCACGACCGGGCGCTCATGGCGGTCGGCGGCCTGTTCTACGGCGAGGATGGTCACGGCCTGATCGGCCAGTTCCAGCGCAACGAGTACCTGCGCTACAGCAGGGAAATCGGGCGCCGGCGCGGCCGCGTCTTCGTGCTGACCGGGACCGCCTCCATGTTCCGGTCCCGGGCCCTGAGCACCGTGGCGGCGAGCCGCGGAGCCTCAATCCCCGGCACCCCCGGCGACGTGTACGACACCGCCGCACTGACCGAGGACAACGAACTGACCATCGCGCTGAAGTCCCTCGGCGGGCTGATGATCTCGCCCGCCCAGTGCACCGTGGTGACGGAGCTGATGCCCAGCTGGCGCACACTCTGGGCCCAGCGGCTGCGCTGGCAGCGCGGGGCGCTGGAGAACATCGGCGCTTACGGCATCACACCGCAGACCCTGCGCTATTGGGCCCAGCAACTGGGGATCGGGTACGGCGTGATCGCCCTGGGCTCCTACCTGTTGCTGATCTTCCTGATGGTGTTCTCGCTGGACACCTGGATCTGGTTCCCGTTCTGGCTGGGGCTGGGCGTCCTGTTCATGGTCGAACGCGTCGCCACGGTGTGGAGAGGCGGCTGGCGGGCCCGGCTCCTTGCACTGACCCTGTTCCCGGAACTGTTTTTCGACATGTTCCTCAACGCGGTCTACCTCAAGGGCGTCGCCGACATCTCGCTGGGCCGGACGGCCAGCTGGAAACATGTCACCCATGTCCGTCCGCGCGAGGCCATGAAGGCGGAACGATCATGATCAGTACGGCCGTTGTTGTTCCCGCGGGACTGCTGTTTCCCGAGTCGCTCCTGCATTCCCACTGGTTCGCGATCCTCGCCACGTTCGTGGCGATCAACACCGTGATGTACGCTGCACTGGCTGTCGCCAAGATCCTGCCCAAGGTCAACCCCTCCGACTGGATCCGCACCCGCAATGAGCGCTCGGAAACGCGGAGCATCGACCCCGGTTCGTCCCGCTGAGCACGCCGTCCCGGGAGGGGCATGCCCATTTTTCCGGGCCGCGGACAGCACCCAGCTAGCGCCCGAGAATGGCCCGGGCAATCTCGTCGGCGTCCCGCAGCGTGCGCTGGCCGCTGCGGTACACGGGTCCGCCCTTCTGCCGGGCCTCGGCCGCAATGGCGGTTCCCCACTGCACGGCGGACAACTGCAGCCCGAGGACATAGAGGCCTTCGGTCACCGAGCCATTCGCGCCCAGCGGCCGGTACGGGTGCGGGGCCACGTCCAGGCCCGACGTCGGCACGGGAGTCCCTTCCACCGTCATCATGAGCCGGGGACGGACCAGGCCTTCGGCGAGCAGCTGCTCCAGCAGGGGCGACTCGTTGACCGCAACCCTGTTGGCCGGCGCCAGCGCCTCGATCATGGCCACGGCATCCACCACTTCCCCGATGCCGTCGTCTCCGCTGTTCCCCACCCAGGGCGACACCGCCGTGAACGTCCCGGCCTTGCGGTCCACGCCGAACTTCGGGTCCGGCCCGACGAACCGGACCACGCCGGCACTGACCAGGGCCGCGAGCTGTTCGGCACGCAGCGCCGGCGGCCCGCTGGCCAGGCCTTCTACAAACGATTCGAACCAGCCGCGGAGCCCGGCAACCCACGATTCGTCGGTGATGCCGCCGTCCGCGACGGCGGTCTTCAGCACCGCCCGGCCGTGGTGCAGGGC
>DATIUQ010000185.1:0-8372 GCA_035466775.1 Arthrobacter sp.
CTTGCCGTCCGGGGTGAAACGTGGGTTCCGGGCGGGCAGCTGCAGCGACGACACGCGCCAGGCGCGGCCCCCGCCCAGGGGCGCGATCCAGACGTCGTCTTCGGCCACGAATGTGACCAGATCGCCGTGCAGATGCGGGAAACGGAAGTAGCGCGAAGAAGTCATCGTCCGATCATAGTCAAGACCGGCGCTCCCGCCCGGGAGGTGTCCCCGCCGTGCCGGGCATGGTGAGATGGATCATGCGAATCATTGTTGCCGGGGCCTCGGGGCTGCTCGGAACCGCCATTTCCAGCACCCTGCGCAGTGCAGGACACGACGTCGGCGCACTGGTCAGGCGGCCTCCCGCCGCACCCGGCGAGTTCCAGTGGAATCCCGCGGAGGGCCACATCGACGACGCGGCGCTGAAGGGAGCAGACGCCGTCATCAACCTCTCCGGCGCCGGCATCGGCGACCGGCCGTGGACCCGGGCCCGGATCAACGAACTGCGCAGCTCCCGTCTTGCGGCGACCCAGACCCTGACGGCGGCGATGGCCCGCCTGGATACACCGCCCGCGGTCTTCCTGAGCCAGTCCGCGTCCGGCTACTACGGCAGCGCCGGTCCCGCCGTGCTCCGCGAGAACTCCCCCGCCGGCAGCGGCGTCCTTGCCCGGATCTGCGTCGACTGGGAGGCGGCCGCGCACGAGGCTCCCGCCGGCGTGCGCGTGGTCACGCCCCGCACCGGCGTCGTGCTGAGCCGCTCGGGCGGCGCGTTGGGGCGGCTGATGCCGCTGCTGCGCCTGGGCGTCGGCGGCCCGCTGGGCAACGGCCGGCAGTACTGGCCCTGGATCACGCTGCCCGATGTTGCGGGCGCCTTCGCGTTCCTGCTCGGCAGCCCGCTGTCCGGTCCCGTGAACGTCTGCGCCCCGGAGAACGCGGATGTGAACTCGCTGATCGCGCAGCTGGCTGGCGCCGTGCACCGACCGGCGGTGCTCCGCGTCCCCGCGCCGGTGCTGCGCCTGGTGATGGGCCAGCTCGCCGATGAGTTGTTGCTCGCCAGCCAGCGGATGGAGCCGGCAGCCCTCAGCGGGGCCGGCTTCGACTGGCAGCACCCGTCCCTCGCGCAGGCCGCCGCCTGGGTGGCAGAGCGCGGTCCGAAATCCTAAGGAACTCCCGCGGCCGCTAGCCGCCGGCGCTGTCTCCGGGTTCTCCGGTGTCGGCGACGGGCAGGATGTCCTGGATCCGCCAGCGGCCCCCGACCGGAGCCAATACCAGCCGCAACCTCTGCTCCGGCCCGGCAGCCGCCTCAGCCAGCACCACACCGGCCGCGTCGCGCTCCTGGTACGCGGGCGAACTCGCGGTGACGGCTACCACCGCCTGGGCGGGGCCGACGTCCGCCTCTGTAGCCACGCGGGTCAGGAGGATGTCGAATCCGGCCAGCACCCGCCCGGAATCCTGGAGCCCGGCGCTGATTCGTCCGTCCGCCGCGGCCGCGGACGACGCCGGGACGTTCACCTGCTCGAGGAGCCGGAAGTTCCCCGTGCTGAAGGCCAGGGAGCGAAGCCGTGCCAGCCCGCGGACCGCTTCTTCGGGATCCGGCGAGTCGAGCTGGGCCCGCAGCTCCGGAGGAACGGTTGCCGCATCCACGGCCGGGGCATCCACGGCTGGGGGTCCCGGTTCCCGGACAGGGGCCGGGTCGGTCAGCGTGGGCTCCTTCTCAGCCCCAGTGTCCCTGGCGGCGAAGCCCGGGAACGCCGGGAAGCCCTGGAAAACAGGGGATCCGGCGATTCCCCACCCGGCAATGAGGACAACCACGAAAGCCAGACCCACGGCGGCGGCCCGGAATCCCCGGCGGCCCGAGGGATTCCGGCGGGAGGATCGAGGGCGGGCTGCGCCTGAGCGGGCCGCATCGGAACGGACGGTCTCGGTGGCTGCGCCGGAGCGGGAGGAGTGGCGGGCGCCGGCGCTCCGGGAGGGATTTCCGGTGCGGGGCGGCCCTTCCGGAGGAAGCAGCCGGGTCGAGCGGGGCTTGTGGAATCGGCGCTGAACGGCCCGGAGCTGTTGGACCCGCCGTTCCCGCGGCGTGGCGGGAACGGAGCGCCGCGTCAGCAGCTGCGGGATGACGGTCGGGTGGACCGACACCGAGAGGTCCACGGGCGCTGCCACGGCGCTGCAATGGACGGCAGCCGCCAGCTCGGCTGCAGAGGGCCGCAGCCGGCGGTCCTCATGAAGCCCGGACTCCAGCGCTGCGGCCAGCTCCGCCGGAACTCCAGGAACCAGCAGCGGCAGCGGCGGACGCTGCGCGCCCGGCTCGGGAGCCCGTCCGGTCAGGCAATACCAGCCGAGGGCCGCGAGTGAGTACACATCGCGCTCCGGTTGCAGTCCTGCCCGGACCGCGTCCACCGGCGCGGGATCGCGGAAGCCCTCGGTCCCGGCGTCGGCCACTGCCGTAGCGTCAGCCACCATGCGGGCCACACCCAGGTCGGCCAGCAGCGGCTTGCCGTGCGCCGTGAACAACACATTGCCGGGTGAGACGTCGCCGTGCGTGAAGCCCTGGCCATGCAGGTACGCGAGGGCCTGGGCGATCGGAGTCAGAACCGTCACGGTCTCCCCCGCCCCCAGGCTCCCCCGGCCGGCCACGAGCTGCCCCACGGAGCCGCCTGCCGCGTAGTCCATGATCAGCCCGACCGGCTCGCCCCAGTCGGCGTCGCCGTCGCCCTCGTCATCGCCGTCGCAGTCGCAGTCGCCGTCGCCAGCGCCCGGACGGCCCGCGTGGCGACCCCGCAGGCGCACCACCGCGTGCGCACGCACCAGATGCTCATGATCCAGGACCGACAGGATCCTCACCTCGCGCCGGATCGCTTCCTCCGCGCCGGCCCGGTCCGGGCCATCGCCGGCGGTGAAACACTTCAGCGCGAACTCGCTGCCGCCCGGCCGTTCGGTCACCAGCCACACGGTTGCGCTGCCGCCGCTCCCCAGGCAGCGGCCGACGTCGTATCCGGGCACGTCGGGCGCCGCGCCGCCGGTCCGTGCGTAATCCTCCATAGCTAAGGAATAGCGGATCCGCGGAAATCCCGCAGAAGTTATCCACAGGGTCGTGAGAGGTTCGCCACAGAATCGGCCGCTGGGACAGACGAGGTCTAAGCTGGATGCCATGAGTCTTGAGTTCTCCCAGCTGGGTCTCGCCCCGGAATTCGTCGAATATACCCGCGGCTGGGACATCCAGCGCGAACTCCATGAGAAGGTTCTCGCCGGCGCTGCCCCCAGCACGGTCCTGCTGCTCGAACACGCCGCCGTCTACACGGCAGGCAAACGCACCGAAGACCACGAACGCCCCTTTGACGGCACCCCCGTGGTCCCGGTGGACCGCGGCGGCAAGCTCACCTGGCACGGCCCCGGACAGCTCGTCGGCTACCCCATCATCAAGCTCAAGAACCCCGCCGGGATCCGCGACTACGTGGAGCGGCTCGAAGCCGTGATCATCGCTGTCCTGGCTGACTACGGCATCGAGGCCGTCCGGGTCAAAGGCCGTGCCGGCGTGTGGATCGACCAGGACGAGAAGGGCCCCGCACGCAAGATCGCCGCGATCGGCATCCGCGTCCACGAGGGCGTCACGATGCACGGCTTCGCGATCAATTGCAACAACGACCTGGCGCCGTACGCCCAGATCATCGCCTGCGGCATCACCGACGCCGGCGTCACCACCATCTCCCAAGAGACGGGCCGGGACGTCACTCCCGCAGACCTCGTTTCACGGATCATCGAAGAACTGCGCAACAATGAAGAAGCGCTAGTTGCAACCCATGAAGGAGCTCTACTGTGACCCTGGCACCAGAAGGCCGGAAAATGCTGCGCATCGAGCAGCGCAATGCGGCCACCCCGGTGGAACGCAAACCGGAATGGATCAAGGCCAAGGTCCAGATGGGTCCCGAGTTCGTGCAGCTCAAGAACCTCGTCAAGAAGGAAGGCCTCCACACCGTGTGTGAAGAGGCCGGCTGTCCCAACATCTTCGAGTGCTGGGAAGACAAGGAAGCCACCTTCCTGATCGGCGGCTCCGAGTGCACCCGCCGCTGCGACTTCTGCCAGATCGACACCGGCAAACCCTCCCCCGTGGACGTTTTCGAACCCACCAAGGTGGCCCGCTCGGTCCAGGCGATGCAGCTCCGCTACGCCACCGTCACCGGTGTGGCCCGCGACGACCTCGCCGACGAGGGCGTCTGGCTCTACGCCGAAACGGTCCGCAAGATCCACGAACTCAACCCGGGCACCGGCGTCGAGCTCCTGATCCCCGACTTCTCCGGCAAGCCGGAGTACATCGAGGCGATCTGCGACTCCAAGCCTGAGGTGTTCGCCCACAACGTCGAGACCGTCCCGCGGATCTTTAAGCGCATCCGTCCGGCCTTCCGCTACGAGCGGTCGCTGGACGTCATCACCCAGGGCCGCAAGCTCGGCATGGTCACGAAGTCCAACCTGATCCTGGGCATGGGCGAGACCCGCGAGGAAATTTCCGAGGCGCTGCGCGACCTGCACGACGCCGGCTGCGACCTAATCACCATCACTCAGTACCTGCGCCCGTCCGAGCGGCACCTCCCGGTGGACCGCTGGGTCAAGCCGCAGGAGTTCGTGGACCTGCAGCAGGAAGCCGACGAGATCGGTTTCCTCGGCGTTATGTCCGGACCGCTGGTGCGTTCCTCCTACCGTGCCGGACGGCTGTGGGCCACGGCGATGCGCAAGAAGGGCTGGGAAATCCCGGCCGAGCTCGCGCACATCGAAAGCTCCGGCAGCACGCGCCAGGAAGCCAGCTCGCTGCTCGCAGCGCACTCCTAAATCCAGTTGTAACGATTGCGGCGAAGGGCCGGCACCGGATCAATTCGGCGTCCGGCCCTTCGCTGTCCATCACGTAGAATTAAGGCACTATGGCGACTTCCCCTGATTCCAGCAACTCCACACCGGCTTCTGACGCTCCGAAGCGTGGCCTCTTTTCCCGCAAGCCCAAGGCGGCCAAGGTCAAGAAGCCGAGCCGTCTGAAGCAGATTGGCGAGGTCTTCCAGATGACCCGCCAGCACGATCCGATGGTCCCGTGGCTGATGCTGCTGGCGTTCCTCGGCGTCGTCGCCGTCAGCTTCGTCATCGGATTCCTGCTGGACAACTGGATCACCGGCCTGATCATCGGCATCCCACTGGGTGTCCTGGCGGCCACCCTGATCCTGTCCCGCCGCGCCGAGCGCGCAGCTTTCGCCCGGATTGAAAACCAGCCCGGCGCTTCCGGCGCTGCGCTGGGCACGCTCAAGCGCGGCTGGATCGTCGAAGAGCAGCCCGTCGCCGTGAACCCCCGCACCCAGGACGCCGTCTTCCGCGCCATCGGCCGTCCCGGCGTCGTCCTCGTCAGTGAGGGCCCCAGCACACGCGTCAAGCCGCTGCTCGACGCCGAACGCAGGCGCCTTGCCCGCATCCTGCCCAACGTCACGATCCACGTGATCGAAACGGGCCGCGGTGAAGGCCAGGTTCCGATCAGCCAGGTCGCCAAGAAGATGACCAAGCTGAAGAACGAACTGACCAAGCTTGAGGTCAGCACGGTCTCGAAGCGGATCTCCTCGCTCGGAAGCCGCCTGCCCATCCCGAAGGGCATCGATCCCTACAAGGCCCGCCCGGACCGCAAAGCCGCCCGCGGACGCTAGGCCGCACGCCAGACTCAAGGGACGCCCCGGTAACCGCCTTTCAGGCCGGCAGCCGGGGCCTTTCCTTTGCCCACGACACTTCAAACGTCCCGCCGGGACAGAACCGGAGACTCCGCCATGAAACTGCCTTCCACCGCGGCCATGATCCGCATCTTCCGGGTCCTCGCGATCGCCGAAGCCTTCAGCTGGGCCGCGCTGCTGGTGGGCATGTTCCTCAAGTGGGTCACCCGGACCACGGAACTCGGAGTGGAAATCGCGGGCCCGATCCACGGCGCGTTGTTCATCGGCTACGGGATCGCCGCACTGAGCCTGTGGCGCATGCAGCGCTGGCCCTTCCGGGTGGCCCTGTTCGCCGGGCTCTCCGCGGTGTTCCCCTTCGCCACCGTCTGGTTCGAGCGCTGGGCAGGCCGCCACGGCTACCTGACAGTCAAGGCGGATGCTTCAATGGCATCCCGGGAGACGGCCGACGAGACGGCCGGAGTCTAGCCCCACCCCGCAACGCCTGTGCCGGCGGGCGATGCAGCCCAGTTCCGGCACGACGCCAACGTCGTCTGACGCAAGTGGCCGCTATGCCGAGAGGTTTAGCGGCCATTCGTGGCAAACGGACGCTCCTCCCGAGGAGGTTTAGCGGCCATACGCGGCGTACGGGCACGTCCCTGGGCGGCCGTCGGAGCTGGTGGCTCCGTACTTCGGCGCTGAGCCAGCTACATCCGGACCAGGATCGTGTTCATAGCCTTGTCGTGTATTCCGCGGTGGTCCGGGTCGAAGATGACGGCGGGGATCACGAGGCACAGCAGCAGGCTGCGGACCAGGGCCGGAACCGGGCCGGCGGGGCCGCCGCCGAGCCGGACGACGTGGATCCCCATGATGCGGTGGCCAATGCTGTAGCCCAGGGTGCCGACCAGCAGTGCCTGCTCGACGGCGAACACAGCCAGGGTTGCCCACGGGTTGCCGGCGAACGCGTAGTTGCTGATGACCAGCGCGATTGCCCAGTCAATGCAGATGGCCACGATGCGCCGGCCGGCGCGGGCAATGGACCCCGGCCCGGACTCGGGCAGGCCCAGGCGCTCCCCCGGGTACTTCGAAATGCCGGACGTGTCCGGCCCGCTGAGCCATGAGCCTATGTCTTTACGATCAACCACCCTCCAAGACTATCGGCAATGCAAGCCCCGCCACGCTGTTCACAGTGTGGACATCCAGAGGCCACACTCTGGTCACGGATAGGCCACGTTGTGGACAGCGACTACCGTTTACATGTCAGGGCATTCTGTAACCTGCCGGAAACAAAGCGGACACCATCGGGAAATCCCGTGTCCTTAGGGTGGTAACAGTTGCTAGCGGCATAGGAGCGGGGCAAACCTTTGTGTTTTCCCCGCTGTCGGACTGCGCTGGACCACACGGCCTGACGGCCAGATCTTTTCACATGCATAAGGAGCATAGATGTTCAAGACTGCGGACGAAGTCCTCAAGTTCATCAAAGACGAAGACGTTAAGTTCGTCGATATTCGCTTCACCGATCTCCCTGGCGTTCAGCAGCACTTCAATGTGCCCGCCAAGAGCGTTGACGCGGACTTCTTCGTCAACGGCCAGCTCTTCGACGGATCTTCGATCCGTGGTTTCCAGGGCATCGCCGAGTCGGACATGCAGCTCATTCCGGACGTTACCACCGCATTCCTCGACACGTTCCGCATGGAGAAGACCCTTGCGTTGAACTTCTCGATCGTGAACCCGCGCACCGGTGACCCGTACCACCGCGATCCCCGCGGCGTGGCCGAGAAGGCCGAGGCCTACCTCGCTTCCACCGGCATCGCCGACACCGCATTCTTTGCACCCGAGGCCGAGTTCTTCGTCTTCGACAACGTCCAGTACCAGTCCTCGCCGCAGGGCAGCTTCTACAAGATCGACTCCGAAGAAGCACACTGGAACACCGGCCGCGAAGAAGAGGGCGGAAACCTCGGCTACAAGACCCCGGTCAAGGGCGGCTACTTCCCGGTCTCCCCCACCGACAAGCAGGCCGACCTGCGCGACGCCATGTGCATCGCCCTGGACGAGGCCGGCCTTGAGGTCGAGCGCAGCCACCACGAGGTCGGTTCCGCCGGCCAGGCCGAGATCAACTACAAGTTCACCACGCTGACCCACGCGGCTGATGACCTGCAGAAGTTCAAGTACGTCATCAAAAACACCGCCGACGCCTGGGGCAAGTCGGTCACCTTTATGCCGAAGCCGGTCTTCGGTGACAACGGCTCGGGCATGCACTGCCACCAGTCGCTGTGGAACGGTGGCGAGCCGCTGTTCTACGACGAAAAGGGTTACGCCGGCCTCTCCGACATGGCCCGCTGGTACATCGGCGGCCTGCTGAAGCACTCCTCCGCCGTGCTGGCCTTCACCAACCCGACGGTGAACTCCTACCGCCGCCTGGTCAAGGGCTTCGAGGCTCCGGTCAACATGGTTTACTCGCAGGGCAACCGCTCCGCCGGTATCCGCATCCCGATCACGGGCTCCAACCCGAAGGCCAAGCGCATCGAGTTCCGCGCCCCGGACCCCTCCTCCAACCCGTACCTGGCCTTCGCGGCCCAGCTGATGGCCGGCATTGACGGCATCCGCAACCGCATCGAACCGCCGGCTCCGATCGACAAGGACCTCTACGAGCTCCCCGCCGAGGAAGCCAAGGACATCCCCAAGGCTCCCGGCACACTCGAAGAGGCCCTGGATGCCCTG
>DATIUQ010000186.1:0-18094 GCA_035466775.1 Arthrobacter sp.
AGGCTCATGATGACCAGCACGGGGATGGTCAGCAGGGTGCCGTGCACGGGATCGTAGCCCTTGGACTCGGTGAGGTACGTCGGCATGTAGGACGTCAGGGCATAGCCTGCAGTGTTCGCGGCTGCCACCAGGATCATGGCAACGATGAGCGAACGCCAGTAGGCCTTCACAATGCCCACCGGGCCCTTGGAAGCGGCGGCGTCAGAGGAAGCAGCGTCCTTGGCGATGTCTTCCTGGGCGTCCAGGGTGGCCTGGAACTGGGGGGATTCCTCGATCTTATTGCGGAAGTAGATCGCGATCAGGCCCAGCGGGCCGGCAATGAGGAACGGGATCCGCCAGCCCCACTCCTCCATGGCGCCCTGGCCCAGGGTCAGCTGCAGGCCGGAGACGAGGGCGGCGCCGAGGGCGAAGCCGAGATAGCTGCCCATGTCCAGGAAGCTGGCGAAGAAGCCGCGGCGCTTGTCCGGGGAATATTCGCTCACGAAGGTGGTGGCACCGGCGTACTCGCCGCCGGTGGAGAAGCCCTGGACGAGCTTAAGCAGGACCAGCAGGGCAGCAGCCCACATGCCGATCTGCGCATAGCCGGGCAGCAGGCCGACGGCGAAGGTGCTCGCAGCCATCAGCATCAGGGTCCAGGCGAGGACCTTCTGGCGGCCGACCTTGTCGCCGAGCCAGCCGAAGATGACTCCGCCGAGGGGACGGGCAATGAAGGTGGCGGCGAACGTGCCGAGCAGGAACAGCGTCTGGACGCTCTTGTCCGCCTCGGGCAGGAACACCGGTCCCATGGTGGTAATCAGGTAGCCGAACACGCCGACGTCGTACCATTCCATGGTGTTACCCACGATGGTGCCGCCGAGTGCTTTCTTGAGCATCGGCTTGTTAACGACGTTGACGTCGGACTCTTTGAGTCGACGCCGCGTCCGGAGCCTTGGTTTCTTCACACCCGTGGGTGCAGCTTGGTTGGTTCCGCTGGCGTTCATCACGCCTGCTGAAGAGTCGGTCGTGCTTCGGTCTGTGGGCATTTGGGCCGCTCCTAAGGAGGTCATTTGCTTGCGACTTGTAGCTGCCCCGCTCTGGGCAGGCTTTCAATTTTACGCGATTTCTATGGTGTTTCCGAGTTTGGTGCCGTATGATCCGGCGTTTCGGCCCCGGGAAGGGGCAGGCTGCGGGAATTCTTTTCCGCTGTTTCACCGCGCCAATGCTGGGAAACCCCGGCCCGCACCGGGGTGGGTGCAAAGTTTTTCCCCGGAGGGCTGCCTGGAGCCGGTTTTGTGGCCCGAATCAGGCTTCCGGGCGGGTTGCTGCACCGTAAAAAAGGGGTACCCACGGGATCAGGAATGCGCTTAGGGTTGGAGTCAGCGCAGCACTGATCGAAAGCCGTACAAGGAGAACAGTCCATGACTGGCAAAGACACCAAAAAGAGCAGCAACAGCGGAGCCGAAGAGGACGGCAAGCCCCAGGCCAAGGAGGGGCAGGGCAAAGGCATCAAGTCGCGCCTCACCGACGCCCAGAAGGAGATGCTCGCCAGCAAGTCGCGGGGCGGCGCCGGCTCACAAAGCGTTGGCCACAGCCACAAGCCCACGCACGTCAGCGGCAAGCAGGGTCCGACGGAGAAGAAAGTCCGCTGGTAGCCCTGCAGACATCGCACGCCGGCCGACCTACGATGGTTGGACACTTCATTTCACAGCTTATTTCGACGGCCTAATTCGACAGCCCACATTCGACAGCGGAAGGAAGAGCAATGGCGGAACACCAGTTCGGAGACGACATCAAGCCCGAGGTTGCCAGCCACCTGGCGGAGTCCATGGATGAGGCGCCCGGTCCGGAAACGAAGCGCCCCGCCCCGCCTTCCGCAGCCGAAGGGAAGCAGTGGCCGGACGGCAACGGCAAGCACCGTCACCCCAAGGAACACGACGTCAAGCATGGCCGGTTGGCGCAGGGGGCCGCGGTCAACGCGGTTCACCGGATTACCCCGCCGGACACCCCGCACTCCTCCTGACCCCGCCGGCGACCCAGAGCCGGCGGCAGCAGCCCGGGACACGCAGCCCGGGACGGCCCGCAAGGGTTGTCCCGGGCTTTTTGCTGCGCTCAGCCGTCCTCCAGCACGACGTCCTCCGGCGTCTTGTCCAGCCGCCAGCCGCGCCAGACCGGGTGCCGGAGCTTTCCGCTGCCGGTCCATTCCCCGTAGGTGACCTCCCCGACCAGCCGGGGGCTCACCCAGTGCGCGTCCGAGGCGTCGGCCGCGGGCACCTCCTCGAACGGCGAGGTCTTCCGCGGGAGCGCGTCGAGCTGCTGGCGGAGTTCTGTCAGCTCGCGGGTGCTGAAGCCGCTGCCGACGCGACCGACGTAGCGAAGCCTGGAACCGTCCGGGATTCCCAGCAGGAGTGAGCCCACGGACTGTCCGCGCCCGCCCTTGCCCGGCCGCCAGCCTCCAACCACCACCTCCTGGGTGCGTTCGAACTTGAGCTTAAGCCAGGACCTGCTGCGCTGCCCGACGTACCGGCCGTCCGTGCGCTTGGCCATCACGCCCTCGAGCCCCAGCTCCTCGGCGCTTTCGAGGATGTGCCGGACATCGCCGTCGATCACCCCGGAGAGCTCCACCGGGCAACCGGACGCGGTGAAGAACCCTTCCAGCCGGGCCCGGCGGTCGCTGAGCGGAAGGCGGCGGAGGTCCTTGCCATGCTCGGAGAGGAGGTCGAACAGCATCAGGCGCACCGGCGTCGACGCCCGCGCCTTCGCGACGTCGGAGGCCCTGGTGAGCTTCATCCGCCCCTGCAGCAGCCCGAAGTCCGGCCGCCCCGAGGGGCCGACGGCGATGATCTCGCCGTCGGCGATAAAATCCTGCTCCGGCCAGCAGGAGCGGTCCGTCAGTTCCGGATACGACGCGGTCATGTCGTTGCCGTTGCGGCTGATCAGGCGGATCGTTTTCGCATCCCCGACGATCAGGGCCCGCACCCCGTCCCATTTCAGTTCAAACTGCCACTCCTTGTCCGGCAGGTCGGCGGTGCTTCCGGCGCTGGCCAGCATGGGACTGAAGTCCTGCGCGCCCGGGGCGGAGGGCTGGTCTCTTCCCAGCTCCGCGGCGCGGGCTTCGTGACCCGTGTCCGGCGCCGGCTCCTCCGGCGCCGGGGAGCCATGCCCCTTCTTCGCACCGAGCGGGTCCATCAGGTGGATGAGCCACTGGTCGTCGCCCCGGCCGGTGTGGATCAGCGCGAACCGGCGGGCGCCGCCCAGGCCGCCGTCGTCCTGGCCGGTGAGGGTGGCGATGACTTCCTTGCCCGCGATCCACTTCTCGCACTCGTAGTAGCCGTGATCCCAGATGCTCATGGTCCCGGCGCCGTACTGGCCCTTGGGGATGGTGCCTTCGAAGTCCAGGTAGTCCAGCGGATGGTCCTCGGTCTGGACCGCGAGGTGGTTCTTGGTCTTGGACGTGGGGACACCCTTGGGCAGCGCCCAGGACACCAGGACGCCGTCGCGTTCCAGCCGGAGGTCGAAGTGCAGCCGGCTGGCGTGGTGTTCCTGGATGACGAACTTCTCCCGGAGCGTGCCGCCGTCGGCGTCCGCTCCTTCCCAGCCTGCGCGGTGCCGTTCCGCGGTAAAAGGCTCCGGGGTCGCGGCCGCGTCCCGTTTGGAACGGTAGGCCCCCAGCCGCGGGTCGGTGTCGCCGCCGTCGCCGGGTGCCTGCCCGCCGCCGTCGCCCGGATGGCCGTCCGGCCGGGCCTCCGGCCGCCCCTTGCCGGAGATGACGGCGAAAGGATCCTTGCCGGACTTCACCCGCGTCAGGACCTCCTGATAGTCGAGCTGGTGCAGGGACGGCGAGCCGAGTTCACGCCAGGTCCGGGGCGCCGCAACCGTGGGCCGGAGCCGCCCGCGGAGGGAATAGGGGACGATGGTGGTCTTCGCCGCGCTGTTCTGGCTCCAGTCCACCAGGACCTTTCCCGTGCGCAGGGCCTTCTTCATGTCGCTGACGGCCAGTTCCGGGTGGTCGGCTTCCAGCGAGCGTGCCAGTTCGTGGGCGAATCCGGAGATCTGCTCGGAGCTCTGCGTGCCGTCGAGGGCGGCGTACAGGTGGATGCCCTTGCTGCCGCTGGTCACGGGCACCGGATCCAGGCCGACGTCCTGGAGGATGGCGCGGGCGAGCTTCGCGACCTCGGCGCACTCGGCCAGCCCGGCACCCTCGCCCGGATCCAGGTCCAGCACCAGACGGTCCGGCGGCATCTGGTTCCCGTGGGAATCCACGCGCCATTGCGGCACGTGGATTTCGAGGGCAGCGATCTGGGCGAGCCAGGCCAACGTGGCAGGGTCGTTGACCAGCGGATACTGGATGGTCCGGTCCTTGTGGGTGATGGAGGCCCGCGGCACCCACCCCGGCGTCGAGTGGTCCAGGTTCTTCTGGAAGAACATCTCGCCAGGGGCATCGGCCGTGCCCACGCCGTGCACCCAGCGTTTCCGGGTCGCCGGGCGGTTCGCGGCGGCAGGAATCAGCACAGGCGCCACCGCGGCGTAGTAGGCCAGCACATCGGCCTTGGTGGTTCCGGTCTCCGGATACATGACCTTGTCCAGGTTGGTGACCACCAGCTCGCGGCCGCCCACCCGGACCCGCTCCCTGCTGTTGGCCGGTGTGGTTTCAGCCAAAGGGCTTCACCTCCCCGCAACTGTGATGTTCACTTGATCCATGAGAGCCATCTGGAAAGGCGCGATAGCGTTCGGGCTGGTCAACGTGCCCGTCAAGGTCTACAGCGCGACCGAAGACCACGACATCAGCCTCCACCAGGTCCACAACGCCGACGGCGGCCGGATCCGGTACCAGCGCCGCTGCGAGGTCTGCAGCAAGATCGTGGACTACGAGGACATCGACAAGGCCTACGAGGACGACGGCCGCACCGTGGTCCTCAGCCGCGAGGAGCTCAAGTCCATCCCGGCCGAGAACAGCCACGAAATCGACGTCGTGCAGTTTGTGCCGGCCGAGCAGCTCGACCCGATGACGTTCGAGAAGAGCTACTACCTCGAGCCCGACTCCAAGTCGCCCAAGGCCTATGTCCTGCTGCGCCGGGCGCTCGAGGACACCGACCGGGTGGCGATCGTGCAGTTCGCGCTGCGGGACAAGACCCGGCTGGGGGCCCTGCGGATCCGCGGCGACGTGCTGGTGCTGCAGGCGCTGCTCTGGGCCGACGAGGTGCGTGAGGCCAGCTTCCCCTCCCTCGAAACCCCCATCCGCATCTCCGCGCAGGAACGGGAAATGTCCGCCGCGCTGGTCGATTCGATGGCCGCGGACTTCGAACCGGACCAGTTCACCGACGACTACCAGCTGCAGCTGCGCCAGCTCATTGAGGCGAAGCTGGAGAAGGGGGAGTCGCTGGACACCGAGGAGACCTTCGGCGTCCCGGCGGCCGAGGCCGGCAGCGGAGAGGTGATCGACCTGATGGAGGCGCTCAAGCGCAGCCTGGAAAAGAAGCGCGGGGGAGGGGCAGCGTCCGGGGACGACGTTGCCAAGCCCGCCACGAAGCCAGCCAGGGCCGCAGCGAAGTCCACGGCGGGCAAGGCTGCCCCGAAGACGGCTTCCAGGACCGGCACCAGGACCGCCGCTTCCAAGACCGGGACGGCCACTGCGGCAAAAACCGCCGGAACGAAGGCCGCGCCCCAGAAGACTTCCGCCGCGAAGACCGCGGCCCCGAAGACTTCCGCCGCAAAGACTCCGGCGAGGAGCGCACGGAAAGAGGCCTGAACAGCTGGAGGTCTGGCCGGCGGCCACCGCGCTCAGGAGTTCCTGAGCGCGGAAATGAGTTCGCTTTTCTTCTTCGCCGAGTAGCCCTTGAGGCCGATCTCCTTGGCGCGTTCCTTCAGTTGGGCGACGGTCCAGTCCTCGTAGTCACCGGCCTTGCCGCCTTTGCGGCCCACGGCCGACCGGCCCTTCGCGGCGGCGGCATTGGAGATGCGGGCGGCCTTCTGCTTCGACGCCCCCTCGTCCAGCAGCGCCTCGTAGACTTCGGGGTCCTTGATGCTGGGGTTCTCTGCGCCCCGCGGGGCGTTCTTCTTCGTGGGCATGGCTACCTCGGCAGCGGTGTGTCGGACCCGCCCGGGGCTTCGTCCACTTCGGTTTTGTCCACTTCGCCCCGGGCGACCGTGGACCGCCATTCGCCGGTTTCGATGCCGCGGGATTCGATGAATTCCTTGAAGCGGCCGAGGTCCGCCGTGACCTGCCGGCTGTCCGCGCCGACGGCCGAGCCGGCCTTTTCCACGAGCCCCTCGGGCTCCCACTCCAGTTCCACATTGACCCGGGCGCGCTCGGCGCCAAGGGATTCGAAGGTCACGGTTCCGGCGTTGCGGGGCTTGTCCGTGCTGACCCAGGCGATTTTCCGGTCGGGCGACTGCTCGGTGATCTGGGCGAGGTATTCGCGCCGGACACCGGCAATGTGCGTGCGGAACTGGAGGGAGGTCTCGTCGATCTGTTCGACGGCCTCGACCCCCTTCATGAACTCGGGGAACGTCTCGAACTGCGTCCACTGGTTGTACGCGGTGGACACGGGAACGTCGACTTCAATGCTGTGCTGCATGGTTGCCACGGGTGTCTCCTTCGGCCGGGAACTGGTCCTGCGGCGGGCCACGGTAGTGGTGCCGCGGTTTCCAAACTATCGGCGCCGCAGGGCTGTGACAAGCATTTACTAAGTTTGCTGATGGAATCCCCGCGCGGCCCGGGAATCCCGGGCAGCGCTGCAACGCAGAAGCCCGGCCGCACCCTTTCCAGGGTTCGGCCGGGCCTCGGAGCCGGCGGCAGCATCGCCGGGCGGTGACGCTATTCGGCGTCGTGGTCCGTTTCGAGGATCTGGACCAGGCGCTCGAGGGCGGCGTCGGCGCCGTCGCCCTCGGCGCGCAGCACCACAACCTCGCCGTGGGACGCGCCCAGGCTCATGAGGGACAGGATGCTCGCGGCGTCCATGGCCTCGTCGACGGGTTCGCCCAGCCGGGCGATGGTGATTTCGAGATCGAACTCGCCTGCAGCCTCGGCAAAGATGGCGGCCGGTCGGGCGTGCAGCCCTACGCGGCTGGCAATGGTGGCGTTACGTTCGGTCATTTCTGCTCCTTGGATTCAACTTGCGGGCTATCTGCCGGGTGGTGTTTCTGGGCGGCTCAGGCGGCTACGGGAACCGCTTCAACCGTATCAACCGGCTTCCTGACTGCGTAGCGCTTGAGCCCGATGATCGCGAAGGCGGTGACGACGGTTCCGGCCGCGATGGCGACAACGAACATCAGGAAGTTGTCGATTGCGAAGAAGACGAAGATGCCGCCGTGCGGAGCCTTCGATCCCACCCCGGCTGCCATCGAGATGGCACCCGTCACGGCCCCGCCGAGCATGCTGGCGGGGATGACACGGAGCGGGTCGGCGGCGGCGAACGGGATGGCGCCTTCGGAGATGAAGGACGCTCCCAGCAGCCAGGCGGCCTTGCCGTTTTCCTGCTCCGCGAGGCTGAAGAGCCTCTTGTTCAGCACGGTGGAGGCGAGTGCCATGGCCAGCGGCGGGACCATGCCGGCGGCCATGACGGCTGCCATGATCTGCCACGGCGCCTGGTTTTCGATGGATGCTGCGCCGAGGCCGGCGACGGCGAAGGCGTAGGCAACCTTGTTGACCGGTCCGCCGAGGTCGAAGCACATCATCAGGCCGAGGATGACGCCGAGGGCGATGGCGCTGGCGCCGGTGAGGCTGTTCAGCCAGTCGTTGAGGCCCACGGTGATCGCGGCGATCGGGCCGCCCAGGACCAGGAACATCAGGCCGGACGCGACGAGGGATGCGACGAGCGGGATGATGACAACCGGCATCAGTCCGCGCAGCCAGCGGGGGACGCTGATCTGGCCGATGGCATGTGCCGTGTAGCCTGCCAGCAGGCCGCCGACGATGCCGCCGAGGAAGCCCGCGCCCATGAAGCCGGCAACGGCGCCGGTGACGAAGCCGGGGGCGATGCCCGGCCGGTCAGCCAGGGCGAAAGCGATGTAGCCGGACAGGGCCGGGACGAGGAAACCGAGGGACAGGGCACCGATCTTGAACATCACGGCACCCAGGAAGGCGCCCAGCGGGCCCCAGGCCAGCTCCGGGTAATCGGTGGGCAGGTTGGTGAGCGTGTTCTCCGCCAGGATCTTGTCGGCGTACGCGGTGATGTCGTAGCCGCCCAACAGGAAGCCGAGGGCGATCAGCAGACCGCCGCCTGCCACGAACGGGATCATGTAGCTGACACCCGTGAGCAGCGCCTTCTTCAGCCTGGTGCCGAAGTGCTCGCCCTTCTCCTCGGCCTCCTGCTGCGCCAGATCCTCACCGAAGTGCGGGACGCGGCGGGCATTCGGGTTGTCCGCGGCCGCGAGGGCTTCCTGGACCATCTTGTCCGGCTCGTCGATGCCGCGCTTGACCGGGGCGTTGATGACCGGCATGCCGGCGAACCGCTCCTTGCCGCGCACATCCACGTCCACGGCGAAGATCACGGCGTCGGCCGCTGCGATCACGGCCGGGTCCAGCGCCTTGGCGCCGGAGGACCCCTGCGTCTCCACCTGCAGGTCGACGCCGGCTTCCTTGGCCGCGGCCACCAGCGAATCGGCGGCCATGTAGGTGTGGGCGATGCCGGTGGGGCACGCGGTGACGGCGACGAGGCGCTTGGGCCTGGGCGCCCCGGCGGCTGCCGGCTCGGTGGTTGCGCCGGCCGTTGCTGTGCCGGCGGCTGTTGCTCCGGCGGCTGATGCTGTGCCGGCGGCGGCGGCGGTTGCTGCGGCGGCAGGCTTGTCCGCGAGGGCGCCTTCAACGAGTTCGACGACCTCGGCTTCTGAGCCGGCGGCGCGCAGGGCCGCGGTGAAGTCCTTTTTGATCAGGGAGCGGGCCAGCTTGGAGAGCAGTTTGAGGTGCTCCTGGTCCGCGCCTTCGGGGGCCGCGATGAAGAAGATCAGGTCCGCGGGGCCGTCCTTGGCGCCGAAGTCCACCGGCTGGGACAGCCGCGCCATCGCCAGCGTCGGTTCGGTGACCGCCGTCGAGCGGCAGTGCGGGATGGCGATCCCGCCCGGGACGCCGGTGGCGGTCTTGGACTCCCGGGCGAAGGCGTCGGTGAAGAGGCCTTCAACTTCCGTGGCGCGTCCGTTGGCCGCAACTCTGCCTGCCAGGTGCCGGATCACGTCCTCGGGCGAGCTGCCCAGGTTCTGGTCGAGCTCGACCAGTTCGGTAGTAATGAGCTGAGTCACTGTCAATCCTTCCGGAGGGCCGTGATGGTTACGGCATCGGGGGTGGTTTGGTGGACTGCCGGGACTGTGGAGCCCGGCAGGGAAGCGGCGGCGGCACCGTGGGCCACCGCCTGACGGAGGCAATCGGCCGGGGCGGCGCCCTGGCCGGAGGCGAGCAGGTAGCCGGCCAGCGAGGAATCGCCGGCGCCCACCGTGCTCACCGCAGTGACCGGCGGATGCGTGGCCAGCCACGCGCCGTCGGCCGTCACAAGCACCGCACCCTTGGACCCGAGCGTTGCCAGCACGGCACCCACCCCGGAACGCACGACGGCGGCGGCGGCCGCCGCGGCGGCCTCCGGATCCGCTTCGAGTTCCTCGGCGGACTTGTGCGTGGCGAATCCGGCTGCGGCGGCCAGTTCCACCAGTTCCTCGGCGTTGGGTTTGAGGAGATCCGGTTTCCCCAGCGCGTCGCCGGAGATCGCGGCGGCGAGCGGTTCGCCGGAGGAGTCGACGGCGATGAGGGGAGCCTCGTTGCCGTGATCCAGGGAGCGCAGCCGCCGGGTGACGGTGGCGTAGAAGTCGGCCGGGACCCCGGGTGGGAGCGATCCGGCCAGGACAACCCAGCTGGCGCCGCGGGAGCGGTCCAGCAGCAGCCCGATCAGGGCCTCCTGCTGGTCCGCGCTCAGCACCGGGCCGGGTTCGTTGATCTTGGTGGTGACGCCGCCGGGTTCGGTGAGCGCCACATTGCTGCGCAGCGGCTCGCCGATCGGGAGGGCGGCAAACGGGACGTCGCCTGCCCGGAGTCCGGCGAGGACGGGGTCCGCCTCGGCTCCGGGGAGCACGGCGACCGTCGTCAGGCCGGACGCAACAAGGGCGCGGGAGACGTTGACTCCCTTGCCGCCGGATTCCTGCCGGACAGAGACGGCCCGCTGGACTTCGCCGCGGAGCAGGGGTCCGGGCAGCGCCACGGTGCGGTCCAGGCTCGGGTTGGCGGTCAGGGTGACAATCACGCGACCACCACCTCCACTCCGGCGTCCGCCAGTGCATCGGACAGGTCCTGGCTGGGTTTCGTGTCAGTGATCAAGGTGTCCAGATCTTTCAGCGAGGCGAACTGGACCAGCGTTTCGGCGTCCAGCTTGGAGGCATCAGCCAGCACCACAATGCGGCGCGCTGATTGGACGAAGGCAGCCTTGACAGCGGCTTCTTCAGGATCGGGAGTGCTCAGCCCGAAGGCTGCGTGGATGCCGTTGGTGCCGATGAAAGCGATGTCCGGGCGGATCCGGCGTGCGGCTTCGACGGTGGACTGGCCAACGGCGGCCTGGGTCAGCCCGCGGACCTTCCCGCCCAACATGTGCAGGGCGATGCCGGGTTCGGCGGACAGCCTGGCCGCGACGGGCAGGGAGTGGGTGATGACCACGAGTTCCGCCGCCTGCCCTGAAATGGACGTGGCTGCTGCCGTTCTGGCGGCCAGGAGTTCCGCGAGGGACTCCGTGGTGGATCCGGCGTCGATCAGGATGCTGCCGGTGCCGTCCTGGGGGATGAGTGCCAGGGCGGCTTCGGCGATCCGGGTCTTTTCCGGCTGCCGCTGGTCGGTCCGCACCAGGATGCTTTCCTCATTGGTGCTGAAGCGGTCCGGGGACACCGCGCCGCCGTGGACCCGGCGCACACTGCCGGCGGCTTCGAGGGCGGCGAGGTCCCTGCGGACGGTCTCGGTGGTGATGCTGAAACGCTCGGCGAGGTCCGTGACGCTGGCGCGGCCGCTGGCAGTAATGAGCCCAACAATCAACTGTTGGCGTTCTTCGGCGAACACTGGCTCTCCCTTGCGTCAGTACTGCGGGCCTTCCTGCCACTTCAGTGATAGCCATCACAGCGAGTGGAGTTGATTGACTTTATCTTTGAATCTGTGGCTTTGTCAATGAAAAACAACATGAACGCAGAAAGCCCGCCGCGCCTTCCGTGGGACATGCCCAGTCTTTGAGCCCAGGAGCGGGCATATTGGTGCCATGTCCATGCGTGGCCACCCAGGCCGGGCATGCCCGGGTGGGGCCCGGGGTGGCTGAGATGGTACCGCGCGGTCGGCCTCGTGGGCCGGGGGACATGTCCAGTGTTCGCGCCGGGGAGCGGGCATATTGGTGCCATGTCCATTCGTGGCCACCCAGGCTGGGCATGTCCCCGGGGGTGGGGCGGGGGAGTGCGGAAATGCCGCACGCCGGGCCAGACGTGAAGTCCGGCCCGGCGTGCGGGTCGTTCGGGCGGCGCGTGGTGCGAGGTGCGCCGTGGGGCTAGATGCCGGCGTCGCGGCTCTCGTTCCGGGTAATGGTCTCGCCGGTGTTGGGGTCCACGACGGAGCGGGTTTCGCTGACCCGGCGGGTGCGGCTGCGGCCCGGGGAAGCGAGGATCAGGGAGGCGACCAGGCCGATCACGCCCACCACCATCAGGATGTAGCCAATCATGGTCTGGTCCACGTTGGGGATCAGTCCGGGGGAGATGGCCCAGGCCAGGATGGCGCCGAGGGCAATGAGGAAGATGGAGGAACCGATTCTCATGACTTGCTCCTTGTGTCCGGTGGGACGGATAGGTATTGCTAAGCATGCTGTCCAGCGTCACGCTACAGCCCGGTGAGGTGTGTTTCAACGATCTGAGCGGCGCCACTCCGGTCAGTTTTCGCACGTCAAAGAGTTTTCCGCGGCGGTTTTGGACGGCGGCGTCGCGGATCCGGCGTGCAGATGTCCGTTTCCGCGGCGGATCTCGGCCGGGCACATGCGGAACATCCCGGCGCGGGGATCGCACGTACTCTTAAAGGGTGCATCGCGGCGGCCGCCAAGCATGCCGCCCGCAAACCAAACCCCACACGACCCACCCCGCACACCCGCCAGACCCGGCCCTTCAAGCAAGCCAAGCCCCACCCGCCAGCCCCACGCGATCCACCCCGCGCCGCCACATCGCCCGCCATATCCACCCCGCGCCGCCCACCCCGCAGGCCAAGCGCCGCCCAGCCCCACGCCGTTCGAACACCCGCCCGCGAAGCCCCGCCCCGCCCGCCAGCCCCGGAGGGCATCACAGAGATACCGGTACACCCATGCCTGAAGCTTCCTCCCGAGTCGTTGTCACCGGACTGGGTGCGGTCACCCCTGTCGGCGCGACCGCGCCCGAGACCTGGGCCTCGCTGCTGGCCGGCCGCTCCGGTATAACGGCGCTGGAGGAGGACTGGGCCCAGGGCCTGCCCGTCCGTATCGCGGGCCGGGCGGACGTCGACGTCGCATCCCGGCTCTCCACCCCCGAGTACAAGAGGATGGACCGGTGCGGCCACCTGGCGCTGATTGCGGCCCGGGAAGCGTGGGCGCAGGCCGGTCGGCCGGAGGCTGACCCGGAGCGCCTGGCCGTGGTGATCGGTTCCGGCTACGGCGGCCTGGACACCACCCTTGAACAGACCCGGACCCTTGATGCCAGCGGCCCGCGCAGGGTGTCCCCGCACACCCTCACGCGCATCATGACCAACGCCCCCGCGGCCTGGGTATCCATCGACGTCGGCGCCAAAGGCGGCGCACGGACCCCGGTGAGCGCCTGCGCCTCCGGGGCCGAGGCCATCTCCCAGGCGGCCGACATGATCCGTGCGGGAGCGGCGGACGTGGTGATCGCGGGAGGCGTGGATTCCTGCATCAATGGCCTGATCATCAGCGGGTTCGCGCAGATCCGCGCCCTCTCCACCCGCAACGGGGACCCGCAGTCCGCATCGCGGCCCTTCGACCGGGACCGGGACGGCTTCGTTCTCGCCGAGGGTGCCGCCGTCCTGGTCCTCGAACGGGAAGACCACGCCCGCGCCCGCGGGGCCGAGATCCTCGGCGTCGTGGCCGGATCAGCGGTGACGTCCGACGCCGTCGACATCGTCGCCGCTGACCCCGCCATGCAGCGCCGGGTCATGGAAAGGGCGATCGCGGCCGCGGGGCTGGGGCCGCAGGACATCGGCCTGGTCCATGCCCACGCAACGTCCACGCCCGTGGGCGACCGCCTGGAGGCGGACGCCATCAGGGCCGTGCTCGGAAACCAGGTTTCAGTCACCTCCACGAAGTCCCTCACCGGGCACCTCCTCGGCGGAGCAGGGGCGCTCGGCGCCATCGTGATGATCCGGGCCTTGAAGACCGGGGCGTTCCCCGGCACCGCCAACCTTGACGAGCCCGACGGCGGAATCGACCTCAACCTCATCCGGACCACAGTGACAAACCAGCCCGCGAAAGCGGGCATCGCCAACGCGTTCGGATTCGGCGGGCACAGCACGGCGCTGGTTATCACCGAAAGCTAGGCTGTTCCGATGGAGACAGTCGTCTGGTCCAAGCCGGAACACGAACGCGCGGGCACACCCCTGCTGGTGATGATGCACGGCTACGGCAGGGACGAAACCCGGATGGCGAAGCTTTTCGACTCCCTGCCATCCGCCTTCACCTGCGCCGCGCTGCGCGGACCCAAGGTGATCGGGGACGGCTACGGCTGGTTCCTGCTGGACTACTTCCTGACCCATGACTTCGCCGACGTCATCTCCTCCACCAACGCCGTTTTCGGCTGGATCGAATCCGTCAAAGCGCAGCACAGCAGCGTCAGCCTGTTCGGCTACTCGCAGGGAATGGCCATGGCCTCCACCCTGCTGCGGCTGCGGCCGGCGCAGTTCCGGGCCGTCGTCGGGCTGTCCGGTTTTGTCCTGGAAAATGAACTCCTCGCGATGAGCGAATCGTTCGAGTCCCGCCCGCCTTTCTTCTGGGGCCGGGACCGCGACGACGTGGTGATCAACGACGCCGCCACGGAACACACCGAAGAGTGGCTCCACGAGCACACGCAGCTCACGGCGCGGACCTACCCCGGAATGGGCCACTCCATCTCGGCGGCCGAACTGGTGGACGCCAGTGCATTCCTCCGCCACTACGTGCTGCGGCAGGACGGCTGAACGGCCCCAACTAGCCCGCGCTGTGCCGGCGCGGCAGGGCCAAACGGCCCTTTTCTTTGTTTATCCACTTGCGCGCCAATTTTGTAAGCGTTTACACTCGTCGTTGGCCATGTACACGGCCCACTACTTCAGGGGGAAGAAAGGGCTGAGCCCGTGCTGCAGGCCAAGGCGCCGCGCGCCACCATCCAGGACGTCGCCGCACTCTCCGGACTCTCCATCTGCACCGTCTCCCGGGCCCTTCGTAACCTTCCGAACGTCTCCGCCAGCGCCCAGGCCAAAGTCAGCGACGCCGCCGCCAAACTCGGGTACAAAGCCTCGACGGCGGCTTCCCGGCTGGCTGGCGGAACCACCGGTTCCGTCGCCATCATCGCCCCCACCGCCACCGCATGGTTCTTCGCGCAGGCCGTCGAAGCGGCCGAGGAAGTGTTCGCCGGCGCCGGCTACGACACCGTCCTGATCAGCCTCCGGAACCGTCCCAGTGTCCATAGCAAGCTCTTCGGCGACCTCGCCGGGCTGTCTCAGCGCGTCGACGGAATCCTGCTCCTGAATATCGCCCTCAGCGAAGCCGAGCTTGCCGCCGTCGACGCCTCCGGTCTGGCCGTGGCCAGCGTGGGCATGCACGACGTGCCCTGGGACAACGTCGGGATCGACAACGCCGAAGCGGCGCGCGCCGCCACCGGACACCTGCTGGACCTGGGCCACTGGGACGTGGCCATGCTGTCCGGCCGTGAAGCCGGCGAGCCCTCCCTGATCACCGCCAACGAGCGGCTGCGCGGCTTCGAGCAGGCGCTCGGTGCACACCATGTGACGGTGGATCCGGACCTGGTGCTGGACGCCGGGTCCAGCATTGAAGGCGGCCGGCTGGCCATGATCGAGCTGATCGAAAACCGCCGGATGCCATCCGCAATCGTCGCCGGCTGCGATGAAACAGCCTTCGGCGCCCTCATGGCCCTGAGGGACCACGGTTTGTCTGCGCCCAAAAACATGTCCATCATAGGAATAGACGATCATCAGATGAGCTGGTTCCTGGGATTGAGCACCATCTCCCAGCCCGTAGCCGATCAGGGCGCGTTCGCGGCCAACCTGCTGATAGACAGACTCCACCGCTCGGGACTTCCCAATCCCCCGTCCAGCCACGTGCTGGAAACCAAGCTGATAGAGCGCAGGAGCACCCGCCGCCGTCGTTGACCAGCGCCCGGCCCGGGCGCGGACTACCGCCGCGGACCGAGAGTCTCCACCACCCCGCTGCTGGCCGGCCGGGTCCCCGAATTCAGATACCGCTTCAGATACCGACTTAGATACCGCCGCCCGAAAGGACAACCGACCATGACAGAGATTTCCAACAGCACACCGTCGAGCTGGACCACTGCCTCCGCCATCCTCTTTGACCTCGACGGCGTCCTGACGCCCACCGCGATCGTGCACGAGCGTGCCTGGCAGGAACTCTTCGACGGTTTCCTCGCGACCGTCCCCGAGGCGCCCGGCTACCGCGAAAGCGACTACTTCGACCACATCGACGGCAAGCCGCGCTTCGACGGCGTCCGCGACTTCCTGGCCTCCCGCAACATCGTGCTGCCGGAGGGCCCGCTGGATGACGACCCGGCGCACGACACCGTCCACGGCCTGGGCAACCGCAAGAACAAGGTTTTCAACGACATCGTCGAGGCCGGCGGCGTCAAGCCCTACGAAGGCTCCGTGCGGTTCATCGACGCCGCGCTGGCCCGCGGGCTCAAGGTCGCCGTCGTTTCCTCCTCCCGGAATGCCCCGGCCGTCCTTAAGGCCGCCGGGCTCTCGGACTACTTCCCGGTGGTGGTCGACGGCGTCGTCGCCGTCGCCGAAGGACTGCCCGGCAAGCCCAGCCCGGCAACCTACGAGTACGCCGCCCGGCTGCTCGGCCTGCCCAGCGAGGACTGCGTCGTCGTCGAGGACGCCGTCTCCGGGGTCCAGGCCGGGAAGGCGGGAAGGTTCCACTCGGTGATCGGCGTGGACCGTGGCGCCGGCCGGGAGACCCTGCTGGCCGCGGGAGCCACCCTCGTGGTCAACGACCTCGACGAGCTTCTCTAGCACTGCCCTTCCGCCCGGCAGGGCACCGCACAGCACCTTTCGCCGCAGCACCTTCCCGCACAGCACCTTCACCGCGCACTATCTTCTTTGACCGCCTTAAGGAAATCCGCAACCATGGCACTTATCACCTCGGACCGCGCACGGTTCCCCAACGACCCCTGGCAGCTCGTTGAGACCGTCCACCTCCCCGGCAATGCCGGCACCCTCGAGACGCTCTTCAGCCTGGGCAACGGCCACCTCGGCATCCGCGGTGCCCACTGGGCAGCCGCCGACGCCGAGCTGCCGGGCAGCTTCATCAACGGCTTCCACGAAACCTGGGACATCAAGCACGCGGAGAACGCCTACGGCTTCGCCCGCACCGGCCAGCGGATCCTCTACATCCCGGACGCCAACAACTTCACGGTGATCATCGACGGCGAAACCCTGAACCTGGACGAATCCACCGTGCTGGACTACCGGCGGAGCGTCGACTTCGCCACTGGCGTCTACGAATGCCGGATCACCTGGCAGTGCCGCTCCGGTGCCACCGTGACCACCACCGAACGCCGCGCCGTCGGCTACCAGTCCCGCGGCGCGCTCGGCATCTCGCTGGAACTCGCCGCGGACCGGGACGTCTCCGCAGACGTGACCTCCTCCGTGATCAACCGCCAGGACCAGCCGGTCGAGGACCACTCGGCCCATGACCCGCGCCGCGCCGGCCGCCACGCCGGGCGCGTGCTGCTGCCGGTCCGGCTCGACGGCGGCGACGGCTCGCTGCGCCTGTCCTGGGAGACCGCCGAATCCAAGCAGCGCATCGGCCTGGCCGTGGACCACTGGACGAACGCCGGCGTGCAGCCCTTCGACACCCAGGTGCACGAGGACGACAGCAGCGTCCGCTACGTCCTCGCCGTCGGCGCCGACGAGCCGTTCGTGCTGGAGAAGAGCGTCAGCTACGCCGTCGGGCAGGCCTCCGCCGACCTCGCCGACGACGCCGAGGCGGGCCTCAAGCCGCTCGCGGACGTCTTCGCCGAAAGCGCCGCGCACTACCGCGACTACTGGGCCACCAGCGACATCGTCCTCGCCGGACAGACCGAACTCCAGCAGGCCGTCCGCTGGAACCTCTTCCAGCTGGCCCAGGCCACCGCGTGCGCCGACGTCGCCGGCATCCCGGCCAAGGGCGTCAGCGGCTCGGGCTACGACGGGCACTACTTCTGGGACCAGGAGGTGTACCTGATGCCCTACCTGACGTACACGAGCCCGGGCAGCGCCCGCCAGGTCCTCGAGTTCCGCCACGAGATGCTGCCCGACGCCAAGATCCGCGCCAAGGAGCTCAGCGTGGACGGCGCCTTGTTCCCCTGGCGCACCATCAACGGGCTCGAAGCCAGCGCCTACTATGCCGCCGGCACCGCCCAGTTCCACATCGCCGCCGCGATCGCCTTCGCCACCAACCGCTACATCTGGGCCAGCGGCGACCAGGCGTTCCAGGAAACCCTCGGCTCCGAACTGCTGATCGAGACCGCCCGGATGTGGGCCTCGCTGGGCTTCTTCGGCAAGGACGGGCTCTTCCACATCCACGGCGTCACCGGCCCGGACGAGTACACCGCCGTCGTCAACGACAACCTGTACACCAACGTGATGGCCCGGTTTAATCTCCGTGCCGCAGCTGAGCTGGATCATGCGGAGATTGACGACGCCGAACGGGAATTCTGGATGCAGGCCGCCAACCGCATGCAGCTGCCCTTCGACGACGACCTCGAAGTCTACTCACAGGACAACGACTTCATGACCCTGGAAGCCTGGGACTGGACGACCCCCCGCTCCAAGTACCCGCTGCTGTTGCATTTCCACCCGCTGGTGATCTACCGCCACCAGGTGCTGAAGCAGGCGGACACAGTGCTGGCCATGTTCCTGCAGTGGCAGGAC
>DATIUQ010000187.1:0-30822 GCA_035466775.1 Arthrobacter sp.
TGCCATGATCCTGGTGGCAGCCGCGAACACTGCAGGCTATGCCCTGACGTCCTACATGCCGACGTACCTCACCGAGTCCAAGGGCTACGATCCCGTGCACGGCACCCTGCTGACCATCCCCGTGCTGGTCATCATGAGCCTTTGCATTCCGCTGACCGGAAAGCTGTCCGACCGGATCGGCCGCCGGCCCGTGCTGTGGATCGGTGCCCTCAGCACCGTCGTCCTGGCTGCCCCGGCGTTCATGCTGATCGGCGTCGGAGAAATCTGGTCCACCCTCCTGGGTCTGGGCATGATCGCCTTCCCGGTGACGTTCTACGTCGCCAACCTGGCCTCGGCCCTGCCGGCGCAGTTCCCGACGGCGAGCCGTTACGGCGCCATGGGCATCGCGTACAACTTCTCCGTGGCCATCTTCGGCGGCACCACGCCGTTCATCGTCGCCGCCCTCATCGGCGCCACCGGCGATGACATGATGCCGGCCTACTACCTGATGGCTACTTCGGCGATCGGTGCAATCGCGATCTACTTCCTCAAGGAATCAGCCCAGCGCCCCCTGCCGGGTTCCATGCCCAGCGTGGACACCCAGGCCGAGGCCAAGGAGATCGTTGCGACCCAGGACGAGAACCCGCTGATCGACCTCGTCGAAATGGACATGCCCTTCACGACGGCGGCGGCAGATTCAACTGCCGGTCCGACCGCGCGTGAAACCGAAAAGGTTCCGGCCAAAGCCTGAGCTTGTCCCTCTGGCAGCACGGCCGGGTTCATCCTGAGCCCGGACGGCTAACCGAGGACCTGTAGTCAAGTCCCGCCCATTGAGGCCTGCCTTGCGTGATTGCCCATTGGGGGAACCACGCAAGGCAGGCCTTAGGCGTGTCCGGCTACTGCGGCTCGGCGGCGATGAGCTCGGCGTGCTCCTCCGGCGTCAGGTCCTTCTGGCCGTCCATGACGGGCGGCGGGGAGAGCCTGTACGCGGCGTAATACAGGCCGGCGGCGAGCCCCATGGTGATCAGCGGGGTCAGCTGCGAGACCACGGGCAGCGCCGTCTGCTCGGTCAACAGGATGCCGGTGGCGGAGGCGATCACCCAGGCGATGGCCCCGGCGGTGACCGATTTGAGGCGCCCGGGCCGGACTTCCGGCAGGTACCGCTCCTCCTTCCAGTTGATGGCGATGTACGTCAGCGCAATCGCCACCCAGGCCGTGACAAAGACACCCTGCCAGGCGAGCGCCTTCAGCAGGTAGCTCAGCACATCCGTGAGCATCAGCAGGTAGGCCAGCACGCCGGAGACGATCACCCAGACATACCGTGGAAGGTTCAGGCCAAACGCGCGGTGGGCGAACGCCGAGAGGTTCGTCGAGGCGAGGAAGTAGTTGGCCGTGTTGATGCGGGTCTGCGAGATGAAGATGACCAGCACGCCCCAGATTCCCAGCGACGAAATGAAGGCCGTGACCACGCCTGTCTCGGAGGCCTCCAGGCCCCAGGCGCTCATGATGTAGATGCCGACCAGCCCGTTCAGGCCGAAGGTGAAGGCATAGAACACCCAGCCGAAGGTGACGCTGCCCAGGAACCTCCGGTCCTCCCGCTTGCCCATGCGGGCGTAGTCGAAGGTGTACATCATCATGATGTACACACCCATGTAGATCAGGTAGGACGTCAGCCAGCCGGGCAGGGCGGAGCCGGCCGCGGCCTCGCCGATCCAGTTGGTGGGCACGCCGCGGATGACCGTCGCGGCGACGACCACGGCGACGAGCCCCGCGAAATAGAACGGGAGCAGGAACCCGTTGAGCCGGTCCAGCCAGTGCTGGACGCCGCCGACCGCCAGCGGGATGGCGTAGATCACCACAGCGGCGTACCAGATCAGGATGTCACCGCCAAAGTACTCGTGGAACGCGACGGCGATGATGGAGCCTTCAAAGACGGCGTAGTAGATCGCCGTGGCGGCGAAGATCAGTGACGCGAGCGCCGAACCCAGCAGCCCGAACAGGGTACGGGAGAAGACACTGACCGTCAGCCCGGTCCGGGCGGCGTAGCGCGACAGCACCAGGTTGATGATCCCGTACGTGGCGATGGTGAGGACCATGCCGATCATGGTGTTCGGCACCCCCACGGCACCGGCCGAGGCGACGGCCACGTAGATCCAGAACATGGCCGAGAACAGGGCCCACCAGGCCATGGTCAGCGACCATTTGCCGACCCGCTGATCCGCGGGCATTACTAGATTTGAGTACGACAAAGCGACACCTCTGGTGTTGTAGTGATGCATTTATGGAGCCAGTGGCGGGCGCCACCGGGGCTTTGGGCTGGCTATCCCCAGATGGAGCGGCGGCGGGCTTTGCCTTCCGCCCGCGCCGCGACGGCCTCTTCCATGGTCACGGCGACAAAACGCGTTTTGGTGCCGGGAGCGCTGCGGGCAAGCTGGTCCATGTCGGCGCTGATCACGGTTGCGACCATGGCGTACCCGCCCCCGGACACGGCGTCGCGGTGCAGGACGATCGGTTCGTTGCCTCCGGGGATCTGGATGGAGCCCACTGCATATCCGGCGTCGACAATGTTGGACGGATCGGAACCGGCGCCGAAGGGCTGCTCCCGGTCCTCCCATTCGACGGCCGGCCCGCTGTAGCGCAGGCCGGTCCTGTCGGCCACCGGGGTGAGGGTCCACGTCGAGTCCAGCAGCGTCGCTAGACCGGACTTGGTCAGCCGGTGGTCGTAGAGGCCAAGGAGGACCCTGATCTCCGTTTCGGCGGGAAACGCCGGCCGAAGTTCCGGGGCGATTCCGGCGAGGACTTCCCCGGACGCCGTGTCGCCGACCGGGACCTCGTCCCCCGCGGCAAGCTTGCGTCCCTTGTAGCCGCCCAGGGCGCCGAGGGCGTAGGTGGAGCGGCTGCCGAGCACCAGGGGCACGTCGATGCCGCCGCGGACCGCCACGTAATAGCGGGTGCCGCCCTGGAGGAAGCCGAAGGAGACCTCGTCTCCGGCGGCCAGCTCGATTGCTTCCCACTGCGGGGCGGTGGATCCGTTGACTTTCACTTCCACCGGGGCGCCTCCGACGGCGATCACCGCGGGGGCGGTGGTGCGGAATTTCGGGCCCAGGTAGGTGCATTCCAGCACCGCTTCCTCGGCGCTGTTACCCACCAGGGCGTTCACGATCTCCGCGGAGAGCTGGTCCATGGAGCCGCCCTGCGGGATTCCCACGTTGTAGTGGCCGAATCTTCCCCGGTCCTGGACCGTCGTTGACAGGCCGGGTTCCAAGATCTCAAGAGTCATTGAGGTTCTCCAATAGCTTGGTGTTGTAGCTCTCCGGGTCGCCGAGGGCCTCGGCCAGGTCGAAGGTGACCGGCACCTGCTTGTAGACGAAGGTGCCCGCTTCCACCTGATCCTTGATGCTCTTGTATTCGTCCTCGTCCACCGGCCGGAACTTGACGATGTCGCCGGGTTTGAAGAAGACCATGAAGTCCTTGAAGTCCGCCAGGGACTGCGCAGGGTCGAAGATCGGAGCCGCCGCGATGCCGAACATCTGGTAGCCGCCGGCGCCACGGACGGAATAGATGCACGCGAAGCAGCCCCCGTGACCGACGGTGAGGGGCGGCGTGTCCGTGCGCGGGCTGAGGTACTTGGGCACTTCCAGCTGCTGCTCGCGGGGCACCATCTGGAACATAAACGGCAGGCCGGCGACAAACCCGACCATGGAGACCAGCCAGGGGCTGCTGTGGTGGCGCCTGATGAACTCGCCGGCACCGGAGAGGTTGTTGACCTCGGCCGCGAAGTCCAGGTCGGTCCCCTCGGGCCGCTGGTGGCCGCTGCGGAAGCGGGCGCCGGTTTCCCGCGTAAACGGATCGTCGTACCAGACCGGCACCTCGATCAGCCGGGTGTTCAGCACCGGGTGGGCGGTGTTGTCCACTTGGACTTCGATCTCCCGCATGGCCGCTTCCAGTTCCGCCGCGGGGAGCACGTCGGGGTCGAAACGGACCAGCAGGGATGCGTTGGCGGGGCAGATTTCGGTCACGCCGGCGAGTTCCCGGGCGCCGAGCCTGGTGGCCATCGAGTTGGATTTGAAGTTGGCCGCCAGGCTCATCTCCTCGGAGATTTCGACGAAGAGGAACTCGTCGCCGCCCCAGGTGTAGCGTGCCGTGCCTTTGAGCGAGCCGGCGCTCAGGGTGTCACTCATGACAGGTCCCCCAGGATCTCCGGGCTGGTTTCGATGAACTTGGTGTGGTGCTCCACCGACTTCAGTTCCGGCCGGTGCAGCACGGCGCTGAGCAGCGGGATGGTCGTTGACACGCCTTCGATCGTGATCTCGTCGAGGGCGCGGATGGACCGGCCGATTGCCTCGTCCCGGGTTTCGTCCCAGACGATGATCTTCGCCAGCAGCGAGTCGTAGAAAGGCATCACCGTGGAGCCCGCGACGAACCCGGAGTCGATGCGGACGCCGGGGCCGCCCGGCCAGTCGAGGCGTTCCAGCAGCCCCGGGCTGGGCATGAATCCCTTGGAAGGATCCTCGGCGTTGAGCCGGAATTCGAAGGCGTGCCCGCGGAAGACAACGTCCTCCTGACGCATCCGGAGCGGCTCCCCGGCGGCGATCAGCAGCTGCTCCCGGACCAGGTCAAGGCCGGTGACCATTTCCGTGACGGGATGCTCCACCTGGAGACGGGTGTTCATCTCGATGAAGGAAACCTCGTGGTTGACGGCGTCATACAGGAATTCGACGGTGCCCAGACCCTTGTAGTGGCACTGCCGGGCGAGCTCCACCGAGGACTCCAGCATGTGCCGGCGGACGGCATCCGGCAGGTCCGGGGCGGGCGCCTCCTCCAGGATTTTCTGCTGCCGGCGCTGCATGGAGCAATCCCGGTCCCCGAGGTGAACGACGTTGGTGCCGTCGCCGAGCACCTGGACCTCAACGTGCCGGGCGCGTTCCACAAACTTCTCCAGGTAGACGGCTGCGCTGCCAAACGCGGCGGCCGCTTCAGCCTGGGCCACTTCGACGGTCGAGGCCAGGTCTTCGGCACGTGTCACGAGCCGGATGCCGCGCCCGCCGCCGCCCGCCGCCGCCTTGACCACCAGGGGGTAGCCGATCTCGGCTGCGATCTCCAGCAAGGCGTCGCCGGTGGGGGCCTCGCCATGTGTTCCCCGCAACGTGGGAACGCCCGCAGCCTCGGCCGCCTGCCGGGCCCGTGCCTTGTCACCCATCAGCTCGATGGCTTCCGGGGACGGGCCCACCCAGATGAGCCCCGCTTCCATGACGGCCCGGGCAAAAGCGGCGTTCTCGGACAGGAAACCGTAGCCGGGGTGCACTGCGTCGCAGCCGAAGTCCGCCGCCGCCTTGAGGACGCGGCCGTGGTCCAGGTAGCTCTGGCTGGCAGGGGCCGGTCCAATGACCGCATGTTCATCCGCCAGGCGGGCCGCCAGACCGTCGGCGTCGGGCTCGCTGGCCACCACCACCGTGTGGATCCCCAGTTCGCGGGCCGTGCGGATGATCCGTACTGCGATCTCCCCCCGGTTGGCTATGAGCAGTCTCTTCATGGTTTTTCCTCTATCACTGCAATCACGTCACCCGGATTGACGGTGCCTGAATCCGACACCTCAAACTTGACCAGGCTCCCGGCAACCTCTGTCTTGACCTCGCTGAACTGCTTCATGATTTCGACGACGCCGATTGTCTGGCCCACCTCTACGTGGTCGCCTTCCTGCACATAGGGATCCTTGTCCGGGCCGGGCTTGCGGTAGAACACTCCGGGAAGCGGCGAGGTGACTTGGTGTGACATGGTGTGCCTTTCAGTTGCGGTGGGGTGGGCAGTGCATGGCAGATCATTGGCTACCGTCCGCCCAGGGCTGACCGCACGGCTTGCGCCACGGCCGGCGAATTGGCGGCGTCGGAGTGGACACAGATGCTGGTGAAATCGATCCTGACGGTCGAGCCGTCCGAGGTTTCCACGAGGCCGTCATCGAGGACCCTGCGCACACGCTCGGCAGCCTTGGCGGGGTCGGTGGCTACGGGCCGGCGCTGGATGATCAACTGGCCGGCGGGGTTGTAGTTCAGGTCCACATAGAGTTCGCCGACGAACGGCACCCCCATTTCCGCGCAGACGCTTTCGTGTGCTGTCCCCGCGAGGCCGAACATGGGAACTCCGTACAGCGCGGCGACCTTGGCGGCGGACCGCATCAGCTCCGGATCCCGCGAGAGCATCCCGTACAGGGAGCCGTGTGGTTTGATGTGGTTGAGTTCCAGCCCGGCCTTTTTCAGGAACCCCACCAGCGCGCCCGTCTGGTAGAGGATGATGGACTCCACCTCGGCCGGTGTCAGCTTCATCTCCCGGCGCCCGAACCCGGTCAGGTCCGGCAGGCCGGGGTGCGCACCGATCCGCACGCCGTGCGCCTTGGCCGCGGCCACTGTTTCTTCCATGGTGTCGGGGTCTCCGGCGTGGAAACCGCAGGCCACATTGGCCACATCGATGATCTCCATCAGGGCCAGATCATTGCCGAAGCTGTGCAGACCGAACGCCTCGCCCATGTCCGAATTGATCTCGATGTTTGTGTCGCCGACATCTGTGACATTGCCCACATTAACATTGTTCATGCGTTCAACATTAGGGACTGCCCCACCCCTTACATAGGGGGCAAATGTCCACTAACTTTGATGGCAAGTGTGCACTCTGCACACCCTGACGTCGGCGCGAGGACGCGCCGGGGAGGCAAGATGAGAGTCTCGGATCTGTTGGCGGAGGACGCGCTCCAGCTCAGGTTGCACACGCCCTCCACGGCGAAGAGCCTGTCGACGTCCATCAGCTACAGCGCCCCGGCGGAGTTCCTGGATCCCACCCCCTTCCTGGGCGCCAACTGCCTGCTTATCACCCACGGGATCGGCTTCAACTTCTTCGACCAACGGACGTGGGACGCCTACGTCGAACGGCTCGCCGGCGTCCCCGTCTGCGCCATCGCCTTCGTCACGGGGGTGGCGCACCGGCTGATTCCGAGGCCGCTGGTGGAGGCGGCCAAGGCCCACGGGATCCCGCTGCTGGAGGTTCCCAGCGTCGTCCCCGCCCTGCAGCTGCAGCGCTTCGTCACGAGCGTCCTCGAAGCCGAGCGGTTTGCCCTGACCCGGCAGTCGTGGGAGCTGGCCGACCTGTGTGCAAAAGCGGCACGGTCCGGCGGATCCCTCCGGGCCGTCCTGGCCGAAGTGGCTGCCGCGACGCAGGGCCAGTGTGCCATTTTTGACACTACCGGGGCCTTGATCAGCTCCTGGCCGGCCAGTTCCCGCTGGACCGCGGAGGACCTCCGCCATGACCGTGGCACCCCCGCGTCCAGCTTCGCGCTCCCCACCGGCGGCACGGAGCATTTCCAGCTGGTAGTCCGGGGCGGGACAACCGGGGAGCCGCTCGCCACGATGATCGGGCCGGCTTCGTCCATCCTGGCCATGCAGCTCAACAGTGCATTCAAGGCCAGCGCCCCGCACCAGGCCAAGCTGGAGCGGCTGATGCAGCAGCTGGAGGACTGGCAGGGGGTGGCGCTGAAGGAGCTGACCCGGACGTTCCGAACCACGGGCCTGGACCCGCACGCGCCCACGTTCCTGGTGGTCGCGGAACCGAACAAGGCCCAATTGCCGCAAGCCTGGCGGATCCGGCTGGCCGTGCAGGAGCACCTGAACAACGCCCACGTCTTCACCTATCGCGGCTCCATCTACGCCATGGCCCAGGCCCGCACGGACACCGGTGCGGACTGGGAGGCGATCCCGGAGCGGCTGCTGGACTCGCTCCGGCCGATAGTTCCCGGGCTTCGCCTCGTCCTCAAGGGGCCGCTGGGCAGCGTGGACGAGCTGCGGCTCGGCCTCGCCCACGCCCAACGGCTGGTGCGGCAGGTGGACATGCCCACCATCGCGGCCCCGATGAGCATCGAGTCCCTGGTGGTGGCGACCGCCGGCAGCGGCGCCCACGCCGCGGCGGAGAATCTGCTGGCGCCGCTCCTGGACTACGACCGGGTCAACAACGGCCGGCTACTGCCCACGCTCAGGGCCTATCTGGACCACGACGCCCAGCCGTCCAGGGTCTGCCAGTCGCTCTACATCCACCGGAACACCCTGAGCAAGCGGCTGGCGCTGATGTCGCGGCTGTTGAATCTGCGCCTCGACACCCTGGACGGGCTGACGACCTGCATGCTTGCCGTCAGGATCACCGACGACGCGCCCTGATCCGCTGCGATGGTCCCGCACGGCACGGGTGCGCCACGCAGATCCTCCGCGCAAGCTTCCGCGAGCCGGCCGGGGCCTACTTGGCGCGGCGGGGCGGCCCGGCCACGAGCTTGGCAGGGAGGACCCGGGCGGCCGCGGTCAGCGCCTTGTAGCGCTTGGACGGAATGGAAACGGCCTTGCCCTTGGCGTTGTCGGCGAGGCCTTCACGCACCACGCGTTCGGCCTGCAGCCACATCCAGCGCGGGGTTACCGTCTTGTCCATGCCCATCCGGTCGTGGAATTCGGTGTGGGTGAAGCCGGGGCAGACGGCCGTCACGGCCACGCCCTGCTTGGCGTAGGCGAGGTTGGCCCAGCGGCTGAAGCTGACCAGCCAGGCTTTTGCCGCCGAGTAGGTTCCGCGGGGCAGGAATGCGGCCACGCTGGCGACATTGATGATCCTGCCGGACTGCCTGCCGAGCATGCCCTGCAGTGCGGCGTGGGTCAGCTGCATGGCGGTCTCGACGTGAAGTTTGAGGTGCCTGGTCTCTTCCGCGATGTCGTTCTCCGCGAAGGAGCGCAACAGGCCGATCCCGGCGTTGTTGACCAGGATTTCCACCGGACGCGCCGGGTCGGTGAGCCGGGCGACGACGGCCGCCACGCCGCCGTCGTCCACCAGATCCGCAGCGAGGACTTCGGCACGGATGCCATACCGTTTCTCCAGTTCCTCCGCCTTGGCCTGCAGACGCGTGGCGTCGCGGGCCACCAGCACCACATTGTGCCCCTGTTCGGCTAGCTGGCGGGCGAATTCGGCCCCGATCCCGGCGGTTGCCCCGGTGATCAGGGCAGTGCTGTCAGCAGGTGTCGCGGCAGGTGAAGTCATGGCGACAGCCTAACCCCGGGCATGCACAGGGTTAAGCCAGGGCCTGCCCGGCGGCCAGTTCGCCCTCTGCGGGGCCGCCGGCGGCGTCCAGGTGGCGGTTCTGCAGCTCTTCGGCGGCCAGCTCGTACCAGGTGTGCGCGCCGAAAGACGGGTTGCTGGTGTCGAGGTGCCGGTAGAGGGCGTCGGCCAGCTGGCCCAGCGCCACGTCGGACAAAGCCCGGACGGTGGAGGCCGGGTCAAGTGTCCCCTCGAAGTATTCGGCGAGCTCCAGGCCGTTGACGGTGCCGAGTTCGCCAGGGATCGCGCTGCAGGCGCCGTCCAGTCCCGGCTTGAGCGTCCCCGCGGTGACAACGTCCGCGGGCCCGTCGTCGAAGGACTCAGCGGCGGGGTCAAGCAGGGGGACCCCAGAGAGCTCCCCCTCGAGTCCGGCGAGGACTTCGCCGTCGGAGCCGACGTGCAACAGGCAGATCGGCAGCTCCGCGGGTTCCGCGAGGGTGACGCGGTAGGGCCGGGTTCCGGCCGCAGCCTGTGCCGGGGACCCGGCGTCCGGCTCCAGGGCATCCTCACTGGCGTCGGCGATGGACCTCAGCTGCAGGAGGATCTCCGGGTCCAGGTGGGACGCACCGTGAAGGTCGATAATGACGTCGGAGCCGGCACCGAGGCGGCCCGCCCGCCGCAGGATGTGCAGCAGTGCGGGGAATTCTGATTGGGTAAGGCAGCCGGTGGTTTCGAGGGTCACGTGTCCGGGATCGACATCCACACGGACAAGTACACGCAGTTTATGGTTCACGGGGTTCTCCAAAGTGACACGTCCAAGAGCCAACTGCATAACTCTGCTGAAACTTTACGGGGTTGTTCCCCCGGTCACAAGCCCTGCGCCGCTGTTGTGGCGCCGCCGAATAGCGCCGCGAGGTGGCCGTGCGGCGTCAGGCTCCGGCCGGGGGCCGCTCCGGCCAGTCGATGTACTGGGTGTAGGCGTCGTGCTTGCGCAGGTACCGGTACATAAAGGGGCAGTTGGGGATGATCCGCTTGCCGGACGCCACGACGTCGTCCAAGGCGAAGTGCGCCAGGACCTTGGCCAGTCCCTGGCCCTGGAATTGTTCGGCGGTATCGGTGTGGATGAAATCCACATGGCCTGGTTCGTCGATGAAACGGATCTGGACGGCCAGCTTTCCGCCGACATGGAGTTCATAGCGGTGGAGCTCATCATTCCGGGTGGTGGATACGTTCGGGCTGAACGTGTCTTCAGTGGCTGCCGAGTTCTCCGTCATGGTTCGACATTGGCACTTAATGGCGGGCGTGGCAATGGCGGTCCCGATCCGGCGGGGCCCTGGCCGGCCACGAGCCGGACGGGGATCCGCCCCAGCAGCAGCACTGCGAGCGCGAAGCACGCCGCGCCACCGCCGAGCAGTCCCAGCGTCAGTCCGTTGAGCGCCGCGTCGGCCACCGGGACATAGACGACGACGGCGGCCGTCACCACGGCGGCCGCCGGGCGGGACCGGGCGGCGGCGGTCGACGTCGGGCGTTCTTCGAGCCGGCCGAAGAGCGCCAGGACGGGCAGCAGCAGGCCGATCACCGCCAGCAGCACGAGGGGCCGCCCCCACCACCAGGCGGCGGTTCCGCCCGCAGGCTGCGGAAAGTCCGTCAGCAGCAACAGCCCGGACAGCGCCGCGAGCAGGGGCAGGTGCCAGAGGTAGACCGTCATGGACCTCCGTCCGGCCAGCCCAATGAACCCCCGCACCGCAGCCAGTGACGCGACTCGGGTGAGTGCTGGCCGGAGGAGCTGCAGGGTGGCGGCCTGCGAGAACCCCAGGAGCAGCAGCGTCAGGTTGGGCGGGTTAAGGTTCACCAGCATGTTCCCGGAGTACAGGCCCAGCCACACGAGCAGCCCCAGGACGAGGTTGCTGCCCAGGATGATGCCCGCCAGGGCGAGGCGTCCGAGGGCCAGCGGGGCGCCGTCGGCGAGGAAGAATCCAAGTTGCTGCACAGCGCACCAGACGAAGACCATGTTGAGGTACGCCAGCGTCGGCAGCACCCCCCGCAGGCAGTCCACCGCCACCACCAGCGACGTGAGTCCCGCGAGGGTCAGCCAGGGCGCGCGGGCGTGCAGGCGCGCCAGGAGCGGAAGGTTCAGCTGCGCCGCAAGGTACGCGGCAAGGAACCACAGCGGCATGCCTGCACCGGACACCAGCAGCTGGACGACCTGCGGGTCCACCCCGGCCAGCCGCGCCGCCCAGAGCGCGGTGAACATGATGGCGAGCAGCACTGCGGCGGGGCGGATGAGCCGCAGCATCCGCGCCTGCATGAAGTCGAAGGTGTTGCCGCCCCGGGCGCGGAGGCGGCGCCACGACTGCAGGCCGGTCATGCCCCCGGCGACGAAGAAGAGCGGCATGACCTGCAGGACCCAGACCACCGGTTCGAACCAGCGCTGGTTGCCGAGGGTGTTGTCGGACGTCACCGTGCCGTCCGGGTGCAGCACCGGGCTCACCATCATGGTGTGCGACACCACCACAAGTGCAAGGCAGAAGAACCTGGCGAGATCGATCACCAGGTCGCGGTCGGGGCCCATTGCCTGCCCGCTCCCTGCCCGCTGCCGTGGAACCATTGAGCCCCCAAGGAACCTGCCAACTCGCCGCGTGGGCTGTTGGGCGTCAACGCTTCTGCGCTGCCTCCATTGTCGGCTTTGACCGGGCACGGGGCCAGTGCCGACGGGCCCACTTTTGCCTGCTGACGCCCGCAGGCAGCGCACAAAAACGGGGAGGCCCGGATCAGGTCCCTGATCCGGGCCTCCCCCGGCTTCGGAGCGGTGGTGCGGGGTCAGCGCGAGAGGGTCGCCAGCGCAGTGGCCGCGAAAGTCCCGGCCGAGGCGTCCCATTCGGCCAGCAACCCCTGCAGGTTTTCGCCGTCCTTCCGGTGCGCCCCCGTGCGTGCCTCGAGGGTTTCCAGGACGCCGGTGCGCAGCTCGGTGTTGAAGTTGACCTTGCCCACGTTCATGGCGGCGGCCTTGACGAGTTCGGCGGCGGGGATGCCCGAGGCGCCGTGCAGCACCAGCGGAACCCTGGTCCGTACCGCGATGTCCTGCAGCACGTCCCACCGCAGCTCCGGTTCGCCCTGGTACCGGCCGTGGACGTTGCCCACGGCCACGGCCAGCAACTGGGCTCCGGTGCGGGCCACGAAGTCCTCCACCTGGGCGGAGTCGGTGAGTCCGGCCGCCGGGGCGCGGCCTGCGGCGTCGGCTCCGAAGGCCCTGTCCTCGTCCCCGGCCAGGCCGCCCAGTTCCGCCTCGATCACGATCACAGCGGCTGGGCCTGCCCCGCCCGCCGCCGGCAGGTCCAGGGCGGCGCGCGCGGCCTGGACCAGGGCGATGTTGTCCTCGTACTCCAGCGACGATCCGTCCACCAGGACGGAGTCCACCCCGGCGTCGACGGCGTCGGCGATCACGCCAAGATCGGAGGCGTGGTCGAGCTGGATGGCGACCGGGACAGCCGCGGAGTCGGCGAGGCCGCGCAGCGCCGCAATGAGCCGGAGCCCGTTCGGGGTGGCCGCCGTGCTGGGCGAGACCAGCAAGATGGCGCCGCGTCCGGCGTCCTCGGCCGCGGCCACGACGGCGAGCGCCGTGGTGAAGTCATAGCAGGTGAAGGCCGGGACGGCCGATCCCTGCTGGAGGGCTGAAGCGACCAGGTGGTCAAGACGGGCACGCATCAGGCGCTCAGGCCTCCCACCAGGATCCAGGCCACAAAGGTCAGGGCGAAGCCGGCAAGGCCAAGGATGGTGGTGAGCACGGTCCAGGTCCTGAGGCCGTCCGAGACGGTGAGCCCGTAGTAGCGCACCACGGTCCAGAAGCCGGCGTCGGTCACATGGGAGAGCCCCAGGGAACCGAAGCCGATCGCGATGACGAGCACGGCGGTCTGCGCCGGGGTGTAGCCGCCGGCCGTGACGGCGGAGGTGAGCAGCCCGGCGGTCGTTACGATCGCCACGGTCGCGGAACCCTGCGCGGCGCGGAGGGCCAGCGAGATGATGAAGCCGAGGACGATCAAGGGCAGGCCCAGGTGGTCCAGCGTTTCCGAGAGCGCCGCCCCGATGCCGGACGTGCGCAGCACTTCGCCGAACACACCGCCGGCCGCGACCACCATGAGGATGGAGGCGATCGGCGGGAGGGCGCCTTCGAAGATCTCGCCGGTCTCGCGCAGCGACCACTGGCGGCGGACGGCCAGCAGGAAGAAGGAGAGGGCGACGGCGACGAGCAGCGCGAAGAAGGGGTTGCCGACGAACGCTGCCACGCCGTACCAGTAGCTCTGCTTGTCGATCGTCAGCGTGCCGACGGTGCCGATGAGGATCTGGACGATCGGGGCGGCGATGAGGAAGATGATCAGTCCCGGCCGCGGAGGTGCGACGACGTGGTGGTCCTTGCCCTCATGGCCTTCGTGGATGATGTCCTTGGAGCCGAACTCGTCGAGCTGGGCCTTGACTCCGGGCAGGAGTTCGTAGTCCTTGCGGTTCATGATGGATGCCACCCAGTAGGACAGGAAGCCCAGCGGGATGCAGATGATCAGCGAGATGAGCGTGATGAGGCCGATGTCCGCGCCGAAGACGCCCGCTCCGGCGACGATGCCCGGGTGCGGCGGTACGGCCACGTGGATGGCCAGCATGATGCCGGCCATCGGCAGGCCGAACTTGATGGGGTGCACGTTGGCGATCTTCGCGAACGCGTAGACGATCGGCACCAGCACAATGACGCCGACCTCGAAGAACACCGGGATGGCGACGAGGAACCCGACGCCGGTGAGGGCGACGGCGACGCGCTTGGCGCCGAGCTTCGCGGTGAAGTGGTCAGCGAGCGACTGCACGCCGCCGGAAACCTCGATCATGCGGCCGAGGATCGCGCCGAGCGCGATCAGCAGGGCAACCTTGCCCATGGTGCCGCCGACGCCGGTGGCGACCACCGTGAAGACGTCCTTCAGCGGGATCGTCGATGCCACGGCGACGAGGATGCTGACCGTCAGCAGCGCCACAAACGCCTGGATCTTGAAGCGGATGATCATGACCAGCAGGATCGCAATGCCGATGGCGGCGATGGTCAGCAGCAGCGGGGTGCCGAGCTGCACGGCCGGTTTGATGGGCGCGGCCTCGGCCGCCTGCACCATCAAAGCGTTGATCAGGGGGTTCATCTGGGGGTGTCTCCTTGGACGTCACTGCAGCCAGTGCACTGGTGTTTCGCCGACGACGGCGGAAGGGGGGATCCGCCGTCGTCGAGTTTGGGAAATCTGGGGTGGTGCGGACTCAGGCGGTGCGCCTGGTGGGGGCGACCACCTTGATGACGGCGGAATCGTCGGCGGCGGCGAGCCCCTGCGCCTGGCCCAGGAGGTAGAGCTGCTCGGCGGCGGCGGCCACCGGGGCGGCGAGGCCGGCGGCGCGGGTGGCCTTGCCGACGATGCCCATGTCCTTGACGAAAATGTCCAGGCGGCTGAGGACCTCGGCGCCGTTCTCCGTGTAGGCCTCGAGGATGCGGGGGCCGCGGTTGGACAGCATGAAGGAACCGGCGGCGCCGGCTTCCAGCGCGGCGAGGGTCTTGGCCTGGTCCAGGCCGAGGGCGTCCGCGAGGGCCATTGCCTCGGCCGCGGCGGCGATGTGGATGCCGCAGAGCAGCTGGTTGACGGTCTTCAGGGCCTGCCCGTCGCCGGGCTTGTCGCCCACGACCGTCAGGGTGGACGCGAGCAGTTCCAGGACCGGCCGGGCCGTTTCCAGCGCCTGCGGTTCGGCGCCGACCACGATCAGCAGGTCGCCTTCGCCGGCACGCTTGGGCCCGCCGGAGAGCGGGGCGTCAACGAGGGCGACGCCGAACTCCGCGAGGCGGGCGACGGTGGCCGGAATGGCGTCGGTGCCGACGGTGCTGCCAAGGATCACGACGGCGCCGGGCAGCAGCGCCGAGGCGACCCCGTTTTCGCCGAAGAGGACGTCGTCCAGCTGTTCGCCGTTGCGAACGGCCAGCAGCAGGGCGTCGGCGCCCTCGGCCGCCTCACGGGCGGAGGAGAAGGTCTTGATGCCGGCTTCTTCGGCGAGCTTGAGGCGCGGCTCGGCGATGTCGAAGCCGTGGACCGTCAGCTGGGTGGCCAGGCGTGCCGCCATGGGCAGTCCCATGGCGCCCAGGCCGAGGACGGTGACTTTGTAGTTCATGGTTTTCTCCGTTGAAATCTTGGTTTATTGGGCTAGAAGGTGTTGCTGAGTTTGCGGGTGACCTGGGCCAGGGACTCGTCGTCGCCCACGTTGCCGGCGAAAACGATGTAGGGGATGCCCTTCGCGGGGCCGTCTACCGGCTCCCACAGGCTGACGATGCCCGGCAGCATGGGGCCGCGGACGATCGCGTGGCGGATTTCCAGGCCGTGCGCGGCCACGTCCGAGGACGTGATGCCTCCCTTGGCAATGACAAAGCGCGGCGGGAACGTCTTCAGCGTCCGGTTCACCACGGCGACGACGGCAGCGGACACCGCGCGGGCAATCCGCAGGCTCTCGGCGGCGTCGTCCGTCTTGATAAGCAGCCTGCTGGTGTGGAGGATGACGTCGGCGCCGTGCAGGGATTCCACGACGTCCCGGACGATGCCGTCCAGGTAGCCCTCGGCGTCACCGCCGAGCAGCTTTTCGACGTCGATCTCCACGATGCGCGCGGCGCTGTGCTGGTCGACGAGGACCTTGAGCTGGCGGGTGGTGACACCGACGTGCGAGCCGACGACGATCAGGCCGCCGGCGCCGGAGGGCGTGTTGCCGGCGTAGGCCTCCTCGCCGCTGAGCGCGGGGCGGATTTCCTGGCCGATGCGGCCCCGGACGAACGGCGGACCCACACGGTATAGCAGCTTCTTGCCGCGGCGTTCGGCTTCTTCGAGGCCCAGGGCGAGGGCGCGGAGATCGTTTTCGGTCACGATGTCGGCCACGATCGGGGTGGAGCCGGTGGCCGGTTCGATGGCGTCGGCGATGGCCTTGGCCGAAACGTGGGGATCGCCGTCCGGGCCGGCGGCGCGGATGATGTTCAGGTCCAGCACAATCACCGAATCGGCCTGGAACCGGCCCCCGGACTTCTCTTCCACGTACTTCGCCAGTTCGGAATTGGCGAAGCCGAAGCTCGCGTCCCGGGCGAATTCGGTCTCGGCCACCGGGGTGAGTTTGCCTGCGTCCTCGCCGGTCCCGCGCATGTAATGCACGCCGCCGATCGTCACGCGGCCGGCGTCGGGGAACGCGGGGACGATCACGACGCCGTCCGTCGCCTCGCCGCTGACGGCGGCGATGGTGGCCGCGATGGTGTCCGGTTCCAGCGGGTAGTGGCCGCGGAGGGTGGAGTCGCTGCGGCTGACGAACCCGAGCCGCAGGCTTGGACGGGAAGCGCTGGGACGGGAAGTGCTTGGGCCGGAAGCATCGGAACCGGCACTGCCGGATGCGAGGGCTGCCGCGGCGAGGGCGTTCCGGACCACCTCTTCGTTGCGGGCGGCCGCCTCGGCGGGGTCCAGGCTCCGCGTGTTGGTCAGGACGTAGACGGCGTCCTGGCGGCGGCCGTCGATGCGGTGGTTGAAGGCCCACGTGAAGTCCTCGACGTCCCAGCGGGTGAGGACCGGCAGGTCAGCGACGGACTGCGTGCCGGTCGGGTCGTCGTCGAGCACCACCAGGATCCGGGGGGACGACTCGGACGAGGCCTCGAGGGCGCCGGCAACGGTCCCGGCGGGAATCCGGACCTCTGCCGGGAAAGCGGCCAGCACGTCTGCTTCGAAAAGCTCTGATTCAAGGGGCACTTGCACTCCATTGTGGGAAAGTCTGCTGCGTTTGGGGGCATTTGTAAGATGTCTGACATATAACATTTGAATGCTAGTGTGGCATACGACACAAAGGCGCGCAAGTAGACTTGGCCATCAGGCAACTTAAGTGACGGCGAATGGGGAAAATTGGCTAGGAAGTCGCTGGTCGGGGTCGTCGCTGACGAACTGCTGGACCGCATCATTGCCGGCGAATTCCCGCCCGGCGCATCCGTCCCCGGCGAGCTGGAGCTGAGCGCCCGCCATGAGGTGAGCCGCATGACGGTCCGCGAGGCGATGAAGACCCTGGAAGCCCAGCAGATCCTGAGCGTGGAGCGCGGCCGGGGGACGTTCGTCAACCCCTTGAGCCGCTGGGCCTCCCTGGAGGCCGTGCTCCGGGCGGCTTCAGAGGGGAAGAATGACGCGGCGGCCGCGGTCCAGCTGATCGAGCTGCGCCGGATGCTGGAGTCGGGCGCGTGCGAGCTGGCGGCGGTCCGGATCAGCGATTCCGACCTCAAGACCCTTTCCGGGCAGCTGGAATCCATGCGCGCAGCGCACGAACAGCACGATGTCGCAGCATTCGTGGCCGCAGACCTGGCGTTCCACGACCTCATCCTGCGCGCCTCGGAGAATGTTTTTGTGGCCGTCCTGTTCGCCCCGCTGCACCGGGTGCTGGAGAAACGGCGGACCCAGACGTCCGAGGTGCGCGAAATCCAGGCGCACGCGATCGGCCATCACCAGAAAATCGTGGATGCGCTGGAAACGCGCGATCCGCACCGGGCGCGGGATGCGATGGACGCACACATGCAGCAGACGCTGGATGACCTCAAGACCTTCGTCCTGGCGGACCGCCCGGCCTGATTGGGCGGCAGCTCAGGCGGAGCTCAGGCGAGCGAGAGGAAGAGCTTCTCGAGTTCGGCCCGGTCCAGGCTGGGGTCCTCCTGCTGCATGCACTGCTGCAGACCGGTGGCGATGATCGAGAATCCGGCCCGGTCGAGGGCGCTCGAAACAGCTGCCAGCTGGGTGACGACGCTCTTGCAGTCGCGGCCCTCTTCGATCATGCGGGTGACGGCTGCGAGCTGCCCCTGGGCACGGCGAAGTCGGTTGATAACGGGCTTCATGTCGGCGGGATCGAGTTCCATTTGTTCCTCCGGGATCATCAGGGTTCATTCCATGATATACCCCCCTGCGTATTGCACATACGCCGCAGGGTGCCGCCGGCCGCAGCCCCCGTTCGGTCGACGCGCCGCCTCGGGGCTGCTGTCCGCCAGGGACCTAAGGACCTAGTGGAACCAGAATTTTCGGCGTATTGCTGGGAGTGTGAACGCCGCCGGTTTCCTGGATCCTGGCGCCGGCTGGGCCGGCGGACAGGGCCCTGCGCCGGGGCGGGGCCGGAGGCGCGCTTCCTGGGACAGGAACGCCGGCCTGTGGAGCCGGTATGTCGCCATGGGGGATTCGTTTACGGCAGGCCTCGGGGACCCGGAACCGTTGAGTCCGGGCGGCATGAGGGGCTGGGCGGACCGCATCGCCGAGGAACTCAGCGAGGGCAGGGCGGACTTCCGCTACGCCAACCTCGCCGTCAGCGGTCTGGTCCTGCGTGAGATCCTGGACCGGCAGCTCGGACCCGCGATCGCGCTGAAGCCGGACCTCGTCACCCTCTCGGCCGGCGGCAACGACCTGGTCTTCCACCGCAGGGATCCTGACCGGCTGGCCGCCACCCTGGACGCTGCAGTGGGCATGCTCAGTGCCACAGGCGCCACCATTGTGCTGTTCACCGGCCCCGACTGGGGCGACACACCGCTGCTGGGCCATAACCGGGGCAGGGTCGCCGTCTTCAACGAGAACATCCGGACCATCGCCGCACGCCATCACGGGGTGATCGCGGATCTCTGGGCCTTGCGGCAGCTCTCGGACCCGCGGATGTGGGACCCCGACCGCCTGCACTTCTCGCCGCTCGGGCACCACACCATCGCGGCCATGGTGCTGGAGTCCCTCGACGTCCCCCACACGCTGAGGCCGCTGGAACCCAAGCCCATGCCCGCGACGAGCTGGCGGGACAGCAAAGCCGGAGACCTCGCCTGGTTCACCAACTACCTCCTTCCCTGGATGGTCAGCCGCGTCCGGAAACGCTCGGACGCCCCGCCGCGGATGCCCAAGCGTCCCGAGCCGGGGCCCGTCTACGGATCCTGAAGCACTGCTCCCCGCCCCTAGTCCCGCCGCGATCTGTCGGCTAATCTGCAGGAACGGCCCACCGCCGGGTCCCGATGGCGATCACGAGGAGCGAAGTTGTCTAATCACACTTACAGCATTTCTGAAATTGTCGGAACGTCGAACGAAGGTGTAGATGCCGCCGTCCGCAACGGCATCGCCGAGGCGGCCAAAACCCTGCGGAACCTGGACTGGTTTGAAGTCAAGGAAATCCGCGGACACCTCGAAAACGGCGCGGTTGCCGACTGGCAAGTGACCATCAAGCTCGGGTTCCGATTGGAACGCTGACGTCCGACGCCGGCCCGCACGTTCCGCTCTAGAAGGACCGCCGCGTGCAGTACACGCAACTGGGCCGCTCCGGCCTGAAAGTCTCCCGCCTCTGCCTCGGAACCATGAACTTCGGGCCGAAGACCGAGGAGTCGGATGCCTGCTCCATCATGGACTCGGCGCTGGATTCGGGCATTAACTTCTTCGACACCGCAAACGTCTACGGCGGCACCGGCCACCGGGGCCGCACCGAAGAGATCCTGGGCCGCTGGTTTGCCACCGGCGGCCAGCGGCGCGAACGGACCGTGCTGGCGACAAAGCTTTACGGCACGATGACGGACCGGCCCAACGAGTCGCGCTTGTCCGCGCTGAACATCCGGCGCGCCCTCGACGCGAGCCTGAAACGGTTGCAGACGGACTACATCGACCTCTACCAGTTCCACCACGTGGATCGCTTGACCCCGTGGGATGAAATCTGGCAGGCGATCGACGTCGCCGTCCAGCAGGGAAAGATCCTTTACTCCGGCAGCAGCAATTTCGCCGGCTGGCAGGTCGCGCAGGCGCAGGAAGCGGCCTCGCGCCGCCACACTTACGGCCTCGTCAGTGAGCAGTCCATCTACAACCTGCTGACCCGCAACATCGAGCTGGAGGTCATCCCGGCGGCGCAGCAGTACGGGCTCGGGCTGCTTCCCTGGTCGCCGCTGCAGGGCGGACTGCTGGCCGGCGTGCTGAAGCCGGGGCACGAAGGCCTGCGCCGCGCGGAGGGCCGCTCCCTCGAAACCCTCAGGAAGCACCATGACCAGATCCGCCAATACGAGGACTTCACCGGGGAACTGGCGCGGGAACCGGGGGACGTCGCCTTGGCCTGGCTGCTGCACCAGCCTGCCGTGACTGCGCCGGTTGTGGGCCCCCGCACCCAAAACCAGCTCGACTCCGCCCTCCGCGCCCTGGACCTGGCGCTTGAGCCCGGCGCGCTGCAGCGGCTCGATGACATTTTTCCCGGATACCGGACAGCACCGGAGGAATACGCATGGTGACCCGTGAATTCATCGCGCTGCGAGTGCGGCCAGCCAAGGAAGGAGGCGGTCAATAGGCAGCCACAAACGGGGCGGAAAACCCCAAAGTCAGCCGCCGCGAGGAGTATCTCGAGCCTCCCGAATGGCTCTTTGATACTAAGCATGATTAGTATTGGGGGAAGAAGGATGTAGCGCACCCGGCAATCCGGGTGCCTCCTCAATGAAGAAGAAGGAACGATAAAAATGGGTTTTTTCGCATTTCTGATTCTGGGCCTCATCGCCGGCGCAATCGCTAAGGCAATCCTCCCGGGCAAGCAGGGCGGTGGCATTCTCATCACGCTGCTGCTCGGCGTCGTCGGCGCCATCCTTGGCGGCTGGATTGGCGGAATGCTGTTCGGCACCGGCATCAACGAGTTCTTCTCGCTGTCGACCTGGCTCCTGGCCATCGGCGGTGCGATCATCGTCCTGCTCGTTTACGGCATGATCACCAAGCGTTCGGCCCGCTAAAGCCAACGCGACCGGAAACCGGTCCCGGGATTTTTCCCGGGGCCGGTTTTTTGGCACATGGCCCCAGCACCTTTATTACCCGGCACCATCGAGTATTACCCAGCACCATCGAGGAACAGGAGTACAGCATGAAAGGCAAACTTCTTTTCGGAGCAGGAATCGCAGCAGGCTACGTTCTCGGGTCGCGGTCCGGCCGGGCCGCCTACGAGAAGCTCAAGGCACGGGCGGCAGCCCTCTGGGAAAGCCAGCCGGTCCAGGACAAGGTGGCCGCGGCGACCGACGCTGTGAAGGAAAAGGCCCCCGAGGTGTCCGAACAGCTCGGCGAGGCCGCCCGGCGGGCGGCTACGGTCATCGGTTCCGCCGTCCATCGCGATGCGTCCCCCACAGAGCAGGCAGGCAAGCCGAACGACGGCGCCACGGCACCCGGCGCCGGGATCCCCGCGCACAGCGCCCATCCGGAAACCGTCAACCTCGGGACGTCCGCCGCCACGGCGCGCACGTCAGACGTCGATTCTGACCCGGCGCTGTCCGACCGGCACGGCCAGGACTGGTCCGACGAAGGTGGGGCCACCCGGGCCGGAGCCGCGACCAACGTCGACCCCGACAAGGCGTCCTAGCTCCACCGGATTCGCCGCCGGACTCAGCCCTTCGGTGTTCCGATGACGACCGTGGCGTCCAGCGGCGCGGAGCTGGCCACCCGGGCCGTCAGCCCGCCGCGGACAAAAAGGTCCACTGTCCGCGGCGCCTGCCGCCGGCTCGTTTCGATCAGCAGGTAGCCGCCCGGGGCCAGCCATTGCGGCGCTCCGGCCGCCACCCGCCGCTGCACCTGAAGCCCGTCTTCACCGCCGTCGAGGGAAACCCGCGGCTCGTGGAGGCGGGCTTCCTGCGGCATGGTGCCGATTTCGGCGGAGGGAACATACGGGGCGTTGACGGCGAGGACGTCAACCCGTCCGCGTAGCCGCTCCGGGAGCGGCTCGTACAGGTCCCCTTGGTGGACCTCGCCGCCGAGCGGCCCGATGTTCCGGACCGCGCACTCCACGGCGGCCGGGTCGACGTCGGAGGCGTGCAGCTCCAGGGGACCAGCCAGCGCCGCGAGCGCGGTCCCCACCGCCCCGGAGCCGCAGCACAGGTCGACAACCACCGCCGCTCGTCCGGAGCCGCCAGGTCCGCCCAGGAGCCGCGCGGCCTCCCTGACCAGGAACTCCGTGCGTCGGCGCGGCACGAAGACACCGGCGTCCACCTCGACCCGTTGCCCGCAAAACTCCGCCCAGCCCAGCAGGTGCTCGAGCGGCAGGCCGGAGACCCGCTGCTCCACGAGGGCTTCGAGGTGATCCGGCGTCGCAGCGGCCTCGGCCAGCAGGCGGGCTTCCTCCTCGGCGAAGACGCAGCCGGCCGCGCGGAGCCGCTTAATGAGGGTAGGACGCGTGCTGATCCTGGGACGCGTGATGACCTTGGGCGGGGGCGCGGGAGGGTCCGTCATGCCAAGGACCCCCTTTCCGATGACCGAGCCGGGAATCTCATGCTATCGAAGTGGCAGGATGGCACCATGTCCACGACACAAGCGGCCGCCGGATCACCGCTGCCGGCGCCGGGCGCCCCAGGGGAAGCCGTGGGCAACCCAGACGTGGCATCCCCCACCGCACTGATCCCGGCGCGCCGGCAATCCGGAGCCACCCGGCACCTCTGACGAGGGACCTGCCCGGGGACCCGACCGCGGGACATGTCCATCCTTTGCACTTAGGGCTGGGCACAACACCAGCATGTCCAGTCCTCCCCGGAGCCGGAGGGCATGTCCCCGCCATGCTGCTCCCGATGGCGACCTGACAGCCAGACCAGGCATAGAGACCTCGCAGTTATCTGGCCATTCGCTGGAAAAACTCCCATGCAAGCGCTTACAGTTGTGACTTGGCTCTCAGTAGCTGGTCTCCCGCATCCATCCTTCGTCGAGGCAACGTCGCTTACCGGAAGGTTCCCCATCGTGTTAATCCGCAGTATCAGCGCGGGCAAAAAGCCCGCGCCCAGCCGCCGGCCCTGGTCTGCCGCATTCCTCCGCGCCGGAACTGCCGTGGTCGCGGCGATCGTGACCACGGCAGCCGCCGTCGTGATCCCCATCCCGGCCGCCCAGGCGACGCCTGCCCCGGACGATCCGTCGGCCGTCCACTCGCTCCGTGGACCGGTCACCGACGAACGCTTCTATTTTGTGATGGCGGACCGCTTCAGCAACGGCAGCACCGCGAACGACGACGGCGGCCTTGGCCCGGATCCGATGGTGTCCGGCTTCGACCCGACGAAGAAGGGCTTCTTCAACGGCGGGGACCTTAGGGGCCTGCGGGACAAGATCGACTACATCCAGGGCCTGGGCACCACCTCGATCTGGCTGACCCCGAGCTTCAAGAACAAGGCGGTCCAGCCGGAGGACAAGTCCGCCGGCTACCACGGCTACTGGGTCACGGACTTCACCCAGATCGATCCGCATCTGGGCACCAACGAGGAGCTCAAGTCGCTCATCGACGAAGCCCACGCCCGCGGCATGAAGGTCTACTTCGACATCATCACCAACCACACAGCCGACGTCATCGGCTACAAAGAGGGAAACCGTACGGCGTACACGACCAAGGACGCCGAGCCCTACCGCACGGCCGCCGGCGAACCGTTCGATGACCGCGACTACGCCGGAACGGGCAGCTTCCCGGCCCTGGACCCGGCGACGTCCTTTCCCTACACGCCGGTGCTGGATGCCGGAGAGGAGAAGCTCAAGGTCCCCGGCTGGCTTAACGACCCCACGCTCTACCACAACCGCGGCGACACCACGTTTGAGGGCGAAAACTCCTTCTACGGCGATTTCTTCGGCCTCGACGACCTCTTCACGGAAAACCCCAAAGTCGTCAACGGCATGGCCGGCATCTACGAGAAGTGGATCGGCGACTTCGGTGTGGACGGCTTCCGGATCGACACCATGAAGCACGTCAATGACGAGTTCTGGCAGCAGTTCGGCCCGCGGGTCCTCGACTACGCCAAGGCGCACGGCAAGGACGAGTTCTTTATGTTCGGCGAGGTCTTCGACACCTCCAAGAGCTTCACCTCGCAGTTCACCACCCGCAACAGGATGCAGGCAGTGCTCGACTTCCCGTTCCAGGACGCAGCCCGCAACTTCGCCTCCCGGGGCCAGGCAGCGAAGGACCTCGAGTCCTTCTTCGCCGGGGACGACTGGTACACGGATGCGGACTCCAACGTTTACGAGCTGCCCACCTTCCTGGGCAACCACGACATGGGCCGAATCGGCAGTTTCATCGCCGCGGACAACCGGGACGCGGACGACGCCGAACGCGTGGCCCGCGACCGGCTCGCCCATGAGCTGATGTACTTCTCCCGCGGCAACCCGGTGGTCTACTACGGCGACGAACAGGGCTTCACCGGCCCCGGCGGGGACCAAGACGCGCGCCAGACCATGTTTGGAAGCAAGGTCCCGGACTACCTCGACGATGATCTGCTCGGCACCGACGCCACGCACGCGGGCGACAACTTCAACCCGGCCCACCCGCTCTACCGCGGGATCAGTGCACTCGCTGCCCTGACGACAGAGCACCCGGCGCTGCGGAACGGTGCGCACCAGAACCGCTACGCCTCCGACGGGCCGGGCATCTACGCGTTCTCCCGGACCGATGCCAAGGACCAGCGCGAGTACGTGGTCTCCATCAACAACAGCGAAAAGCCACAGACGGCCGCCGTGCCGACCTATGTGGGCAAGCGGACGTTCAGCCGGATCTACGGGGACGCGGGCGCCGAGGTCAAGACCTCGGCGGACGGGAAGCTGACGGTCACGGTGCCTCCGCTGTCCGCCGTCGTCTACGAGTCCGCCGGCCGCATCCCGGCCTCCAAGGCGGCACCCGCCGTGACGTTGCAGGACCCGGCAGCGACAGCCGCGGACAACAGCCGCGTGCAGGTGGCAGCCGACGTCGACGGCAGCTCCTTCTACGAGGTCACCTTCCAAGCACGCACCGGCGGCGGCAAATGGGCCTCCATCGGCACGGATGACACGGCTCCGTACCAGGTCTTCCACGACGTCTCCGCGCTGAAGCCCGGCACCGCGGTGGAGTACCGCGCCACAGTGCTGGACAACGGCGGGCACACCTCCGTGAGCCAGCCCCGCAACGGCACCGTCCCGGCACCGGTCTTGAGCCTGGTGTCCCCCAAGGAAGGCAGCAGCGTCCGGGGCAAGGTCGAAGTCAGTGCTGTCGCCAGCCCCGAGAAGCCGGACTACACGGTCCGGTTCGAGCGCAGCATCAGCGGCGGCGACTGGTCGGAAATCGGCCAGGACAGCTCCTCCCCCGCCTACACCGCCGTCGACGATCTGGGCGCACTGGCCCTGGCGGACGGCACCCAGCTCCGCTACCGGGCCCTGATGGACGTGCCGGGCGTGGGCGAGGTGGCCAGCGGGGCCCGCACCGTCGTGGCCGGGGAGCTTCCCCAGCCGGCGTCGGTCACCGTCGCCGGGAGCCTCAACTCGGAAATGGGCTGCCCGGGTGACTGGCAGCCGGATTGCCGGGCCGCTTTCATGACACTGGATCCGGCAGACAAGATCTGGCGGTTCACCGCGGACCTGGACCCCGGCAGGTACGAGTTCAAGGCCGCCCTCAACGGGTCCTGGGACGAGAACTACGGTGCCGGCGGGGCGCTCAACGGCAACAACATCATGCTGGACCACCCCGGCGGCCCGGTGACCTTCCGCTACGACAACAGCACGCACCTGCTGAGCGCCGTGTACGCCGCCCAGCAGCCGGGTGCCGTCGCGGCTGCAGGGGACATGAACTCGGAGCTTGGCTGTTCGGGCGACTGGATGCCGGACTGCGACTTGGCCCAGCTGACCCTGGACCCCACAGACCTGGTCTGGAAGCTGACCACCACCCTGCCCGCCGGCAGCTACGGCTTCAAGGCGGCCCTCAACCGCTCCTGGACTGAGAATTACGGGGCCGGGGGCGCGGCTGGCGGCGGCAACGTCAGCATCACACACGACGGGGGGCAGATCACCTTCCGCTACGACCACTTCAGCCACCTCATTACCGCCGGCTGATCAGCGCCGCCGCCAACCGGCCACGCAACAAGGTCCCGGTTGGCGGCGGGGGCTTCACCCCTGACCGAGGGACATGCCCATTCTTCGCACCCAGGACTGGGCACAACAGCACTATGTCCATCCCTCCCCGCAGCCGGAGCGCATGTCCCGCGCGGCGAGCTCGCAACGGGCGTCAGCGCGCCGAGCCGGCCCACTCCAGCAGGCGGTCCAGGGGCCACGTCGTGACGATCCGCTCCGCCGGCACGCCGTTGCGCTCGGCCCGTTCGGCCCCGTACTGCAGGAAATCGAGCTGGCCCGGGGCGTGGGCGTCGCTGTCGATGCTGAACAGGCAGCCGGCGTCGAGGGCCACCTGAATGAGGGCGCCCGGCGGGTCCTGGCGTTCTGGCCGGGCATTGATCTCGACGGCGACGTTGTTCTCTGCACAGGCCGCGAAGACCTCTTCGGCGTCGAAGTCCGACGCCGGGCGGGTGCCCCGGCCGCCTTGCACCAGCCGGCCGGTGCAGTGGCCGAGCACGTTCGTGTGCGGGTCGGCAATGGCGCCGAGCATCCGGCGCGTCATGGTGCGCTTGTCGGAGCGAAGCTTCGAATGCACGCTGGCAACCACGATATCGAGCCGGTCCAGCATCTCCGGGGCCTGGTCCAAGGTGCCGTCCTCGAGGATGTCGACCTCGATGCCGCGTAGGAGGCGGAAGCCGTCGTCGGCAGCATTGAAATCCTCCACAACGGCGAGCTGCTCCGCGAGCCGCCCGGCACTCAACCCGTTGGCGATCGTGAGGTTCGGTGAATGGTCCGTCAGCGCGAGGTACTCGCGGCCCAGCAGCCTGGCGGCGTCCACCATGGCCGCAATCGGCGATCCGCCGTCCGACCAGTCGCTGTGGCTGTGCAGGTCACCGCGCAGTGCGGCCAGCAGCCCGTGCCCGCCCGGCACCAGCGGCTGGGCGCCCCTGCTCCGCAGCCCGACCAGATACTCCGGAACGTCGCCGTCGAGCGCCTGGCTGATGACCTGGAAGGTCCGGTCGCCGATCCCCTTGGTGCGCTTCAGTCGGCCGTCACGGGCCCGGGCGGCCAGCTCCTCCGCCTCGAGGCCCGCGATGATTCCGGCGGCTTTCCGGAACGCCTGGATCTTGAACGTCGGCGCGAGCTCGCGTTCGAGCCAGAAGGCAATCTCATTGAGCGCGTCCACGGCATCCATGGCACCATCTTGCACCCCGCACCGGCGCAGCGGGACCCCGCCGCCGCCCCGCCGCCACCCCACCACCGCCACGGGGCCTCACAACTTTAGGCTGAAGGCACTCGTTCTGAGAGACTTGTCCCGGCCGGGGCCTGATCCGGTAGGGAACTACGCCGGCGGTCCATGGGGAGGGCCGGCCTGGCAGCTGGGAATCTTCAGAATTATGGTGCTGCTCGACCGGTCTACGCTCATGGTGGTCTTCGCCGTGATGACGCTGACGATGCTGGTCCTGTTCTACTTCGATACTTACCGCAAGAGCCGGGCGCCCTTCGCCGGGTGGTGGTGCGGGGCTGTCGCCTCGTTCTTCCTGGCCGCGGTCTTCTACTTCCTCGGCGAGGTCCAGGAGGTGGCCTGGGCTCCCAGTGTGGGCAACGGCGTAATGGTGCTGGGCTCCGGCTGCGTCTGGGCGGGCACCCGCTCGCTGGCGGGCCGAAGGATCCGTCCCTGGTTGCTGGGGATTCCGGCGACGGGTGCCGTCCTCATCGACGTCGCCGTCCGCTATTCGGACCATGCCCGGATCGGCAGCATTGTCCTGTTGGCCCTGATGGGGACGGCGATCGGCCTGGCTTCCGTGGAACTGTGGCGCGAGCGGGCTGGATCCTGGCACCTGGTCCGGTCCCTCGCCGTCGCGACGGCCGGCTGTGCCGCCTACTACCTGAGCCGGACAGCCGGGCTGGCCGTGCTGGGCCCGGCGGATCCGCTGTTCCAGGTGCTGTTCGGCACCGGCGTGACCCTGCTGATGGCAATGGTCCTGCTGGTGGTGGTCTCCTCCAGCATCACCTCGCTGAACTACGCCCGCCGGACCGAGGACCTACAGGAGCTGGCCTACCGCGACGGACTGACCGGGCTGCTGAACCGCGGGGAGTTTATGCACCAGGCCCAACGCAGGCTCCGCGCCAACCAGGCGGCCGGGGTCGACACTGCGATTGTGATGGCGGACCTGGACCGGTTCAAGGGAATCAATGACCGTTTCGGGCATGACGCGGGCGACGGCGTCATCCGGGCTTTCGCCGATGCCTGCCGCTCAGCCGTGCGGGACGCCGACCTCGTGGGCCGCTACGGCGGCGAGGAATTTGCCCTGCTGCTCGACGGCGCCGACGCCGACGAGGGCGTCCGGATCGCCGACCGGATCAACGCCGCGCTGGCTGAACACAGTTCCCTGCCCGATGGTGTGGAAGCGCCGACGGCGAGCTTCGGGGTGGTCGACGCCCGCGACCGGAACGCGGGGCTGCAGCGCCTGCTCCGGGAAGCGGACCTGTCCCTGTATGCGGCGAAGGCGGCCGGACGCAACCGGGCCGTCATCGGGTTCACCGCCGCGGGCAGCCAGGCAGGCTGAGCCCGCCCGCTGGCCCGCCCGGCGCGCTCAGGATGCGCGCGGAAGCTTTGCTGCGAGCCGCGCGGCTGCGGCGGCCGATGGCCGTGCCGCGGGGTCCATGGCGGTCATGGCGGCCAGCAGCGACACCCAGGAGGCTCCCAGGCCGGCCGGAATTCCCGGATCGCGAAGCGTCCGCGCCACCAGGGACTCAATCGGGGTGCCGGGGAACGCCTTGGCGCCGGTGAGGCACTCCAGCAGCACAAGTCCCAAAGAATAGATGTCGCCGGGCGAACCGGGAAGCCGGCCGGCGGCCTGCTCCGGGCTCATGTAGTGCACGGTGCCGGAGGAATCTCCCGGCTCCAGCTCGGTCCCGGCAGGGGTGGCGATGCCGAAATCGGCGATCCGGACCGCGGAACGCCGCAGTTCACTGAGCAGGATGTTGGCCGGTTTGATGTCCCGGTGGACCAGCCCGCGCGCATGGACGTGCGCAAGCCCGGACAACGCCGACTCAGCCCAGCGGGCCACGTCGACGGCGGCCGCAGCTCCGCCGCGGATCCGCTCGGCGAGGCTTCCGCCGTAGACGTACTCCTCAACGAGGAACGGGCGGCCCGCCCACTGGTCACCCGCCGGGACCACGCCGTCGGCGATGAAAGTGACGATGGCCGGGTGATCCAGCGAAGCGAGAATCCGCGCCTCGGCGTGGATCCGTGCCGTCTGCCGCGGCTCGGGGCCCTCGGCGACCTTGATGGCGACGGGCCGGCCGTCCTTAAGGTCGGTCCCGCGGAACACCGTTGCGGTGGCGCCCCGGCCCAGAAGCTCATGGACCAGGAACCGCCCCGCCGGCGCGTTCGGAAGTGCCAGCACCTTGGCATCGAGCCCGACGGCGGCGACGGCAGGGGCCGTGGGCGCAGGCCGTTCCAGCAGGGTGGCTGCGGCGGGGGGAGTCACCGGCTGAGCTCGGACAGGATGCCGGATGGATGCACGATTCCGTCCAGCTGGAAGCCGCACCCGCAGCGCCACAGCGGCGGCAGCTCTGCCGCGGCGTCGGCCGGCGCGAAGGAGTACACGGACATCGTGGCGGAGGCTGGCGCCTTCCACTCCATGGGCATCCCGCAGTGGCTGGGTGCGGCCAGGGCCTGTGCGGGCGGCAGGGCTACGGACGCCATCGCGGCCACGGTGCCGCCGGAAAAACAAATATCAGACATAGTTGGTAAGCATACATATAACTAGTCAGACTAGCTAGTTGCCTGGCGGATCAGTTTCCGCCGGGGCGCAGGGGCTCGGCAATGGCTTCACTCATGCGCCGCAGGAACCTGACTACGGTCCTCGCCTCCTCGTCACTGAGACCTTCCGCAACGGCCATCATTCTGCGGTGCATGTCCCCGAGCGTGGCACGGACCTCGGAATCCGTTGCCGCCGTGGGGACGATCACGAGCGAGCGCCGGTCCGTGGGGTGCGGCTCGCGGCGGACATGTCCACTGTTCACGAGCCGGTCGATCAGCGAGGTGGTGGAGGCCGTGGTAATTCCCAGGACGCGGCTGAGGTCCTTGGGTCCCGCCTGCTCGCCCGCAGCCTGGGCGCGCAGCAGGTACCTCAGCGCCAACAGGTCCGTCTCGCCCATCCCCATGGAATCCCGGGTGGAGCGCCGCCGGGCGACTTCCACATTGCGGTACTCACGAAGGGCCTGGAGGACGGCGCCGGGCGGATCAAGGCCGTCGTCGGGTCCGTACCAATACCCGGAACCGGAGGGGCTGTTCGCGTTCATCCGGCAATCCTAGCCCAACTGGTTACTAGACCATCGTGGAATTTCGGCCACGGCGGGGTAGCGCTGAATCCTGGTTGGGCGCGGAGGGACGCACGCGGCGGGCTAAGCCCGCTGCCCTACCAGGCGGCGCCGGGCTCGTAGGTCCCGGCGCTCCACTCCTGCCCTTCGGGGTCAAGCACCCTTGCCCGGCGCGTGCCCCACTCCGTATTTTCGGGCGGGATCACGGCACTTCCCCCGCCCGACAGGGCTTTCCGGTAGAAGGTGTCAACGTCGTCGACCAGGAGGTAGAGGCCCCCGCCCGTTGACCTGCCGACCAGTGCGGGCCGCTGGTAGTCCGCATCGGCGCTCGAGACCATAATGACGGCGTCACCCATGCGGACCTCGGCGTGGGCTACCTCGCCAGCACCGGAATCCTGGCGGCGGACCAAGGAAAACCCGACGTGCTCCATCCACGACAGTGCCGCCGGCGCGTCACGGTAACTGAGGTAGGCGAAGAGCCGTGCGTCCATGACGGCATCCTAATCCCGGAGCCGGGCACTGGGCCATCGCTGCAAACGTCGAGACCACCGAGAGCGTCATCGCAGAAGACTGGTCCGGGGTCCACGGGCTGTCATGACTCCCCCGAATGTCTCCG
>DATIUQ010000188.1:0-22964 GCA_035466775.1 Arthrobacter sp.
GGGGCGTCCGTTTAGGTTTCGCGCGAGGTGAGGGAACGTCTCAGGCGGCGAAGCCGTCCGCGATGTCCAGCACTTCGTCCAGGATGGAGAGTCCGGCGACGGCATCCTCCACCGGGGTGTTGCAGGGCGGAACCACGTGGATGCGGTTGAAGTTGGCGAAGGGCAGGAGGCCGCGCGATTTGCAGGCCGCCACAAGCTCGTTCATCTCCGGGCTTGAGCCGCCATAGGGCGCCATCGGCTCGCGCGTTCCGCGGTTCTTGACCAGCTCGATGGCCCAGAAGACCCCGGTGCCCCGCACCTCGCCGACCGACGGGTGGTTCTCCGCGAACCCGGCGAGGGCCGGTCCGATCACGGTCTCTCCAAGCATGGCCGCATGTTGCACGATCTGCTCGTCCTCCATGGCGTTGATGGTGGCAACCGCGGCTGCGGTCGCCAGCGGGTGGCCGGAGTAGGTCAGGCCGCCCGGATAGGCACGCTTGCCGAACGTGGCCGCGATTTCGGGACTGATGGCCACGCCGCCGAGCGGAACATAGCCGGAATTCACGCCTTTGGCGAAGGTGAGCAGGTCCGGAACAACGTCGAAGTGTTCGACGGCGAACCACTTGCCGGTCCGGCCGAAGCCCGACATGACCTCGTCCGCGATGAGGACGATGCCGTGTCTGGTGCAGAGATCCCGGACTCCCTGGAGGTAGCCGGGCGGGGGCAGGTAGATGCCGGCGGTCCCAGGAATCGATTCGAGGATCAGCGCCGCGATGGTGGACGGACCCTCGAAACTGACCAGTTGCTCCAGGTGCTCCAGCGCGCGCTGGCTTTCTTCCTCCTGCGTCGTGGAATGGAACGCCGTGCGGTACAGGTAGGGCGGGAAGAAGTGGATTGTCCCGGTGCTGGCGTTGTCACTGGCCCAGCGGCGCGGATCCCCTGTGAGGTTCACGGCGAGCTGGGTGCCGCCATGATAGGAGCGGTAGGCCGAGAGGACCTTGTGGCGGCCCGTGTGGAGTCGTGCCATGCGGACGGCGTGCTCATTGGCATCCGCACCGCCGTTGGTGAAGAAGATCTTGTCCAGCTCACCGGGGGTCCGCTCCGCGATCAGGCGGGCCGCCTCGGAGCGGGCGTCATTGACGTAGCTCGGGGCGATGGTGCAGAGTTTCGCGGCCTGGGCCGCAATGGCGGCCACGACGGCGGGGTGCTGGTGACCGATATTCGTGTTGACCAGCTGGGACGAGAAGTCCAAATACTTGTTGCCCTCACCGTCCCATACGTGGGATCCCTCGGCCGCGGTGATCACCATGGGGTCCAGGAGGTCCTGGGCGGACCACGAGTGGAAGACGTGCTTGCGGTCCAGTTCGTACGCCCGGCGGGCGCCTTCGGCGTCGTGCCGGAGGGGCAGAACGCCGCTTTCAATAGTGGAAGTCATGTCGAGTGCCTTTCTGGAGTAGTGCCGGTCAGGCGTTCTGCGGGAAACCGAGGTTGATCCCGCCGTGGCTGGGATCCAGCCAGCGGGAGGTCACAGCCTTGCCCCGGGTGAAGAACCCGACGCCCTCGGTGCCGTGGGCGTGGGTATCGCCGAACAGCGAGTTCTTCCAGCCGCCGAAGGAGTAGTAGGCCATGGGGACCGGTACAGGGACGTTGATGCCGACCATGCCCACTTCCACTTCGTTTTCGAAGCGGCGGGCCGCGCCGCCGTCGTTCGTGAAGATGGCGGTGCCGTTGCCGTAGGGGTTGGTGTTGATCAGCTCCAGCGCCTGCTCGTAGCTGTCAACCCGGACCACAGACAGGACCGGGCCGAAGATCTCGTCCTGGTAGATGGACATGTCCGGGGTGACGTTGTCAAAGAGGGTGGGGCCGACGAAGAAGCCGTCACCTTCGGCGTCGGGGTCGACGTTGCGCCCGTCGACCACCAGCGTGGCGCCGGAGGCCTCTCCGGCGTCGACGTAGCCCGCGACCTTGTCGCGGTGGACTGCCGTGACGAGCGGGCCCATGTCGCAGCCCCGGAGGCCGTCGCCGGTGCGGAGCGACCGTGTACGTTCAGCTATTTTCGCCACGAGCTCATCGGCTATGCCGCCCACGGCAAGGAGCGCCGAGATGGCCATGCAGCGTTCCCCGGCGGAGCCGAACCCGGCGTTCACGGCCGCGTCGGCGGCGAGATCAAGGTCGGCATCGGGCAGGACGATCATGTGGTTCTTGGCGCCGCCGAGGGCCTGGACGCGCTTCCCGTTCGCCGTAGCGGTCTGGTAGACGTATTTGGCGATCGGCGTGGATCCGACGAAGGACACGGCCTTGATGTCGGGGTGGCTGAGCAGGGCGTCGACCGCCACCTTGTCGCCGTGCAGGACGTTGAAAACCCCGTCCGGGAGGCCGGCTTCCTTCCAGAGCTCGGCCATCCAGTTGATGGCCGTGGGGTCCTTCTCGCTGGGCTTGATGACGACGGTGTTGCCGGCGGCGATGGCGAGGGGGAAGAACCACATGGGCACCATGGCCGGGAAGTTGAACGGGCTGATGATGGCGACCGGTCCCAGTGCCTGCCGGATCGAGTGGACATCCACGTTGGTGGAGGCATTCTCCGTGTAGCTGCCCTTGAGCAGGTGCGGGATGCCGCAGGCGAATTCCACGACTTCCTGCCCCCGGGTCACTTCCCCGAGGGCGTCATCGAGGACCTTGCCATGCTCGGACGTGATGATGGCGGCGAGTTCGCCTTTGCGGGCATTGAGCAGTTCGCGGAAGGCGAAGAGGATCTGTGTGCGGCGGGCAAGGGAGGTGTCCCGCCAAGCGGGGAACGCGGCCTTGGCCGCCGCGACTGCGGCGTGGCTCTCTTCCTGGCTGGCCAGCGAAACCTGGCCGGTGACCTTACCGGTCGCTGGATTTGTCACGGGGGCCGTCCGGCCGCCGGCCGGGACGTAGCTGCCGTTGATCCAGTGCTCGATGGTGTTCAAGTAACTCTCCTCATGCGCGATGGTGTGGCTGTTGCGTCCAGTGTGTCCGGCACGGAGCCCCACCATAAGAGCCGGTGTGTAAAGAGAATTGTGATGTGCTTTACACTTTGTAAATGTTGCCCACGGTCCGCTCAATCCTTGGCCTTCCCGTGCTGCGCGAGGCAAGTCCCCGGGTCCTCGGCGGCGAAGAGGCCTTGGATAACCCTGTCCGCTGGGTCCATGTGGGTGAAGTGCTCGACATTTCCGGGCTGCTGTCCGGCGGGGAGCTGGTGCTCACGACGGGTCTGGAGCTGGACAAGGCCCCTGGTCTCACGGGGCCGTTCATTCGGTCGCTGGAGGAGGCGGGAGCCTCCGGTCTGATTGTGGAGATCATCGGAAACCGAAGGGGCAGCCTGGATGCCCTGCGCGTGGCCGCACGTGGCACGGCGCTGCCCGTGATCGTGGTGGAGCGGCGGGTGCGCTTCGTGCAGATTACGGAGATCGTGCACCGGATGATTGTTGCCGAGCAACTGGAGCGGGTGGAGCGTGCGCGCGACGTCCACGAGGCTTTCACCGTGCTGAGCCTGGAAAGCGCAGGGACCGGGCAGGTCGTGGAACGGGCTGCCGCCATGATCGGTGCCCCGGTGGTTTTGGAGGACCTCTCGCATCTCGTCCTGGCGTATTCATCGGGCAAGCTCCGCACCACCGAGCTTCTCGACGACTGGGAACGGAGGTCCCGCACCACACCGTCCGCCGCGGAGACATCGCGCAGCGGCCCCGAGGCCTGGCTACAGACGCCGGTGGGCGTGCGCCGGCAACTCTGGGGGCGGCTTGTGGTTCCGGTGCCGCTCGACGACGACGAGGCGGCGGCGATGGTCCTGGAACGCGCGGCGCAAACGCTGGCCATCAATCGGTTGGCCGAGCGGGACAGGCGCGAGCTGAGCCACCAGGCGCAGGCCGGACTTCTCAATGCCCTGCGCCAGCCCCGCGGGCTGGGCGAGATCGAAGCGCAGACGCGCGCCGCCGCGCTCGGCCTTAGACGCTCGCCCTACTACGTGCCGGTCGTGTTCAGGAGCGGCGCAGCATCTTCCGCCGCCTCGCCCGAAGATGCGTCAGCCGGCGGAGACCCGCTCGCTGGGCAGCAGGAGGAGCGCGCCCTGCTGGAGCAGCTCGCACGGGCACTGAAGTCCGTCTCGGGCACCGCCCTGACAGCGAGTATCCGTTCAGGCTCCGTCGGCATGATCCTGGCGATCCCGGCGAAACAACTCGAAGACCCGATGCTCCACCGCCTCTCCGGCGCCCTCGCCCGGGATGTTCCGCCGTCGAGCCCGTCCCTGGACGGCATCCGGCCGCCCGGCCATACGGAGTGGAGCATCGGCGTCGGCCGCCTGCGTGGATCCCTGCTGGAGGCTGCGGCGGGCATTGACGAGGCTTCCCACGTCGCGGAAACCGCGGCGACCCTGCCGGGTGACCGCAGGCCGTTCTACCGGGCGACCGACGTTCGCTTGCGCGGGCTGCTGGCCCTGCTGCGCAAGGACCCCCGCGTGCAGCAGTTCGTCGAGTCCGAACTGGAGGGTGTGTTGCATGCGGAGGCCCGGGGTGCGGAAGGTTACCTTGAGCTCCTCGGCCAGTACCTGGAGTCCGGCGGCAACAAAGCCGCCCTCGCCCGCAACGGCTACCTCAGCCGGCCCACGCTCTACGCCCGGCTGGGCCGGCTTGAGGAGCTCCTCGGTGTCGACCTCGACGACGCCGAATCGCGCACCTCGCTGCACGTCGCCCTCCTCCTGCACCGGCTGCGAACCTTGTGACCGTGCGGATCTACGCAGAATGCGAGCATTGACCAATGGCGAAGCCCTTTACCCTGACGCAGCTTCGATATTTCGCGGTGGTGGCGGAGCTGGAAAACATGACCGCCGCGGCCGAACGGCTGCTGGTGACCCAGTCCACGCTTTCCACTGCAATGGCCCAGCTGGAGGCCAGCCTGGCCACCCAGTTGTTCGTGCGCCTGCGGACCCGCGGCCTGAGGCTGACGCCCTCGGGCCGGCAGCTGGCCCAGGACATCAAGGTGTTGCTGGAGCACGCCGATTCCCTGTACGAGTCGGCCCGGGGGCTTGCGACGAGCCTGGTCGGCGAGCTCAAAGTCGGGGTCTTTTCGCCGCTGGCGCCGTTCAGGCTCCCGGCCATTCTTCAGACCTTCGAAGGCCAGCATCCGGGAGTCGAGGTCTCCTTCCTTGAGGCTGACCTGGCAAGCCTTCAGTCCGCCCTGCTGGAGGGGCAGTGCGATGTTGCCTTGATGTACGGGCACGGTCTGGGCCGGGGATTCACCCGCACGGTGCTGGAGCGGGTGCCGCCACATGTCCTGGTCCACGCCGAGCATCCCGCGGCCTCCCGCCCTGAGCGGAGCATCGCCCTGAAGGACCTCGAGGGCGAACCGTCGGTGGTGCTGGACCTGCCCCACAGCCGGGAGTACTACGAGCAGCTCTACGCCATAGCCGGGGTGACACCCAACGTCCGGCACCGATTCGCAGGCTATGAAACGGTGCGGTCGTTTGTCGCGAAGGGCCACGGGTACGCGATGCTCAACCAGCGGCTCCACAGCGACCTGACCTACTCCGGGGGTAGGGTTGTGGCGCTCACCCTGACCGATGATTTCCCCCCGATCGAAGTGATGCTGGTCCGGCCGGAGGGAGTCACGCCGACCCGCCGGGCACTGGCCTTCGAGGATACGTGCATCCGCCTGTACGGGGCCGCACGCCACTAAGCAGGTCGCAGGTGGCGGCGTGCCCCGGGATTTGGCATCGACAAAATCAATCGATCCGCCAAAAACAATCAATTGGACAGATGTGAAGCGGATCACACACAGTTGCTGCAGTGCGGTGATGCCGGAAACTCTCCGGCGAGAAGATCCCCGCAGCGACGGCCCAAGGCCGGCTTCCTCAGCGCGAAAGCCATGTTGATCAAAGGAGATTCAATGGTTCCGATTCACGCCCCACGTGTCCGAAGCATGTCCGGGCAGGGGCATGCCGGCAATATCGCGGCAACAATGGCAGATTTCATTTCCCGTGGACGTAACACGGCACAGGACTCCGGAAACACGACCACCCTAGCGTGGCAGTCATGACGATCAACGACATCAAGGACCAGCCTCCGGTCTCCGGGGCAGCCACAACGACCCTGGGCCAGGACTCCGCCCCCGGAATCCCGCCCATCACCAAGATGCAGAAGCGGGTTCTGGCCGGGGGCAGCATCGGCCAGTTCATCGAGTTCTACGACTTCACCCTGTACGGACTCACCGCCGTCATCTTCTCGCAGCTTTTCTTCCCGGGCAGCAATCCCGTCGCCGCCATGCTGGCAACCTTTGCCACGTTCGGCGTCGCGTTTGTGGTCCGCCCCATCGGCGGATTGTTCTTCGGTGCCCTGGGCGACCGGATCGGCCGACGCCGGGTCCTGACCATCACGCTCATCGCCATCGGCGGGGCAACCGCACTCATGGGGCTGCTTCCGACCTACGGCCAGATCGGCGCCTGGGCGCCTGCCCTGCTGGTCCTCTGCCGCCTCATCCAGGGCTTCTCCGCCGGCGGAGAATCCGTGGGAGCGCCGTCGTTTGTTTTCGAGCACGCCCCCGTCAAGAGCCGTGGCTTCTGGCTCAACATCACCATCGCCGCCACCGCACTGCCCTCCGTCGTTGCCGGCTCGATGATCCTCATCCTCAGCCAGTCCATGCCGAACGAAGCCTTTATGGCGTGGGGCTGGCGCCTGCCGTTCCTGCTGGCGTTGCCACTGGCCCTCTTCGGGGTCTGGATCCGCAGCCGCACCGTGGAGAGCGACGCGTTCAACGAGGCCAAAGCTGCCCAGACCAAGGAATTCAGCCCGGTCCGGGAGGCTTTCCGCGAAAACCGGCTCCGCATGGTCCAGGTCATCTTTGTTATGGGTCTCACCGCGATGGGCTTCTACTTCCTTTCGGCCTACTTCGTGTCCTACGTCCAGACCACCGGCCACCTGAGCCGCGAGCAATCGCTCCTGGCCAATGCCGCGGCCCTGGCCCTCTACGCCGTCCTGCTTCCCATTGGCGGCCGGCTCAGTGACCGCTTTGGCCGCAAACCGATGCTCATTGCAGGTTCGGCCGCCTTGGCCTTGATCTCGGTTCCGAGCTTCATGCTCGTGACAAGCGGCAGCCTGCCCCTCGCGCTGCTGGGCCAGGGACTGTTCGTCGTCGCACTCTGCATCTACGGCGGCGGTTGCTATACCTTCTTCGTCGAGATCTTCACGACCCGCACGCGCTTCACTTCCGCGGCGATCAGCTACAACGGCGCCTACGCCCTCTTCGGCGGCACAGCACCATTCATCGGTACGGCCCTCGTCGGCGGCACTGGCGTCCCCCACGCGCCCGGCTTCTACATGGCGGCCGCTGCCCTCGTTGTGCTCCTCTTGGTGCTGTTCACCAAGGTTCCCGAGACGCGCGGGCGTATGGGCTAAGCCCCCGCCTGTTCCCCCCACCGCAACACATAAAGGACTTCCCATGAACTCAGCAGCTTTCCTCCAAGATTTTCACCACGTGGCCACCATCGGTGCCACCTCCAACAACGGTGTCGACCGCCAGGCGGCCACGGCGGAGGATGCACAGACACGCGACTGGTTCGCCGGTTGGGTGCGCGACGCCGGATGGGAACTCCGGGTGGACGGAATCGGCAACATGTTCGGGCTGGTGGAGTGGACACCGGGGGCTCCGTATGTGCTCATCGGCTCGCATCTGGACAGCCAGCCGCTTGGCGGGCGTTTCGACGGAGCGTATGGTGTCGTCGCCGCGATGCACGCCGCCCGGCGGCTTGACACCGAGATCGCAGAGGGCGGTGCGGCGCCGCGGTTCAACCTGGCCGTAGTGAACTGGTTCAACGAGGAAGGCGGCCGCTTCGCCCCGAGCATCATGGGAAGCTCGGTCTTCGCCGGATTGCTGCCCAGGGAACAGATGCTTGACGTTGCCGACCTGCGGGGCATCACCGTCCGCGAGGCGCTGGACGGCATCGGGTACCTCGGCACATCCGAGGGGCCCGATGTCGCCAGCTACGCGGAGATCCACATCGAGCAGGGCCGGATCCTTGAGCGCGAGGGGATCACGATTGGCCTGGTCGACAGCAGCTGGTACACCCAGAAACTGGACATCGAAGTGCTGGGCGAACAGTCGCACACGGGAGCGACGGCCATGGCTGACCGGCACGACGCGCTGGTTGCCGCGTCCAAGATCATCCTGATGGTCCACGACGTCACCCAGGATTTCGCCGGGGAGGCCCTCGTGTCGTCCGTGGGCCAGCTGACCCTTGAGCCCAATTCGCCCATTGTCGTGGCGCGCAGGGTTCACCTCGTGGCGGACCTCCGCTCGGGCGATCCTGACATCGTCAACGCGGCCCGCGCCAAGCTCATCAAGGACATCGACCTGCTGGCCCGTGAACACGACATCAAGGTCAACGTCAAGGACTTCGACATCCGCCCCATCCGCCGTTTCCCCGAGTCGGGCCTGGAACTCGCGGAAAAAGTGGCCGCCGACCTGGGCCTCTCCTCGCGGCGTATCCAGACCATGGCGGGCCACGATTCTGTGGCCATGAACACCGTGGCCCCGTCAGTGATGCTTTTCATCCCCAGCGTGGACGGCGTTTCGCACTGCGAGCGGGAGTTCACTTCCGACGCCGACATGGTGACCGGAGTGGACATGCTCACCGGTGTCACCCGCCAGCTCATCGGCGGTGCCCTCGCCGAGTCCTCCCCCCAGCCGGCGGCGGGCGTGGCATGACCGAACTGCACTACCTCGACGCCACCACGGCGCTGCGGCTCTTCAGGACCAGGGAACTGTCACCCGTGGAACTGCTGGAAGCGGTGGCTGCGAGGACGGAAGCCGTCAACGGGGGCATCAATGCCCTGACGGAAACCCTGTTCGAGGAAGCACGCCCTGCCGCCCGGCAGGCGGCCGCCAGCTATGCCCGCGGCCGGAACCTGTCGCCGTTGCTCGGGCTGCCGGTGGCCGCCAAGGAAAAGCACGGGCTAAAAGGACGCACCCTCTCGCAGGGGCTCGTCGCGCGCAAGGCCGAGCGGGCGGAGGCGGACCATCCCGTCATCGACCGGATCCGGCGCGCCGGGGGAATCATTCATGCGCGCACCACAACGCCGGAATACAGCTGCGCCACGGTCACCCACAGCCCCTTGTGGGGTGTCACCCGCAACCCCTGGAATCCGCAGTACTCTCCCGGCGGCTCCTCTGGAGGCTCCGGGGCAGCGCTGGCAGCAGGACTCGCGCCGCTCGCCACGGCCTCCGACATCGCAGGCTCAACCCGGCTCCCGGCGTCGTTCACGGGGACCGTCGGCTACAAGGCGCCGTACGGTCGTATACCTGGCCTGGCGCCGCTCTCGGCGGACCACTACCGGGGAGACGGGCCGATGGCGCGGACTGTCGCGGACACGGCGCTGCTGGCGAACGTCATGGCCGGCCGGCATCCCGGGGACCACACGTCGCTCGACGGCGGACTGGCACTTTCCACGCCGGCAGGCGGCGCCGACTCGGTGGCCGGTCTAAGGATCGCGCTGTGCATCCAGCTGGGGAACTACCCGGTGGCGGCGGACGTGGAAGCCAACACCCGCGCCGTGGCGTCCGCACTCCGCGACGCGGGCGCGGTGGTGGAAGAGATCGAACTGCCCTGGACCACGGAGGGCATCAGCCGGACGATGTTCACGCATTTCGGATACCTGCTGGGCCCGGCCATGGAAGACGAGACCGCAGGTTCACCGGAGCTGCTCGCCGCCTACACGCGGCGCTTCATGGCCGACGCACGCAAGGCGGCCGCGGAGAACCGCTTCATCGACGGGATTCGGGCGGAAACCCGCATCCAGGCCGAGCTTGCCGCGGCGATGGCAGGGTTCGATGCCTTGATCTGCCCGGCCTCCGCCGTCGCGGCCCTGGACGCGGACGGTATGTACCTCGACGGGATCGAGGCGGCCGGTGGCGTGCGGCTCGACCACTACTGGCAGGCGCACATGACAGCGCCGTTCAACATCACCAACCGCTGCCCCGTCCTCGCGGTGCCAAGCGGGATGGCCGCTTGCGGCGTCCCCACCGGGGTCCAGATCGTGGGCCATCCGTTCGATGACGCGACGGTCTTCACTGTTGGTGCCGCCGTCGAAGCGGTTCGGCCGTGGGCGGCACGCCGGCCTGATCTTCTGGTGATGAGCTAGCCGACCGCCGCCTCCCACGGCCGGGCTGCCCGGCCGTGGGAGGATGGAAGGGTGGCTCATATTGACGTTTCCAACATCGATTACTTCCTCTCCGACGGCACCCAGCTGCTCAACGGCGTGACCTTCAAGGTCCCGGACGGCACCAAAACTGCACTGATCGGGCCCAACGGAACCGGCAAGACGACACTGTTCCGGATCATCTCGGGTGACCTCATCGCGGACGAAGGCGTGATCGGGCGCTCCGGCAACATGGGCATCATGCGCCAGTTCGTCGGCCAGGTCCGGGACGAATCCACCGTCCGCGACCTCCTCGTCTCCGCCGCGCCGCCCGCCCTGGCCGCTGCCGCCCGCGCCGTGGACGACGCCGAACTCGCGATGATGGAACACGACGACGAGCCCACCCAGATGAAGTACGCCCAGGCGATCGTGGACTGGGGAGACGCCGGCGGGTACGACGTCGAAACCGTCTGGGACGAGGTCTGCATGGCGGCCCTGGGGCTGCCCTTTGACCGCGCGCAGCACCGCCCGGCGTCGAGCCTCTCCGGTGGCGAGCAGAAGCGCCTGGTGCTCGAGGCGCTGTTCGCCGGCCCCGACGAGCTCCTGCTCCTCGACGAGCCGGACAACTACCTGGACGTGCCGGGCAAGCGCTGGCTCGAGGCCAAGCTCAACGAGTCGAAGAAGACCGTGTTCTTCATCAGCCACGACCGCGAGCTGCTCAACAACGCCGCGGGCCGCATCGTGACCCTTGAGCCGGGCATCAACGGCGCCGGCGCCTGGGTCCACGGCGGCGGCTTCGGTTCCTACGTGGACGCCCGGGCGGACCGGAACGCCCGTTTCGAGGAGCTCCGCAAGCGCTGGGACGAGGAGCACGTGAAGCTCAAGGAACTCGTCAACATGTACAAGAACAAGGCCGCCTTCCGCTCCGACATGGCCAACCGGTACCACGCCGCGCAGACGCGCCTGGCGAAGTTCCTCGAAGCCGGGCCGCCCGAGGCGCTGCCGATCGAACAGAACGTGCACATGCGGCTCAAGGGCGGCCGGACCGCCAAGCGCGCCGTCGTTGCCGAAAAGCTGGAGCTCACCGGGCTGATGAAGCCGTTTTCCACCGAGGTCTGGTTCGGCGACCGCGTCGGCGTGCTCGGTTCCAACGGCTCCGGGAAGAGCCACTTCCTGCGGCTGCTCGCCACCGGCGGCACCGACCCGGAACGGGAGCACCTGCCGGTGTCCGACGTCGAGATCGCCGAGGTCCCGCACGACGGCACCGTGAAACTGGGCGCCCGCATCCGGCCCGGCTTCTTCGCCCAGACCCATGTCCGGCCCGACCTGCTCGGCAAGACCCTGCTGGAAATCCTGCACCGGGGCGACGAGCACCGCTCGGGGCTGGGGCGCGAGGCCGCGGCCGGCGCCCTGGACGGTTACGGCCTGGCCTCGCAGTCGGAGCAGAAGTACGAATCCCTCTCCGGCGGTCAGCAGGCCCGGTTCCAGATCCTGCTGCTGCAGCTCTCCGGCGCCACCTTGCTGCTGCTCGACGAGCCCACGGACAACCTGGACCTGCACTCGGCCGAGGCGCTGGAGCGGGCCATCGACCACTTTGAGGGAACGGTCCTGGCCGTCACGCACGACCGCTGGTTCGCCCGGACCTTCGACCGTTTCCTGATTTTCGGTTCCGACGGCAAAGTCTACGAATCGGCCGAACCTGTTTGGGACGAAAAGCGCGTCGAGCGGGTCCGCTGACCAACAGCAACGCGGGGTCACATAACGTCCATTCCCGGGGGATTGTGGGCGCTAGATGACCCCGCGTTGCCGGCCGTTCCGGTAGGCGACCTTCTGCAGCGGCACACCTCCGGTTGCGCATCGCTGTGATTAAATGATCATCCTGCGTTAGCATTTGTGCATGAGTACTGAGGAGCGACACCGCCGCATCGGCGAACTGTTGCGCCAGCGGGAGCATGTGACGGTCGATGAGCTCATCACCGAATGTGGCGCCTCGGGTGCCACGATCCGGCGAGACCTGGATGTCCTGGAGCTCCACGGCGTTCTCCGCCGCGTTCACGGCGGTGCCCGAAGCCTGGTGCTGCGGGGCGGTAATCCGGAGTACGGCCAGCGCGAGCTCGAGGACCATGCCGTGAAGGTCCGCATTGCGGCCGGCGTCGCCGCCCTGCTCAAGGACCGCAGTCACGTCTGGCTGGACAGCGGCACCACCGCCACGGAGGTGGCCCGCCAGTTGCAGCAGCGGGAGATGACCCTGATGCCGATGTCGCTGCAGGCCGTCAACGCGATTGCCGACGGCGGCCCTGCTGCCGGGCGGCGTCCCGAACTGCTCGTGCCCGGCGGGGCCCTGACCCCCGGCGAACTGTCCTTCCGCGGCCCCATGACGGAATCCAACATCCGCTCGCTGCGGTTTGACACGGCTGTTGTGACGCCCTGCGCGCTGAACCTCCGGGACGGACTGCTGGCCCACGACCTCGACGACGCGGCGGTGAAGCGCGCCGGCCTCGAATCCGCGGGCAGGGTGATTGTCGCCTGCTCCGGGACCAAATGGAACGCCAGCGCCGTCGCGCTCGTCGCATCCCTGGCCACCGTCGACGTCCTCGTCACGGACAGGCACTTGAGCCCCGAAGACCTTGCCCAGCTCGCCCAACACTCGGTGGAAGCAGTGATCGTATGACCAAGACGGCAACCCGCCCGCAACTCAATGGCGCCGCCGCGGCGACCTTCCTGATCTTCGGGATCAACGGGCTGGTGTTTGCCAGCTGGGCCGCCCGGATCCCCGCCGTGACGGACATCCTGCACATCTCCTCGGGGCAGATGGGAACCCTGCTGCTGTGCGTGGCGGCGGGCTCCCTGATTGCCCTGCCCACCGCCGGCCACGTGGTGGGCCGCATCGGGACGGCGAATGCCGTCCGGGCCGCCGGTCTGGTCGCCGCCGTGGCCGGCGTCGGCGTGGCGCTGGCGCTGCTGGCGGAGTCCGTTCCCGGCACCGGCGTCGCATTGTTCTTCTTCGGCATGGGGATCGGGCTCTGGGACGTGTCCCAGAACATCGAGGGCGCCGACGTGGAACACCAGCTCGGGCGCACCATCATGCCGCAGTTCCATGCCGCCTTCAGCGGCGGCGCCTTCCTGGGCGCCCTGATCGGCGCGGGCCTGGCGGGACTCGGCGTCGGGCTCCCGGCGCACCTGCTGGTGATCGCCGCGATCGTAGCCGTACTGACCTTTTTCGCGCCGCGCTATTTCCTGCCGCACGCCCCGGCCCCCGCCCCGGCGGCCGGGGAAGCCAGGGAAGCCAAGGGCCGCTCGGCCTGGACGGACGGTCGCACGCTGCTGATCGGCGTTGTGGTGCTGGGCGCGACGCTCACCGAAGGCGCCGGCAACGACTGGATCGCCAAGGCCGCAGTGGACGGACTGGACGCCACGGAGTCCACCGGTGCGCTGCTGTTTGCCGCCTTCGTCCTGGCGATGACAGCGGTGCGCTTCTTCGGCGGCCGGGCGATCGACGCCTACGGCCGGGTGGCTGTGCTGCGTGCCAGCATGGCCGCCGCCGCCGCCGGGCTGGGGCTCTTCGTCCTGGCCGGCAACCTCTGGCTGGCCACGACCGGCGCGGTGCTCTGGGGGGCGGGGGCCGCCCTCGCGTTCCCGATGGGGATGTCCGCCGCGGCCGACGACCCGAAGCACGCAGCCGCCCGCGTGGCGGTCGTTTCCACGATCGGGTACGTCGCCTTCCTGGCCGGCCCGCCGCTGCTGGGCTACCTCGGTGACCTGATCGGAATCCGGCTGGCGCTGCTGGCCATCATGATTCCGATTCTGGGTGCGCTGCTGCTCGCCGGCGCCGCGAAGCCCTTGCGCGCCAGGTAAGCAGCCGCCGGGCGTCTTTATTCTCCTGGATGCATATGTTTTGGAAGAACAGCCAGAGCAGGAGCACCACCGGGACGGCCAGGCACACGCTGCCGACGGTGTCCACGAGCCAGTGGGCAGACAAGTAGGTGCGGCTGACCATCATCGCCAGCACCCCAAACCCCGCGAGGACCCAGACCCAGGTGCGCCCCACGAGCAGGGCCACCACCGCCAGGAACGCCGCGGTGCTGGCCACATGTCCGGAGGGGAAGGAACCGGTGTCGGTCAGCACAATCGTGTTTTCCGGCCGGTCCCGGAGAATGCCGGCTTTGAGGATTTGCGTAAAAGCCAGGACGGCGACGCCGGCGGCAGCGGCGAAGATGGCCGTCTGCGGGCGCCTCCTCAGCAGCAGCGCCACGACGAGCAGCCCGTGGACCACCAGGGCACCCCGGTAGCCGGCCACGTTGAGGAAACCGTTGATGCCGTCCCAGAACGGGGCGCGCAGCGAGGTGATCCAGCGGCCCCAGCCTTCGTCCAGGTCCTGGAAGGGAGGCACCCTCACGTCAGCCACCAGGAGTCCCCCGAGCACCGCGCCCAGAGTGAGCAGTGCCGTGCTGGCCGCGAGCACGCGGCCCGTTGACAATCGCTGAGGGTCCAGCACGCGGGTCATCGCCCCATCCTAGCCAACCCGGCCACCCGGCTTGCCAAACCCTTCCGCCGCACAATCCTTCGAGTCCCCTGGCCCATGTGACAGTGCCCCTGCCACCGCCGGCAGTAAGGTGGTCGGATGCGGAGCATGCTGAGGAAGGCGCCAGGCCGGTTTGGAAGACTCGACCGGAAGCTGGTGCGCGCCGTGTCCGGCATCCCCGGGGGCAGCCATGACGAGTTTTTCCGGCGCTTGTCCGCCGCGGCGAACAAGGGCAAGCTCTGGATCGGCATCGCCGCCGTTATGGCGCTCTTCCCCGGGAGGACGCGGCGTGCCGCCCTCCACGGGTTGCTGGCGCAGGCCGTGGCCTCCGCGGTCACGAACGTCGGTTTCAAGACCCTGCTGCCGCGGGCGCGCCCGCTGCCGGAACACCTTCCGGCGTTCAGGTTCGTCCATCCCCAGCCGACCAGCTCCTCCATGCCCTCGGGTCACTCCGCCTCGGCCGTCGCTTTCGCCCTTGGCGTCGGGCTGGTGCGGCCGGCCCTCGGCGCCGCGTTGGCCCCGCTCGCGGCCGGCGTCGCCTATTCGCGTGTCCACACCGGAGCCCACTGGCCCTCGGATGTGTTCTTCGGATCGGCGATCGGGGCGGGGGCGGCCCTGGCGACGCGCAAATGGTGGCCGGTGCGTCCGCCCTTTCCGGAGGTCCGGCGGACCGCAGTGAAAGCCGCGGAGCTTCCGGAGGGCGAGGGCCTGGCCATCGCGGTCAACACCCTCGGAGGCTCCTACGCGGACGAGACTTCCGCCGCCCTCCAAAAAGTATTCCCCAAAGCGTATATAAAGGAGGTCGGCCACGACGAAGACCTCGCGGAGGAGATCTCCCGGATTGCCACGCGGCCCGGCATTGTGGCGCTGGGCGTCTGGGGAGGCGATGGCACGGTCGGCACCGCCGCTGCGGCCGCCGTCGAGCATTCCCTCCCGCTGCTGGTCCTGCCGGGCGGGACACTTAACCATTTCGCCCGGGATGCGGGAATCCCCAGCCTAACGGCCGCCGTAGCGGCCGCGTCCCGTGGCGAAGCCGCGCGGGCGGATCTTGGCCTGGTGGCCGTGGAGCGCGGGCTCCCCGACAGCCCCGAACTGCTGCACCTGACCATGCTCAACACGGCAAGTATCGGCCTCTACCCGAACCTGGTGCGCCGGCGCGAACTGCTGCAGCCGTCGCTGGGCAAACCCGTGGCCGGCGTTGTCGCGATGTTCCGTACCTTCGCCGCCGGGACACCCACCACCCTGATCGTCGACGGGGTGCGGCACAAACTCTGGATCCTGTACATCGGCCGGGGAAGGTACTACCCCCGCGACCACGCCCCGCTGGTCCGCCCGGTCCTGGACGACGGTGTTTTCGACCTCCGGCTGATCACCGCCGACGAATCCTTCGCCAGGCTCCGGCTGCTGTGGTCCGTCTTGACCGGAACCGTTGCCACCTCCCGGATCACCCACCTCAGCGAAAGCAGCAGCATCCGCGTGGAACCGGGGAACACCACCATGGTCCTCGCGGTCGACGGCGAGGTCATGCCGGGGGTCCGCGGCGTCGAATTCTCCGTTATGCCCGGCGCGCTGACGTACTACTCGCCGGCATCCTGACGGCCTGCGCCGTCATCCTCCCGGACTACCCTGATTCGACCCTGAATCATCCCTGAGACCGGCGAAATCCGCCCTTCGCCTCGGTAGCGTGGTGTCTACACGAACCCCCACTGCTACGTAAAGGAACGCTTCCATGATCGAAGCACGAGGCCTGACCAAGGTTTACGGCGAAAAGACCGCCGTCGCCGGAGTCAACTTCACTGTCGAAGCCGGCCGGGTCACCGGCTTCCTGGGCCCGAACGGGGCCGGCAAGTCCACGACCATGCGCATGATCATGGGGCTGGACCGGCCGACGTCGGGAACGGTCACCGTCAACGGCGTACCCTTCGCCCGGCACTCGGCGCCGCTGCGAGACGTCGGCGCGCTGCTCGACGCCAAGGCTGTCCACACCAGCCGCTCGGCGTACAACCACCTCCTGGCGATGGCCGCCACGCACAGCATTCCCAAGAAGCGCGTGCACGAAGTCATCGAGATGACGGGCCTGGCCGATGTCGCCAGGAAAAAGGTCGGCGGCTTCTCGCTCGGCATGGGACAGCGGCTCGGAATCGCCGCGGCGCTGCTCGGCGACCCGCAGACCGTCATCCTGGACGAACCCGTGAACGGCCTGGACCCGGAAGGTGTTGTCTGGGTCCGCAACCTCGTCAAGTACCTTGCCTCCGAGGGGCGCACGGTGTTCCTCTCCAGCCACCTGATGAGCGAGATGGCCGTCACCGCGGACCACCTGATTGTGATCGGCCGCGGCAGGATCATCGCCGATGCGCCGATCCAGGACATCATCAACGGCAAGGGCAGGATCCGGACCCGCGTACGCACCGACCAGCCGGACCAGCTGATGCACCTGCTCGCCGGCGACGGCGTCTCCGTGGAGCTGCAGGACCACGAACTGCTCCAGGTCAGCGGCCTGGATCCCCGCCAGATCGCCCGAGCGGCCCTCGACAGCCACGTCATGCTTTACGAACTCACCCCGCTCCAGGCCAGCCTCGAGGAGGCCTATATGGAACTGACCAAGGATGAGGTCGAATACCACTCGCTGATCACCACGGGCGCTGCCGCCCCCGCCCAGACCGGAGGCAACTAAGCCATGAGCTCCACCACCCTCGAACCCTCCCGCCGCGGCGCCCACGCCGGCACCCCCTCCGGCGACATCCTCAGCACCGGCCCGGGCCCGAGCTTCCCGCGGGTGCTGAATTCGGAATTCATCAAGTTCCGCACCCTGCTGTCCACGCTGATCCTGCTCGGCTGCACCGTCCTGGTGGTTGTGGGCTTCGGTGCCCTCTCGGCCTGGGGCACGGGACAGTTCGCCGAAGCCGCGGCCACCGACCCGCAGGCGGCCGCCGCTTTCGCCGCCCAGGGCGGGGACCTCGCCGTCGGCGTCCCCACCTCCGGCATCGCCTTCGCCCAGCTCATTCTGGGCTCACTCGGTGTCCTGCTGATGAGCTCCGAGTTCACCACGGGCATGGCCCGCTCCACCTTCGCGGCCGTCCCCAAGCGGATTCCGGCGTTCGCCGCCAAGCTGCTCGTCGTTATGGTGACGGCGTTCGTCCTCACAGCAGCCTCCGTGTACCTGGCGGGCCTGGTGTCGTTGCCGATTCTGGACAACTACAACCTCAACCTGGACCTCGCCAGCTCGCAGTCGGTGAAGATGTTGCTCGTCAACAGCCTCTACGTCGCCGCCGTGGCCGCCATCGGCATGGCCCTGGGCTCGCTGATCCGCAACTCCGCCGGAGGCATCATGAGCCTGGTCGGGCTGTTCTTCGTGGCGCCGATCGCGTTCCAGCTGATCCCCGGCGACTTCTTCGTCGAGGCCCGCAAGTACCTGCCCGGGAACACGGTCGAACCGATGACAGCCGTGCAGCACATGCCGGACACGCTGGAGGCCTGGCAGGCCGCCCTCGTGCTGGGCGCGTGGGTCGTCATTCCGGTCGTCCTGGCCGCCGTGCTGCTGAAGAAGCGGGACGTCTAGGCCCTTCGCACCCACCGTCTAGGCTCAAGGCATGATCGATGCAATTGCAGTGAAGGACGCGCCGGCCGGCCAGGCCGACGCGTCCTTCGCTGAAATCACCGCCCGGCACCGGGGCCGGATCCGGCGCTACCTGTTCCAGCACCCACGGGCCATGGATGCCGTCGTCGTGGCCTGCTACCTGCTGCTAGTCACCCCCACCGCGGCGGAATCAATCCGCGACGGCGTCTGGCCGGTCGCCGTGCTGCTCGCGGCGGCCGCGGCGGCGCTGTCGTTCCGGCGGAGCCACCCCGTGCCCGTCGTGGTCGTGGTGACACTGCTGGAAGTGGGCGTGACCCTGCTGCACCCGTGGGGCTCGAACGTCTCCGCCGGGCTGTGGTTTGCGCTCTACGCCGTGGCGGTGGTGCGCAGCCGGCGGTTCGCGCTGGCGACCCTAGCGGCAGCCACGGCCCCGCTGCTGTTCCTGTACCTCCAGCTGGCAGTTGGTCCGCTGGATGGCCGGCTGCCGGACATGGGAGTGAACACACCGGAGAACTTCCAGCTCATCACGAGCATTGCGGCCGCCGTGAGCATCACCCTCTCCAACGTCATTGCCACCGGGATCGGCATCTCGGTCCGGCAGCGGCGCGGGCATGAGCATGAGATTGCCGCGTGGGCGGCGAGGGCCGCGCAACTCGGGTCGGTCACGGAACGCAACCGCATCGCCCGCGAAATGCACGACATCGTGGCGCATTCACTGACGGTGATGGTCAGCCTTTCGGACGGGGCCGCCGTCGTGGTCAAGAAGGACCCGGGGCGGGCGGCGGCCGTCCTCGGGGAACTCTCCCGCACCGGCCGCACCGCGCTGGCGGACATGCGGCGCGTCCTCGGCGTGCTGCGCGACGACACGGCCCCCGGCCAGGCCCCGCGGGAACCGCTCGTGGCCGGGGACAATATGGGCAAACTGCTGGAAGGCTTCCGCGCCGCGGGGCTCCCGCTGCACTACACGCACACCGGACCGTCGTTGCCGGATGACGCCGCGTTCCAGCTGACGGTGTACCGGATACTGCAGGAGTCATTGACGAACGTGCTCCGCTACGGCCGTTCGCTGGGCCGTGTGGATGTGGCTGTTGCCCGGGAAGGATCCACGGTCACCATCGACGTCGTCGACGACGGCCGGGGCTCTGTCGACGCCGTCGGCTCGTCCGCGGCGACGGCGGCACGGGATTCCTCCGGGTCCGTGGGCTCCGGCCGGGGCCTGGCGGGGATGCTGGAGCGCGCCCGGATCTACGCGGGCACCGTGGAGGCCGGACGGAGCTCCGACCGGGGCTGGCGCGTGCACGCCGTCCTGCACTGGAACGGCGACAACGAAAGTGGGGGCACATGAGCCAGGACGAACCGGTCAGCGGGACCGGACCAATCCGGATCCTGCTGGTGGATGACCAGCCGCTGCTGAGGATGGGCTTCCGCCTGATCCTGGAGGGCGAAGACAATCTGGAAATTGTGGGCGAGGCATCCGACGGTGCCGAGGCGGTGCGCCAGGTCCGGCTCCTCGCCCCCGACGTCGTGCTGATGGATGTGCGGATGCCGGTGCTGGACGGAATCGAGGCCACACGCGCCCTCACCGCCGCCCGGGCCCGTGCCAAAGTCATCATCCTCACCACCTTCGACCTCGACGAATACGCCTTTGCCGGGCTCCAGGCCGGGGCCTCGGCCTTCCTGCTCAAAGACGTGGCGCCCGCCGAACTGATCAGCGCCGTCAGGGTGGTGGCCAGCGGCGACGCCGTGGTGGCGCCGCGCATCACCCGGCGGCTGCTGGAAACGTATGTCCGGGTCGGAGGGGCGGGTGCAGGGGCAGCGGCAGGGGCAGCGGCCGGCGGCGCAACGGGCAAGGATTCCCCCGCATCAACCGGCGGGGTCCGGCCGGCCGGGGATCCGCTGCTGGAGGACCTGACCCCGCGCGAAACCGAGATGCTCGGAGCGATGGCCGAGGGGCTCTCCAATGCCGAGATCGCGCACCGCTACTTCCTCTCCGAAGCCACCGTGAAAACGCACGTGCGCCGGATCCTCACCAAGCTGCACCTGCGCGACCGGGTCCAGGCCGTGGTGTACGCGTACGAGACAGGCCTGGTGGTGCCCAGCAATCCGGACTACTGATCGGGGCCGGGGAGGCGGGCTGGCGCGCGCGGGCAGACTGAAGGCGTGGTTTCAGGCACATTTCAGAATTGCCTGTGAGGCAACTTCCCTTGCATTACAGGCCCCATTTCTGGAGCTGTGCCCGGATAGCCCGGCCGTCATTTGTGGGATTGCACAGAACGGGCGGCTCCCCGCCCGGTCTAGGGTGAAACGTCAATGTGGTCCGCCGCACAACTTTTATGCTCCACCCGCGGACCGAACAATCCACGAAGGACGGCGCTTCATGCAGGCTGAGCCACAGCTCTCCAAATCCCTGAAACCCCGGCATTTGTCCATGATCGCCATTGCCGGCGTGATTGGCGCCGGACTGTTCGTCGGCTCCGGCGCGGCGATCCAGCAGGCGGGACCCGGCATCCTGGTCGCCTACACGGCGGCGGGACTCGTCGTCATTCTGGTCATGCGGATGCTGGGCGAGATGGCCGCGGCCAACCCGGAAACGGGATCGTTCTCGACCTATGCGGACAAGGCCCTGGGCCGCTGGGCAGGGTTCAGCATCGGATGGCTTTACGCCTGGTTCTGGATCATTGTGCTGGGCATCGAGGCCACCGCCGGTGCGGCGATCATGCACCGCTGGGTCCCCGGAATCGACCAGTGGGTCTGGGCACTGCTCCTGATGGTGGTCCTGACCCTGACCAACCTGGGTTCGGTGAAGTCCTTCGGTGAGTTCGAGTTCTGGTTCGCCTCCATCAAGGTCACGGCAATCGTGCTGTTCCTGCTCTTCGGCGCCGCGGCGATCCTGGGCCTCATCCCGGGCGTCCCCGCCCCCGGCGTGAGCAACCTGCTGGAAAACGGCGGCTTCATGCCCAACGGTCCGGGCGCGGTGCTGGCGGGCATCCTCGTGGTTGTCTTCTCCTTCTTCGGTGCCGAAATCGCCACCATCGCCGCCGGGGAATCCGAGAACCCCGTCGACGCCGTCAAGAAGGCCGTGAAGTCGACCGTCTGGCGCATCCTGGTCTTCTACATCGGCTCCATCGCGATTGTGGTCACCCTCCTGCCCTGGAACTCCGCCTCCGTGGCGAAGAGCCCCTACGTCGCCGTGATCGAGCTGTACGGCATCCCCGGCGCCGGCACCATCATGGACATCGTGGTGCTGACGTCCGTGCTGTCCTGCCTCAACTCGGGCCTGTACACCGCCAGCCGGATGCTGTTCTCCCTTTCCCGCCGCGGCGACGCGCCGCGGTCCTGGATGCGGATCTCCAAGCGCGGCGTTCCGGCCGCCGCCGTCCTGGCCTCCACCGTGGTGGGCTTCATCACGGTGGGCCTGAACTACATCGCCCCGGACACGGTGTTCCTGTTCCTGGTCAACACCTCGGGGGCGATCGCCCTGTTCGTGTGGCTGGTGATCGCAGGCTCGCAGCTGATCCTGCGCCGCCGCATGGGCGCCGCGGCCAAGGACCTCCAGCTCAAGATGTGGCTCTTCCCCTACCTGACCTGGGTGGCGATCGTCAGCATCGTCGCGCTGCTGGTCGGCATGGTGGTCCTGGAGTCCACCCGCGAGTCCCTGCTGCTCTCCCTGGCCCTTGCCGCCGTCGTGGTCGGCATCGGCCTGTGGCGCTACCGCAAGAACGGCGCGAAGACCCCGGCCGCGGGCAGCAAAGGGACCGACGCCGGCAATGCCGCGACCACCGAGCGAGCCGAAGACGTCACCGTGGGCGCCGGTCCGGCGTCGTAGCTTCCGAAGGTACAGGGCAGGCAGGTGCCCGGCAGCTCAGCACCGCGGGACATGCCCAGTCCTGCTGCCCAGGGCTGGGCATAGTGGCACTATGTCCGTTCGGCGCGGCCAGGGGAGGGCATATCCCGCGTGCAAAAGGGACATGCCCGCCCCGGTTGGGTAGCCCCGGGGCGGATCACTCGTCAGCAGCACCGGACATGCCCAGTCCTGCGTCCCACGGTTGGGCATAGCGGCACTATGTCCATCCGCCACGGCTAGGGGAGGGCATGTCCCGCAGCCGGCCGGCGCACGCAGCCGCCGGCAGGTCGGCGGCCACGGGCTCAACCTCCGCCTCGCCCACGCTGACCCGCGCGATCGCCGAGTGCGGCGTCGAAATCCCCCGGGAGACCGCCGGACCGTATCCCGGCGACGGCTCCAACGGTCCCAACGTACTGGCGGCCTCGGGCGTGGTCCGGCAGGACATCACCTCCAGCTTCGGCACGTCCAGCACCACGGCCGACGGCGTTCCGCTCGCCGTCACGCTGACCCTGCTCGACAACGCCAACGGGTGCGCGCCCCTGGTCGGGGCCGCCGTGTACGCCTGGCACTGCGACAAGGACGGCAAATACTCGATGTACGACGCCGGACTCAAGAACGAGAATTATCTCCGCGGCGTGCAGGAGGCCGACGCCAACGGCCAGGTCACCTTCCGGACAGTCTTCCCCGGCGCGTACAGCGGCCGCTGGCCGCACATCCACTTCGAAGTCTTCGAGTCCATGGACAACGCGACGGCGGCCGGGCAGGTCCTTGCGGTGTCCCAGGTCGCGCTGACGGACGCCGCGTGCAAGGAGGTCTACGCCTCGGCCGGCTATGAAGCCAGCGCCCGGAACTTCCCCCGCACCACGTTGAAGTCGGACAATGTCTTCGGAGAGGACG
>DATIUQ010000189.1:0-18645 GCA_035466775.1 Arthrobacter sp.
GCAGCTCACGGCCGACGACGAGGAACTTGTCACCCGCCTGCTGGGCCGGGCCAAGGAAACCGGACGCACCGACGACAACGAAGCCGTCATCCGGCACCGCCTTGACCTGTACCACGGCCAGACGGAGGCCGTTGTCGCCAAGTATGACGAACGCGGCATCCTGACCCGTGTCGACGGGATCGGCGGCATCGACGAGGTCACCGACCGCGTCATGCAGGCGATCAAAGAGGCCCAGTCGGCCTGATCGGACCACGGACCTCGAGGCTCCTCCCGGAACACCGGGAGGGGCCTCAGCCATTTGGCCGTCCGCCCCAGGGCGGCACGGCCCCATCGAAAGGAAGTTGCGGATGGCATTCGGCCAGCCACGCATCGAATACAAGACCAACGCCCAGATGCGCGCCATGCATGAGGCCGGGCTTGTCCTGAGCCGCGCCCTGGACGCCGCTGTCGCGGCCGCCGCCCCGGGGAAGACCACCAAGGACCTCGACGCCGTGTTCGCAGCGGTGCTCAAGGACGCCGGCGCCACCTCCAATTTCCTGGGCTACCACGGCTTCCCCGCCACGATCTGCACCTCGGTCAACGAAGAAGTGGTGCACGGCATCCCCGGCGGCCGCGTCCTGCAGGACGGGGACATCCTCTCGATCGACGGCGGCGCGATCCTGGACGGCTGGCACTCGGACTCGGCCCGCACCGTGATCGTGGGCACCGCCGACCCCGAGGACCAGCGGCTCTCCGATGTCACCGAGGCGGCGATGTGGCACGGGATTGCCGCGCTGGCCACCGGGAAGTTCGTCGGCGACATCGGCAACGCCGTGGACGACTATGTCTCCTCCGTCCCCGGAAAGGCACTGGGCATCCTCGAGGACTACGTGGGCCACGGGATCGGCTCCGAGATGCACATGGCCCCGGACGTACCCAACTACCGCACCAACCACCGCGGGCCCAAGATCCGCCCGGGCCTGTGCCTGGCCATCGAACCCATGCTGGTCCGCGGAAGCATCGACACCGCCGTGCTGGACGACGACTGGACGGTGGTGACCACCGACGGCAAACGGTCCTGCCAGTGGGAGCATTCCGTGGCAGTCCACGAGAAGGGCATCTGGGTGCTCTCCGCACCCGACGGGGGAGCCGCGAAACTGGCCCCGCTCGGCGTCGTGCCCGTCCCGATTCCCTAAACGGGGGACCCCGGCTGCACAGCCAGCCAGGCGCCCGCGGTGACGCGGCGACGCGCACCCTTCCCAACACGACAAATCCCTGGCGCCGCCGGACTACGGCAGCGCCAGGGATTTGTCGTGTCGGGAGAGCGTATCCGCGTCGTCAGCTCTTGAGCTTCGGTTTCACGTCCTTGGTGTAGATGCCTTCGAGGGTGGTCTTCAGCGACGTCATGGTGGCCTTGACGTCGCCTTGCTGGGTGAGGATCGCCGCGGCTGCCTTGGCCATCTCCTGGTCCGCGCCCGGCAGGAACACCCGGGCATTGTCCTGGACACGGGTCACGGCGAGCTGGTCCATGGCGGTCTTGATCTGCGGGGTCTTGGCGAGCACGGCCGTCATGTCCGCGGAGGTGCGGGTAGGCATGTAGCCCGTGGCCGAGGAGAACTGCGCCGTGTTTTCCGGTTCCGTCATGAACTTCAGGAAGGTGGCAGCGGCGAGCTGGATCTCCTTGCTCACCCCGCTGGGGATGCCCAGGCCGGCGCCGCCGGTGGGGCACACCGGGCTTTCGCTCTTCGGACCGCCCGGCAGGTAGCCGACGCCCACGTTGAACTTCGCGGACTTCAGGACCCCCAGCAGGGAACCGGTGGAGGAAATCGTGGACGAGGTGATGCCCGCGGCGAAGTCGTCGGCAGCTTCCTTGGACGAGACCCCCGCCCACTTGTCCTTGAAGATGGAGTCCTGGGCCCACTGCAGGGCCGCGACCGACTCGGCGGAATCGCAGTTGAACGCCCACTCGTTGGACCAGCTGCCACCCCAGCCCCACAGCATGTTCTGCAGCGTCCAGCCTGCGTAGCCGGCGAGGGCCGGGTAGATGTAGGCGTACTGCGCGCCGGAGCTCGCCTTCAGCTTGGGCGCCCACTCGGCGAACTCCTGCCACGTCTTCGGGGCGCGGTCCGGCAGCCCTGCTGCCTTGAAGTGGTCCTTGTTGTAGTAGAACAGCGGCGTGGAGCGGCCGTAGGGGAGGGCCCACTGCTTGTCGGCGTACTTGTAGTCCGCAACCAGGGACTTCTGGAAGTCATCGACCTTGATGTCCAGCTGCTTGATCAGGCCGTCGAGCGGGATGATGTTGCCGTTGGTGTAGTAGCGGAACCACCAGACGTCGGAGAGCACCACGACACCCGGGAGAGCCGACTTCGCAGCCTGCGAGGTCTGGAACTTCTGCGCGATTTCCTCGTAGTTGGCGCCCGCCGTCACGAGGTTGACCTTGATGTCCGGGAACTTGGCATGGAACTTCGCGATGATGGCCTTTTCCACGTCCTGGGACTTGCCCGGGTGGTTGGTCCAGAAGTCGATCGAGGCTGCGGGCTTGACCCCGCTGAAATCGATGTCGGCAGCACCGGTCGCGGCCGTGTTGCCGGCGGTGGACGGGCCTCCGCAGGCGCTCAATGCAGCGGCGCCGGCGCCGGCCCCCGCCAGTCCCAGGAAGTGCCTGCGGTCAAGATTCAATGCCATGGTGGATCCTCTCGATGATGCTGACTCGGTGAATGGAGATAACTGTGGTGAAGCTTTGGCGGGCCACATCACCCGGTGACGCTGCCCTGGGTCAGGCCGGCCACGATGTAGCGCTGCAGGGCCGCGAATACCAGCAGGATGGGCACAATCACCAGCACGGCCCCGGCCATCAGGATGCCCCAGCCGGAGCCGTTGCCCTCGGAGTTCTGCAGGAGCGTCAGGCCCACGGGCAAGGTCATCGTCTCGGGGCGGTCCGTGATGATGAGCGGCCAGATGTAGTCGTTCCACTCGCTCACGACGACGACGAGCGCCACCGTGGCGATCGAGGGCCCGGAGACCGGCACGACGATCCGCCAGAGGCGGCGCCAGTGGCCGGCGCCGTCGATCTCCGCCGATTCCAGGATGGAGGCGGGAAGCGTCAGGAAGTGCTGGCGCAGCAGGAACGTTCCGAACGCCGTGCCCAGCCCCGGCAGGATGATGCCCCACAGGGTGTTCTTGCCGCCCATCCCTGCGATGAGGATGTAGTTGGGCAGGATGGACACCTGCGGCGGGACCATCAGGGCGACCAGGATCAGCACGAAGATGACGTTCTTGTACGGGAAGCGGACAAACACGAGCGCGTAGGCAGTCAGGATGGCCAGGAGGACCTTGATGGTGGCGCCCACGCTGGTGACAATCAGGCTGTTCACGAAGAACTGGGCGAACGGCACGGTGGTCATGGCGATGTTGTAGTTTTCGAAGTCCAGGCTCTCCGGCAGGATCTTCAGGTCCATGGTGATGATCTCGCCGGGCTGCTTGAAGGAACTCAGCACCATCCACAGCAGCGGCAGGAAGACCACCAGCGTGGCGAGGACCAGCGGAACGTAGCCGCCGGCAATCGTCTGGACCAGGTTGGCGCTGGAGAATGGCCGGTGGCGCTGCGGGGGGATCCCGGGATCTGCGTCGGCAGGTGAGGCGGGGCCGGCGTCGGCGGCGGGGTCAGGGCTGACGGGGGAGAGCAGGCTCACGAGTAGTGCACCTTCCGTTCGACGAACCGCAGCTGCAGCACGGTGATGATGAGCAGGATGGCGAACAGAATCACCGAGATTGCGGCCGAGTAGCCGGCCCGGTTGAACGCCCCGAACGCCTGGAGGTAGGCCTCGTAGATCAGCGTGCTGGTGCCGTTGCCCAGCGGGGTCATGATGCGGATCAGGTCGAAGGCCTGCAGCGAGCTCAGCATGGTGGTGATGAGCAGGAAGAACGTCGTGGGGGAGAGCAGCGGCAGGGCCATGCTCACGAAGCGCCGGAAACCGTTGGCGCCATCCAGTGACGCGGCCTCCATAACGTCCTGCGGGAGCGACTGCAATCCGGCCAGGTAGACGACGGCGCAGTAGCCGAGGTTCTTCCAGACGTAGACGATGATGACCATGACCAGGGACAGTTGCGGATCGTTGATCCACTGCGGACTCTGCTGGCCGATGCCGCGCAGCAGCCAGGCGAGCACCCCGTAGCCGGGATCGAAAATGAAGAGCCAGACGAGGCCGACGCCGACACCGCTGAGCACGTAGGGGGCGAAGACGGCTGAGCGCGCGAAGGTTGTGCCGCGGATCCTGGAGTTCAGGGCCAGGGCCACCAGCAGGCCCAGGACCATGGAGCCGCCGACGGTGACGAGAGTGAAAACGGCGGTGGTGCCGAGAACCTTGGCGGCGTCCGAACTCGTGAAGAACGTGACGTAGTTTTCGAAGCCCACCACCGTGGCCGAGGCCGAGCCCAGGGTCCAGTCCAGGGTGGAGTAATAGATGTTGTTGAAGAGCGGGAGGTACGTGAATACCGCAATCAGGATCAGGTTGGGGAGGGCGAACGCCAGGAAAACGAGGAAGTCCCGGCGGGTTCGGGAGGACCAGCGGGCACGCGGCGCCGGCGCCGGTTTGGCCTCGACGACGGCGCGCGGCCGGTCGGTCAATTGTCGCGTCATTCAGGTCTCTAACGGTTCCGTGCCTGCCGGTGGCAGGCGGGTGGGCGGGGATACCTAGCTATCACTTCACCACATGGCTGGTGGGCAGAATCCCGCACAAGACCCCATTAGAGCTTTGTTGTCCAAGGCTTCGTTGCCCGTTCACGCTGTGTTGCATGCAGTATTACATAACGACCGTTTGGACATAAGACATCAGCCCGCGATTCGTCAAGTCGATGGAAATGCAGCGGACGCCGGCGCCTTGCGCCAAGGCGCACAATAGAGCCATGACTGCGATTACGGACGTGCCGGGCCTGAAGGTGGGCCATGCCGGCAGGAGCGGCGACGGCTGGCTGAGCGGAGTGACGGTTGTGCTGCCTCCGCCCGGCACCGTTGGTTCCGTCGACGTCCGGGGCGGCGGCCCCGGGACGCACGAGACCGACGCCCTGGACCCGACGACGCTGTCCCGGACCGTGGACGCCGTCGTGCTCACCGGCGGAAGCGCCTTCGGCCTCGCCGCGGCCCACGGCGCCCAGCGCTGGTGCGAGGAGAACGGCCGCGGCTTCCCGGTCACCGGCGGCGTGGTCCCGATCGTGCCGGCGGCGGCGATCTTCGACCTCGGCCGGGGCGGCAACTTCGCCGCCCGCCCGGACGCCGCCATGGGCTACGCGGCCACCGAGGACGCCGCCGCCCGCAACGACGGGCACGACGTCGAACGCGGCAACACAGGAGCCGGCACCGGAGCCCTCATCGGCCGGGGCACCTATAAAGGCGGAATAGGCACCGCCTCGATCACCCTGGAAAACATCTCCCCAGACGGTCCGGTGGTCGTGGGCGCCATAGCGGTAGTCAACGCGCTGGGACTGCCGTTCAGCACATCGCCGGCACGGGTGGAACCCGGCAGCGTGCGTCTAAGCGACGAAGGAGCGAGCACGCCGAGGGTTTCGGCCGTGGCGGCGGAAGCCGCCACGGCCACCTCGCCAGGCGAGGCGCTGCAGCCCCCGCCTCTCAACACAACCCTCGTCGTCGTCGCCACCAATGCCATCCTGGACAAGGCCGAGTGCAAGCGCACGGCTTCGGCCGCCCATGCAGGACTGGCCCGGGCGTTGAATCCCAGCCACACCCTGGCGGACGGCGACACGGTCTTTTGCCTCGCCACCGGCGCGCTCGCACTGGACCGCGGGAGCGAGGCTGCCCGGCAAATGAGCCTCATTACCCTGCAGAGCGCGGCAGCCGACGTCGTACGACTGGCGATCCTCGATGGGATCGCCCGGGCGGAGCCCGTGAGCACGCCGGCGGGCGAATTTGGTGCGTACGGACGCTGAGTGCGCTACGATTGCTGGATTTAACATTCGGGCCGTAATGGCGTAATGTTGTCTGTTGGTTGTCTGCCCTGTTGTGCCCTTTTAGGGGCCGGGAGGCATCAGCCAATCAATCAAAAACGTCCGCGGTCATTTCCGGTGCAAGCCGGAGGGCTGCGGCAAACAACAGTTAGCGGAGGGTATGGCCAAGAAGGACGGGGTCATTGAGATCGAGGGCGTTGTGACTGAGGCGCTGCCTAACGCGATGTTTCGCGTTGAGCTCACCAACAAGCACATCGTTCTGGCGCACATCTCTGGAAAGATGCGCCAGCACTACATCAGGATTCTCCCTGAGGACCGGGTAGTGGTGGAGCTGAGCCCGTACGACCTGACACGTGGTCGTATCGTCTACCGCTACAAGTAAACACTGGGCGGCCAGAGCAACAGCCGAAGGCCGGTCCAGCTGACCACTGCAACACGCAAAGGAACGCCATGAAGGTCAAGCCGAGCGTCAAGCAGATCTGCGAAAAGTGCAAAGTGATCCGCCGTAATGGCCGGGTCATGGTGATCTGCGAGAACCCGCGCCACAAGCAGCGCCAGGGCTAATTTCCCTCTTCGGGAAATCCTGGGTTGCTAACCCACGCAAGTAAATAAAAGGCAGCACAAGCTGATCTGGGACATATGGGCCCGTACAGCTAACCCCCGGTCGGAGGCTGGGGCCGCACGGAACGTGCGGGTGTACTGCCTACGACCTCCGGTTTATACAAGGAGCACTGCCTCTATGGCTCGTCTCGCTGGCGTAGACATTCCCCGCGAAAAGCGGTTGGAAATTGCGCTTACTTACATCTACGGCGTGGGCAAGACCCGTGCACACGAAACCCTGGCTGCCACCGGCATCAGCGCGGACGTTCGGGTCAAGGACCTGTCCGACGCCGAGCTCGTCCAGCTGCGTGACTACATTGAAGGCAACTACAAGGTTGAGGGTGACCTTCGCCGCGAAGTAGCAGCAGATATCCGCCGCAAGGTTGAAATCGGCAGCTACGAAGGTATTCGCCACCGTAAGGGCCTGCCAGTGCGCGGACAGCGTACGAAGACGAACGCACGTACCCGTAAGGGTCCGAAGCGCACCGTTGCAGGCAAGAAGAAGACGCGCTAAACCGCTCGTCTTCCCCCCGATAACTTTCTGTAGGAGAAATAATGCCCCCGAAGACTCGTGGCGCGGTTCGCAAGCCGCGTAAGAAGGACAAGAAGAATATCGCGCTGGGCCAGGCGCACATCAAGAGCACGTTCAACAACACCATCGTGTCCATTACGGACCCGAACGGTGCTGTCATCTCCTGGGCTTCGTCCGGTGAGGTTGGCTTCAAGGGCTCACGTAAGTCCACCCCGTTCGCAGCCCAGATGGCCGCCGAAGCCGCCGCAAAGCGTGCGCAGGAGCACGGTATGCGCAAGGTTGACGTATTCGTCAAGGGCCCGGGCTCGGGACGCGAAACGGCTATCCGTTCACTGCAGGCCGCTGGCCTCGAGGTTGGATCCATCCAGGATGTAACCCCCAGCGCCCACAACGGCTGCCGTCCGCCGAAGCGCCGCCGCGTCTAAGGCTTTCCAACGCACCGGTGCTTGCCCGGACCCTCACCGGTCCGGGCAAGCCCGGCCGCGTTAAGTCTTCAGACCGATCTTTCCACCACCTGTGTTGCGTCATATAGCGGATGCTCGCCGAAAGGAAACCTAAGTGCTCATTGCACAGCGCCCCACCCTCTCCGAAGAGGTCGTCTCCGACAACCGCTCCCGTTTCATCATTGAACCGCTGGAGCCCGGTTTCGGTTACACCCTCGGAAACTCCCTCCGCCGTACCCTGCTCTCCTCCATCCCCGGTGCCTCTGTCACGAGCATTCGGATCGATGGCGTGCTGCACGAGTTCACCACGGTTCCGGGTGTCAAGGAAGATGTCACTGAGATCATCCTGAACATCAAGAACCTGTCGGTCTCCTCCGAGCACGACGAGCCGGTTGTTGCTTACCTGCGCAAGCAGGGCCCGGGAGTCGTCACCGCCGCGGACATCGCTCCGCCGGCTGGCGTCGAATTCCACAACCCGGATCTGCACATTGCCACGCTGAACTCGAAGGGCAAGTTCGAACTCGAACTGACCATCGAGCGCGGCCGCGGCTACGTTTCGGCAGCTCAGAACAAGTCCGGCGATTCCGAGATCGGCCGCATTCCGGTCGACTCGATCTACTCGCCGGTCCTGAAGGTTACTTTCCGCGTGGAAGCTACCCGTGTTGAGCAGCGCACTGACTTCGACAAGCTCATTGTCGACGTCGAGACCAAGCAGGCCATCGCCCCGCGCGATGCCGTTGCTTCGGCAGGTACCACCCTGGTGGAACTGTTCGGTCTGGCCCGCGAGCTGAACACCGCAGCTGAAGGTATCGAGATTGGCCCGTCGCCGACGGATGCTGCCTTGGCAGCAGACATGGCCCTGCCGATCGAGGATCTGGACCTCACGGTCCGTTCCTACAACTGCCTCAAGCGTGAGGGCATCCACACCGTGGGTGAACTCGTGGCCCGCTCCGAGGCCGACCTCATGGACATCCGTAACTTCGGTGCGAAGTCCATCGATGAGGTCAAGGCAAAGCTGGTTGAACTGGGCCTGTCCCTCAAGGATTCGCCTCCCGGTTTTGACCTCGCAGCACGCGCCGCAGCAATTGAAGAGGACGACGCCGCTTTCAGCGACGACGAGCTCTAACAAACAGATCTTGGCCCGCGGGCTGATGCACCACGGTGTGCACAGCCCAACGGCTTCCATATGAGGAGAAACTATTATGCCTACCCCCGCTAAGGGTCCGCGCCTCGGAGGCGGAGCGGCTCACGAGCGTCTTATGCTCGCGAACCTGTCCGCCGCACTGTTCGAGCACAAGCGGATCACCACCACGGTGACCAAGGCCAAGCGACTGAAGCCGTACGCCGAGCGCCTGGTGACTTTCGCCAAGCGTGGCGACCTGGCTTCCCGCCGCCGTGTACTCGGCTTGATCAGCGACAAGGGCATCGTCCACGAGCTGTTCACCGACATTGCACAGGCAGTGGAGAACCGCAACGGCGGCTACACCCGCATCACCAAGATCGGCAACCGCAAGGGCGACAACGCTCCCATGGCTGTCATCGAACTGGTTCTCGAGCCGGTCTCCGCCAAGCAGGCCGTTGTAGCCGAGGCTACCTCCGCTGCCCAGCGTGACGCCGAGAAGAAGGACGCCGCGAAGGAAGACGCCGCTCCGGTTGCCGAAACCGAAGCTGCCGAGACCGAAGAGGCTCCTGAAGCTGAAGCCGCTGAGGCCTCTGAGACCGAAGCAGCAGCAACCGAAGAGGCTCCGGCCGCTGAGGAAGAAGCCGCTAAGTCCGAGAAGGACGCGAAGTAGTTCGCTGATTTCTTCGCATAGACTTAAGTCTATGAACGACCAGAAACCCGCGGCCCCCGTTAGAGGGGGCGGCGGGTTTTTGCGTATCCGGCTTGATCTTGCGTACGACGGCGGACCCTTCAGCGGGTGGGCGGTCCAGCCCGGCCGGCGAACGGTCCAAGGCACCCTCGAAGAAGCCCTCCAGTTGCTGATCCGCCGGCCCATCCGCGTCACGGTCGCCGGGCGGACCGACGCCGGCGTTCACGCCCGCGGCCAGGTGGTCCATCTGGACCTGGGCGAGGGCGAATGGCTCGGCCTGAACCGCGGTGCCGAGCTGGACCCGGCGGTGGCGCTGCTGCGCCGACTCCGCGGCGCCCTCAGCCGGGGACTGGGCGACCTCACCGGGGCCATCGAGGTCCACAAGGTATCCATCGCTCCCGAGGGCTTCGACGCCCGCTTTTCAGCGCTGTGGCGCCGGTACAGCTACCGGATCGCCGATGGCCCCGCTCTCTGGGACCCGCTGGGCCGAGCCTGGACGCTGTGGCACAAACAGCCGCTCGACGTCGGTCTGCTCAACGAAGGCGCCTCGCAGCTGCTGGGACTCCAGGACTTCCGGTCCTACTGCAAGCCGCGGGAAGGCGCCACCACCATCCGGGAGCTGCAGCGCTTCGAGTTTTCCCGCGGCACCGACGGCGTCATCGTGGCAACGGTCCAGGCGGATGCCTTCTGCCACAACATGGTCCGGTCCCTCGTGGGTTCCGCGCTCTTTGTGGGGGAGGGCGTCGAATCGCCCGGCTGGCTGTTGGAACGGCTGCTGGCCCGGCAGCGGGACGCGAAGTCCGTGCTGGCCGCCCCGCATCCCCTCGTGCTGGAGGAAGTGGCCTACCCCTCGGCCAGCGGGCTGCTGGCCCGGGCCGAGCTGACGCGCGCCCTGCGCCAGTAGCCGCCACGCGCTAATAGCCAGCCTGGGCCAACAGCCGGCCCGGCCGGGAGTCAGGCTACATGGCAGGCGGGGCCGCTTCAGCCGGAAGCTCCACAGTGAACGTGCTCCCGCAGCCCGGGCGGGAACTGCAGGAGATGCTGCCGCCGTGCCGTTCCACGATGGACTTGGTGATCGCCAGGCCAAGCCCGGCGCCGGGAATCGAGCCCTCGCGCACGGTGGGGCTGCGGAAGAACCGGGTGAAGACCCGTTCGGCGTCGGCAGCTGTCATCCCCATTCCGTTATCCTCCACGTGCAGCAGCACCCTGCCCCGCTCGTTGCTGGCGGAAACGTGGACGCTGCCGCCGTCGGGGGAATACTTGATGGCATTGGATACCAGGTTGTCGAGGGCCTGGCCGATCCGCAGCGGATCAACATTGGCCCAGAGCGGGGCCTGCAGATCCATGGTGAGCGCGACCCGGGAGGCGTGGGCGTGGGCCTGGGCCGAGCCGAGGCTGGCTTCGACGAGGCTGGCCAGGTCGGTCCGGCGCGGGTGGACATGCACCGTGGAGTTGGCCGACATCAGCAGGTCCGAAACCAGGGCAAGCAGCCGCTCGGCGTTGCGTTGGGCCACCTCGATCCGGCGCACGGTGGTGGTGGAGAGCCCGGCAGAATCACCGAGCGCCAGGTCCAGGTTGCCGATGATCGATGTCAACGGGGTGCGGAACTCGTGCGAGACGGTGGAGACCACGTCGTCCTTGGCGGCCAGGGCATCGACGAGCCCGGTGACCTCGTTGAAGACAACGACGGCGCCGCGGTACCCGCCGTCGTCGTCGTGCAGGGGACGCGAACCGGTGGACACGACCCGGCTGCCCGGGGCCTCGCCGAATCGCACCAGGTAGTCCGCAAAGGACTCTCCCGCCGCGGCCCGCCGAACGGGTCGGCGTTCGAGGGGGAGCGGGGTTTCCTGGTCCTGCCCGGTCAGCAGCAGTTGCGCTTCCTCCACGTCCTGCGCGGCGCCTGCGGGCACCGCCGACCTTTCCAGAGCTGACTGCCAGCTGTTGGTCAGCAGGCGGCGGCCGTCGGAGTCGAGCGCAACGATGCCGACGTCGACGGTTTCCAGGATGGTGTTGAGCAGGCGTTCGCGTTCCCGGCTGTCCGCGAGCAGTGCCTGCAGCTCGGCTTCCGTGGCATCGGTCCGGCGTTGTTCGTGGCGCAGCCGCACCTGTGCCAGGCTCAGGGCGCAGGACGCGGCAAGGGCCACGGCTCCCGCGAGCACCACAGCGGCGGTCATGTAGGGGGCGTCGAGGAGACCCGGCCACCATCCGGTGGCTGCCGGCACGGCGACCACCATGACGAGCGCCAGTGAGAGGTGGCAGGCCACCACCCGCGCACGCGCGCCCACGGGTTTGTGGTACCGGTCAGCGCTCCGGACCGGTTGCTGTTCACTCACTGAAGCCGTGCTCCTTCCTCACTGCTCCAGTTTTACACCAGTTGTCATACAAACTTGACACAAAGCTGGATAATCTGGGTTCTGTTACTGCGCCGGAACCGGTTTTTTCGCCCAGCGTAGGTATTCTGACAATGACGGTGGGGGCCGGCGCGATCAGCACTTCCAGCGCGTCCGCGCTTGGAAGTGGAGCAGCATCAGATGTGAGGGGGGCCATGACTGACCTAGGAGTCGCGGTCGTAGTTGAAGACGACGCCGACGTGCGCAACCTTGTCGAAGCCGTACTGAGCCAGGCCGGTTTCGAGGTCCATTCGGCCGCAGACGGGCGCGAGGGCGTGGACATCATCCGGCGCCTGGAAGCTGACGTGGTCACTTTGGACGTGGGGCTCCCGGACATCGACGGATTCGAAGTCCTTCGCCGGGTCCGCCAGTTCAGCGATGCGTACGTGGTCATGTTGACGGCGCGCACGGACGAACTGGATACGCTGACGGCACTGCACACCGGCGCCGATGATTTTATGACCAAGCCTTTCCGGCCGCGCGAACTCCGGGCCAGGGTGGCCGCCATGATGCGGCGGCCCCGGCAGGACACCATCAGCGAAACGCCCCGGCCTGCGGGTGCCGCGGCCGCCGCGCCCGCCGTGCCGCAGGATTCCGTCCTCCGCCACAACGGGCTGGCCCTCAATCCGGACAGCCGGACTGTGACCGTCGACGGTGCGGCCGCCAGCCTGACCCGCAGCGAGTTCGATCTCCTGCACGCCCTGCTCAAGGGCGCGGGTGCCGTCCGGTCCAAGACTGACCTGGTCCGCGTGGTGCGGGGCGAGTACTACCGGGCGGATGCGTACATCGGCGAATCCGACGAACGGGCCGTCGAAGTGCATATCGGGAACCTGCGGCGGAAGCTGCGCGAGGACCCCCTGCATCCCCGGTGGCTTCAGACGGTCCGTGGTGTGGGGTACCGGCTCGCTCCCGTGAGGGATTAGCTCTCCCAGAGAATGTAGCTGTACTGAAGTTCATCCACGGTTTCGCTGCCACTTTCGGCGACCTCCGCCAGGAGTGAGCTGGCGCGCTCCATGTCGCCGCCGCGGACCGCATCCTCCAGCTCTCCGGCCAGCCGGGCGAGCTGGACTCCGCCCACCATTGCGGAAGACGTCTTCAGGCTCAGCACGGCCTCGAGCGAGCCCGCCTGGTCCCGGCGGTCCAGCGCCGACGCCAGGCAGTTGTAGCGCTGGTCCCACATCCTGGCGTAGTCCCGGGCGAACCCTTTGGCGACCGAGGGGCTTTCCAGCTGGGCACCGAGATCCTGGAGCGCCGCGGGGTCCACGAGCGGTGCCGCGTCAGGGGCCGCCGGGTGTGCTCCGCCGGGGAAGGTCCCGGGGGAGAATGCTGTGGTGGCGTCGCCGTCGTCTGGGGCACTGAGAAAGGACATGCGACCACGCTACTTCCTGTCTGGGCGGAGACCCTGCACCCCGGGTGATCCTGCGGAAACCTTGTGGCATTCCGGCGAAGCCGGGCACTACTTGCCGCTGAAGGTCTCGATCGCGTTGATGGCGGCCGGGCCCAGGATGGCGATGAAGAGCACCGGGAAGATGAAGAACAGCAAGGGGAACAAGATGGTGACCGGCAGCTTCATGGCCTTTTCCTCGGCCCGCTGCCGGCGCTTGACCCGCATGACCTTGGCCTGGATCCGGAGCACCCGGCTGATGGCAATGCCGTAGGTGTCTGCTTGAACCACGGCCTGGACGAAGCTGCGCAGCTCCGGGATGTTCGTGCGCTCGGACAGTGCCAGGTAGGATTCGCGGCGGCTCCGGCCCACCTGCATGTCCTGGAGCGTCCGGACGATTTCCTCGGCGAGGGGTCCCTTGCCGTTCTCGCCGGCGCGGGCCATGGCTCCTTCGAAACCCAGGCCCGCCTCCACGGAGATGAGCATCTGGTCCAGGGTGTTGGCCAGTTCCAGCTGCATGATCTTCTGGCGCTCCTGGCCTTTGCTGTAGAGCAGGAGGTCCGGGATGAAATAGCCCAGCAGTACTACAAAGACACCCACCAGCTTGATGATCGGCGTCGGGCCGCTGGAGCTGATGTAAAACCCGAGCAGGGCACCCAGCAGCCCCAGCAGCGGCTTGGCTGCCAGGACCCGTCCGAGGGGGAGGGAAGCGGGTCGTCCGGCGAGCGACAGGAGCTTGTCCAGTCGGCGGACGTACCCCGGGGGCGTCAGCCGGTAGCCGATCTGCTCCAGCAGCTTGCTCTGCTTCTGCTCCGTTTGCCCGGCAGTGTCCGTCCCGAGCGCGAGCATGGTCCGGGCAGCCCGCTGGGAGGAGCGGTCGACGGAGAGCAGCGACCACACCAGGTAGCCCAAAGGAACGGAGACCAGCAGCAGGGAAATCAGTACCACGGGGTTCACCGGCGCCTCAGAACTTCAAGTCGATGATCTTGCGCATCCACAAGCCGCCGATGGTCATCAGGATGATGGATGCGGCGATCATGCCCCAGCCCAGCGGGTGCGTGAACATAACGTTCATGTAGCCGGGGTTGACCAGCATCAGCATCGTCACGATCCCGATGGGCATGGCCATCAGGATGTAGGCGGAGAACTTGCCCTCGGCGGCGAGGGCCTTGATGTGCCCCTTGATTTCGCTGCGCTCGCGGATGGTCTCGTTGACCTGGTCCAGGACCTCGGCGAGGTTCCCGCCGACCTCGCGGTTGATCTGGATGGCCTGGGCAATCCAGACGAAGTCCTCGTTCCGCATCCGCTCGGCCGTGTCGGTGAGGGATGACTGCAGGTCACGTCCCAGGCTGGTCTCCGTGACCACCCGGCGCATCTCTTCCGACGTCGGGCTCAGCGACTCGGTGGCGGCGGCGTCAATGGCACGCAGGATGCTGTGGCCGGCCCGCAGGCCGCCGGCCAGCAGCTGGAGCGTGTCGCCGAGCTGCTGGTCGAACGTGTTCCGGCGTTTTCCGGCCAGATAACCGAGCACAAGGTGCCCCACCATGGGGGCCACCAGAACGAAAAGGACCGCCAGCAGCGGGCCGGCCACGACCAGCCCGGCCACCGCTCCCACGAGGGCCCCGGCCAGCACGAGGACGAAGAAATCGCCCTGGCTCATCCGGAGCCCGGCGTTTTCCAGCGCTTCCCGGTTGAACATCCGGACCTTGCGTTGGGCGAAGAAACCGTCCACCAGGTGCACGGCGGAACCGGCGAACCGGGTCAGCTGGGAGTCGGGCCGGTCCTGGACGGGCCGCCGCCGGTCCAGCGGGACGCTGGCGCCGCCCGTGGCCAGCAGCGCGTAGCCCAGGAGCAGCACGGCCGTGAAGAGCAGCCCGACACCGACAGGCAAAAGCGTCATGGCCGGTCACACCCTTCCGGCTGCGGTCAGCGGGGCCGCAAACACGCTGGGGGAAACATAGATGCCCAGATCCTCGAAGCGGTCAATGAAGCGGGGGCGGATTCCGGTGGGCACCGGTTTGCCGAGGAAGCGGCCGTGGGCGTCGACGCCGGCCGAGTAGTCGAAGACGAACGCGTCCTGCAGCGTGACAATGTCACCTTCCATCCCCTGGACCTCGGTGACGTGGGTGATCCGGCGGGTGCCGTCGCGCAGGCGTGAGATCTGGACGATCAGGTTGACGGCAGAGGCGATCTGTTCTCGAATAGCCCGCAGTGGCAGGTCCATTCCGGCCATCAGCACCAGGGTTTCCAGGCGTGCGACGGCGTCGCGGGGCGAGTTTGAGTGGACCGTGGAAAGGGAACCGTCGTGGCCGGTGTTCATGGCCTGGAGCATGTCCAGCGATTCGCCGCCGCGGACCTCGCCCACCACAATCCGGTCCGGGCGCATACGCAGTGAGTTGCGCAGCAGTTCCCGGATGGTCACTTCGCCCTTGCCTTCGGTGTTCGGCGGGCGGCTTTCGAGCCGGACCACGTGGCGCTGCTGGATCTGCAGTTCGACGGCGTCCTCGATGGTGACGATCCGCTCGTCGTCGGGCAGGAAGGATGAAAGCACATTGAGCAGCGTCGTCTTGCCGGTGCCGGTGCCGCCGGAGACGATGATGTTCAGCTTCGCCTTCACGCAGGCGTTCAGCAGCTCGGCCATTTCCGGCGTCAGGGTGCCGAACTCGATGAGGTTCCGGACGGTCAGCGGCACTTTGCTGAATTTTCGGATGGTCAGCGAGGAACCGCCCACCGCGAGCGGGGGAATCACTGCGTTGACGCGGGAACCGTCCTCGAGGCGGGCGTCCACCAGCGGCGAGGACTCGTCGATGCGGCGGCCCACCTTGGAGACGATCCGCTCAATGACTTTGCGCAGGTGGTCTTCGGAGCTGAAGCGCGATTCGGTCAAGGTCAGTTTGCCGTGCCGCTCGACGTAGATCTGGTCCATGCAGTTGACCATGATTTCCGTGACGGCGGGATCGTCCAGGAGGCGCTGCAGGGGGCCGTAGCCGAGCACATCATCGGCGACGTCCTGGACGAGGCGGGAGCGTTCTTCGGCGGAGAGGGGGACCTGCTCGGCGTCGATGATCCGGATGAGCTCCTCCCGCGCGGACGTGCGTAGTTCGTCCTCTTTGGCGGCGGAGTCGTTGAACCGGCTCCCCATCCGCTCGAAGAGGGCGTTCGCGGCGCGTTGTTTGAGGGCTGCGAAGACGTCGACCGGCTGGGCTTTGGTCCGGTAGGCCTCCGACGGTTCGGCGAAAGCCGGCGGAACCGTGGCGGCGGGCTTCCGGAGTTCGACGCCGGGCTTCTGGGGTTGAACGGCGGGGGACGGGGCCGCCGAAGGCTGGGCCCGGGCGACCGGCTGCGCCGGTGCCGGGCGCGGCGAGGGTGCAGTGGCCGGGGCCTGTGTTCCTTCAGCGGTGCGGAGCCGTTCGGAGAGCTTCACTCAGACCACCACCCGGCGGTGCAGCTTCTTCTGCGCAGTCGCCCGCCACGCAGGATCGAACCTGGCCACAAGTTGCCTGAGTCCCTTGATGGCAGGGTCTTTACGGCCGTCCTGCAGGACCGGGATGCCGCGGTTGGTGGAGAGCGCCACGGCTTTGGAGCGGGGGATGCTGACATCCACGGGTGCGCCGATGGTGGCCTCCACGTCCTGAACGCTGAGGCCGGACTTGGAATCGGCCATGTTCAGGACCACATGGCGGGTTTCCGGCAGCAGGTCCAGGCGGCGGAGGATTCCGAGGCCGGAGCGGAGCCCCCGGATGCTGGGGACGTCCATGGCCGTGACCCAGACGACGTCGGTGCATTGCTCCATGGCGGCCAGGCCCACCTCGGGCAGGCCGGGCGCGGTGTCCACCACAACGTACTGGAACTGTTCCGCGAGCTGCTCGAGGAGCCGGGACACCTGTTGCGGGGTGATGTCGTCGGCTTCCTCCGGGCTCCGCGGCGCGCAGAGGGCATAGATGTTGCTGGGGTGGACGGTCAGGAACGCCTTGAGCACCAGGGAGTCCTGGCTGGCCGCGGCGGAGACCGCGTCCGTGACGGTGTGCTCCGGGTTCAGGTAGAGCCCCGAAGCCACGTCCCCGAACTGCAGGTCCAGATCGACAATGACGACGCCCATCGGGGCGACCTTGCCCAGGCCGATGGCGATGTTGGTGGCGATGGTGGTCTTGCCGACGCCGCCTTTGGGGGAGAAGACGCCGATGACCAGGCCCTTGGGGCCCTCTGCCTGTTGCACGGCGGAAGTCCGGCTCCGGCTTGTGTAGGACTGGCAGGCCCGCTCCAGGAGCATCCGGATCTGCGCCGGATCTGCGTCGGGGCTGAGGATGTCCCGGATGCCGGCGCGCATGGCGAGCAGGATAAAAGCGGGGTCCGGCTCGCCGACCAGGACGACGCTAAGTTCGGGCAGTTGCACATCGAATACGGTGGCGAGCCTGAGGGCGTCCTCGACCGGGATGTCCGGACCGAGGATGAGCACCTCGGGACGTTCCTGGTTCAGGTTGGCGAACAGCTCGCCGGGGTCGGAGGGGTTAACGAAGGCGAAGGTCTGCAGCCCGCCCGGAAGCCCGCCGGCCAAGGCTTGGCGGACGCGGGAGTCGAAGTCGGTATTGGGAGTGATCAGGACAAAGCGGCTCACTTGTAGACCTCCGGTTTCGTCATGATTCCTGGCTCGCCACTCTCCGTCGCGTCAAGCGGTTCCTTGCTCAGCCAGAGGCTCGCGGATTCCGTGAATTCCGAGGCATAGACAATCTTGGACGCGTCAACATCGTTAACTGCCACTGTCAGCAACAAGGATCCCGTGGGAAGGGACATGTCCTCCGCCGGAGGCGCCGAACCGTCCGCTGAAGGCTGCGGCGAGGGAGTGGCAACGGGCGCCCGCTGCACGGCCGTCACGAGGACCTTGTGGATGGAGAGCTGGGTTGTGGGCTTCTCAGGCTTGGCCTCGAGGCCCCCATCCTTCAGGTTGATGAAGATTCCGACACGGTCACCCGGGGCGATCCTGCCGCCGACAACGCGCTGCGGCTCGAGCTGGAAGGAGACTTCCTGCAGACCCTCAGGCACCTGAGCGGAGCCGCTGGTTTGGAACTCTTCCGGGGCCACCAACCGTTCGGCGACCAGTTGCTCGCCGGGGAGCAGTTCGACTGCGGTGACTTTTCCGGCCAGGCCATCGAGGTTCTTCAGCGCTGACGTGGTGACAGCCTTGCCCGGAAGTTCCTCGCTCGCCACAAAGGCTTTCAGTGCTGCAACCGGTGTGCCGGCGGGGACGGCCCTCTTCACGACGAGGACGCTAACCGGGGAAAGCCCCTGCACGGCCCTGGCATCTGCGCCCTGAGCGTAGCTGACCACAAGGATGGCGCCGACAATGGCGAGCACCAAGGCCGCGATTCCTGCCAATAAGCGTGACTTCAAAAAACTGCTCCTGAACCGGTGGGTGACTGCTGGACGAAACGTGTTATTTGGTGAGGCGGACGATGGTGGCACCGTTTTCGTCAACCGGCCCCAGGGAGAACCCGTCAGCCAGGGAAACGTATTTCATGAAGCTCCCGATGAATCCCCGGCAGTTCCC
>DATIUQ010000190.1:0-9950 GCA_035466775.1 Arthrobacter sp.
CCTGTTGTGGGCGGGCGGGGACCCGGGCGGGCGGGAGTGGCGAATCATGGGAGACCTTCCTTGGCAATGCCCCAGAACGGCATCAGCGGTGATCGGGGATACCGACGAGCCTAGGGACCTGCTGTGACACACGTCAACCATTTACTGAAAAACTTGCGCTCTGTTTTCATGCAGTGTGACGTCCCGTTTACGTACACTGGGAAGCACCAAGACTTCCGGACGGCCGTTCCGGTGAAGGAGCCTTATGAGCACGACAGCGGGCCGCGCAGACCAGGCCGCCCCGGAGCGTCCGAAGCTGGAGGACCTCGCCCGGAAGGTCGGGGTCAGCATCGCCACGGTGTCGCGTGTGGTCAACGGCCGGAAGGGCGTGTCGCGCGAGGTGCGGCAGGCCGTACTCGCAGCAATGGACGATCTCGGCTACGAGCGCCCGGACCGCGCACGCAGCACCACCCGCGGCCAGGTGGGGATCATCGTCCCGGACCTGACCAACCCGATCTTTCCGGCAATCGCGCAGACGATCGTGTCGCTCCTGTCCCAGGAAGACTTCATCCCGATCCTCTGTGCTTTGCCCGGCGGGGGACGCTCCGAGGACGAGTACATCGAGATGCTTGTGGCGCAGGAGGCCTCCGGCATCATTTTCATCTGCAGTTCACATGCCGACGGCCAGGCCAGCGTGGAGCGCTACCACCGCCTGCGCGGCCGAGGCATACCGTTCGTCCTGGTCAACGGCGCCCGCCCGGAACTGCCGGCTGCCTCCGTGTCCAATGACGACGCTGCGGCGATCAGCACAGCGGTGCAGCACCTTGCCAGCCTGGGGCACCGGAAGGTCGGCCTGGCCATCGGCCCGCACCGCTTCATCCCCAGCAAGCAAAAGCTGGCCGGATTCCGCTCCGCCCTCGCCGAGTACCTGGGCATTGAGGACCCGGAGCCGCACACGGCCACCAGCATGTTCACGGTGGAAGGCGGCCAGAGCGCGGCGAATGAACTGCTGGACTCCGGCCACACGGCAATGGTGTGCGCATCCGACGTCATGGCACTGGGCGCGATTCGGGCGGCCAAGGCCAGGGGGCTGCGCGTGCCGGAAGACGTGTCGATCGTCGGCTTCGATGATTCGCCGCTGATGGCGCTCACGAATCCACCCCTGACCACGCTCCGGCAGCCCGTCCCTGCGATCGCGCACGCCGCCGTCCATGCCCTGGCGGCCGAAATTGCCGGCGAACAGTCCACACGCTCGCCGGTGGTCCTCGCGTCAGACCTTGTGCTGCGCGGCTCCACCGGTCCTGCAGCAGCGCCCGCGGGGCCGCCGCGCAGCTGACGGCCCCCGGCTTCCTGAGGCCGCCGGACGCGCGGACCTAGCTGGCCAGCCAGATGTCCGGGCCGAAGACCTCGTAGTGGATCTTCGTTGCGGGGATGCCGGCGTTGATGGCCTCGTTGCGGATGCTCTTCATGAACGGCAGCGGGCCGCACAGGTACAGCGAGGCGTTGGCCGGCAGGTCCACTTCACGCAGGGACATGAATCCCTCCCTGGTCCCGGCGACCGGCCGCTCGAGCCAGAGCTGGAGGTCGGCACCGTCAAGGCGCTCGACGTCGTCCGTCATCTGGGAGCGCAGCGCCCACGACTCCAGGTCGCTCTCCGCGTGCAGGACCAGGACCTGGCGGTCCGAGCCGGAGTCCGCGAGGGAGCGGAGGATGGACGCGGTGGGCGTGCAGCCGATGCCGGCGGAGGCCAGGACGACGGGGCCCTCGCCGTCCTTGAGGGTGATCTCGCCGTAGGGGTTGGAGATCTCGAGGATGTCGCCCACCTGGACGCTGTTGTGCAGGACGGGGGAGACTTCGCCGCCGTCGTCCTTCTTGGTGGTGAAGCTGCGGCTGGTGCCGGCGTCGCCGGACAGCGAGTACTGGCGGACCTGGCGGAGCCCGTCCGGGAGGGTGACCTTGACGCTGACGTACTGGCCCGGAAGGGCGGAGGTGATGGGGGTGTCGTCGGCCGGTTCCAGGGTGAAGGTCATGGAACCGGTGCCGGCGGCGGTCTTGGCCGCGACCCGCCACGGGCTCCACATCGTGCTGTTGGCCTGGGCGGCGTAGAGGCCCTTTTCCAGCTTGATCAGCGCGTCGGCCATCAGCCAGTAGACCTCGGTCCAGGCCTCGGCGATTTCCGGGGTGATGACCTCGGCCAGGTCCTCGGCGATGGCGGCGAACAGGTGCTCGTAGACCACCTGGTACTGCGGTTCGGTGATGCCGAGGGAGGCGTGGCGGTGGGCGATCCGGGCCAGCACGGTCTCGGGCAGGGTGCCGGGATTGTTCACCAGGTGGGTGGCGAAAGCGGCGATGCTTCCGGCCAAGGCCTGCTGCTGGTTGCCGTTGCGCTGGTTCGAGCGGCTGAAGAGCCCGTCGAGCAGTTCCGGGTGCGCTGCGAAGAGGCGGGCGTAGAACTTGGGGGTGATCTCACCGATCCGGGATCCGACCAGCGGCAGGGTGGCCTCGATGACGGGGAAGGACTTGTCCGAGAGCATATTGACTCCTGAGGTAGTGGCCCGGGGTCTGCAACCGGACCGATGCAAATACTCACATTTGAAATGCATGTATTTATAGCTCTGTTCTACAGGACGTAGAAAATGAGTTCAAATCGAGGGGATTCCCGGGCGTGGCGGTTTAGCCGACGTGGGCGTGGCGGGCGTGCGGCTCAGAGCCCGGGACGCAGCCCGATCGCCTGGAACACCGGCGCCATTTGCCGGGACGTCGGCAGGGACGCGACGACGAGGCCGTCCAGTTCGCTGTAGAAAGCCTCCCGGGCGCGGGCGAGGGCTCCGCGGAGGCGGCATTCGTTGATCAGCGGGCACGCCCCGCCCGCGCCGACGCATTCGGCCGGATCGGGGCGGGTGTCCAGCTGCCGGAGGAGCTGGCCCACGGTGGCGCGCCGGCCGGCGCTGCTGAGCCGGGAACCGCCGTGCCGGCCGCGTTCGACGTCGATCATGCCCAGTTCCCGCAGCTTCGCCATCGCCTTGCTGACGTGGTTGTACGGCGTCGCGACGGCGTCCGCGATGCTCTGGGTGGTGAGGAGTCCGCCGTCGGGAGCGGCTGCGAGCACCATCATGGCGCGCAGGCTCACATCCGCGAAGGCGTTGATCTTCATAACACCAGTTTACGGGCGGTCTAGTCCACCCAGACGCCGGGCTCGTTGGTATCGGCGGAGAGCTCGCCGAATTCGAGCTCACGCGTTGCCGGGTTGGCGGCGTACGGCAGGACCGCGGCGAACAGGGAGCCGTCGCGGTGCTCCGCGGCCACGTGGATGGCGTCCGAGGCTTCCTCCAGGAGGGTGATGTCGCAAACGATCGCGGCGGCGCGGAATTCGTCCCGGTGCTGTCGCAGCAGTTCGGTGAGGTCGCTGATCATCGAATCCGCGTCGAAGTCGGCCTCGGAGCCCTCGGCCGCGTCGGCGGGGGTCACGGCAACCAGGCGGACCTCGCCGTCGTTCTCCACGACGAGGGCGAACGGCAGGAACCCGCCGTTGCGCTCGAGCTGCTCCTGGGCGGCGCCGACGCCGGTGCCGAGCAGGTTCTCCAGGTCGGTGGCGCTGGCGTCCGGGACGCTGTCCCGCCACGACCGGTCAGGGGACACCGGTGCCGGCTCGGCTGAGGTGTCCGCCGGCAGTTCCGACACGGTCCTAGCCCCGGACCAGCGCCAGGACGCGGTCGCGGACGCGTTCCATGGTGGCGGCGTCGGTCGCTTCGACGTTGAGGCGCAGGAACGGCTCGGTGTTGGAGGGGCGCAGGTTGAACCAGTAGCTGCCGTCGGTGGCGATGAAGGTGCTGCCGTCCAGGTAGTCCACCTCGACGTCCTCGGTGTGGAAGGCGTGCCGGACGCGCTCGACGGCGGCGGCCTTGTCCTCGATTTCCGAGTTGATCTCGCCGGAGGACATGTACGGCTCGTATTCGCGGCCGAGCTCGGACAGCGGACCGTCCTGCTCTCCGAGGGCCGCCAGGACGTGCATCGCGGCCAGCATGCCCGTGTCTGCGTTCCAGAAGTCGCGGAAGTAGAAGTGGGCGGAGTGCTCGCCGCCGAAGATGGCGCCCTCTGCGGCCATCACGGCCTTGATGAAGGAGTGGCCGACGCGGGTGCGGACCGCCCGGCCGCCGTGGCGTTCCACCAGTTCGGGGACCGCGCGGGAGGTCAGGAGGTTGTGGATGACGGTTGGGTTGGTCTCGCCGAGGCCCTGGGCGCGGGCGATCTCGCGGCGGGCCACCATGCCGGTGATCGCCGACGGCGAGACGGGGTCGCCGTTCTCGTCGATGACGAAGCAGCGGTCGGCGTCGCCGTCGAACGCCAGCCCGATGTCCGCGCCGTGCTCGACGACGGCGGCCTGCAGGTCACGCAGGTTTTCCGGTTCCAGCGGGTTGGCGGGGTGGTTCGGGAAGGAACCGTCGAGCTCGAAGTACAGCGGAATGATCTCAAGGGGAAGCTTGGGCAGCAGGGCGTCGCCGAGTACTGCCGGCGTGGTGAGCCCGGCCATGCCGTTGCCGGCGTCGACGACGACCTTGAGCGGGCGCGTGCCGCGGAGGTCCACCAGGCTGCGGAGGTACTCGGAGTAGCCCTTGAGGACGTCGTGGACGCCGATCAGGCCGCGGCTGGGCGCGGCGGGGATGGAACCGGAGTTGAGGTATTCCTCGGCGCGTGCCTGGATTTCCTTGAGTCCGGATTCGGAGGAGATCGGCTCGGCGCCGGCCTTGGCCATCTTGATGCCGTTGTACTCCGCGGGGTTGTGGCTCGCCGTGAAGGTCGCTCCGGCTGCGTCCAGCGCACCGCAGGCGTAATAGAGCTCATCAGTGGAGATGAGGTCAAGAAGCTGGACGTTGGCTCCGCGGGTGGCGGCGCCGTTGGCGAAGGCCTTACTGAATTCGGGGGAGGAGGGGCGCATGTCGCCGCCGACAAGCACCGTCTTGCCCTCCAGCTGCAGGACGTCGACGAACGCCGCACCCACAGCCTCGACGATTTCCGCGGTGATCGATTCGCCGACAATGCCGCGCACGTCGTAGGCCTTGAAGGAGGCCGAAAGGTCAAAAGTGTTTGTCTTTTCCGTAGTCACGCGTCTTATCTTACGTTGCGGCCAATTCGGGCTGTGGAGGAGCGGTGCCGGATTCTTTCAGCCGCCGCACTGCCGCGGATCCGCGGTGACCGTCCACATAGCGGCGCCCGTGGCTTCGCCGCTGTCGGAGGGGGCTGGGATACTGAAGCAATGGCCAATAACCAGAACGCTGCAGTCCTGTCCGCTCCGCACGCCGCATCCGCCGGCGCGTCAGGGACCCGGGAGCAGGCCCAGGAAGTCCTGCGCGAGCTGGTGGGGCACCCGGCCGCGGAGTTCCATGACGGCCAGTTCGAGGCGATTGAGGCACTGGTCGACGGCGGCCGGCGCGCCCTCGTGGTGCAGCGCACCGGCTGGGGAAAGTCGGCCGTGTACTTCGTCTCGTCCCTGCTGCTGCGGCGACGCGGCGCCGGGCCCACCCTGATCGTGTCCCCACTGCTGGCGCTCATGCGCGACCAGGTGGCCGCTGCGGCGCGGGCCGGGGTCCGGGCCGTGGCCATCAACTCCGCCAACCAGCTGGACTGGGACACCGTCCGCGAACAGCTCGCGGCGGACGAGGTCGATGTCCTGCTGGTCTCGCCGGAGCGGCTCACCAACCCCTCCTTCCGCGAGCACCAGCTGCCCGAACTGATCCGCCGCACCGGGCTGCTGGTCATCGATGAGGCCCACTGCATCTCTGACTGGGGCCACGATTTCCGCCCGGACTACCGGCGCATCGCGGACCTGATCACCCAGCTGCCGGACACCGTCCCGGTCCTGGCCACCACGGCCACCGCCAACTCCCGGGTGGTCCACGACATCGAGGAGCAGCTCGGCGCCGGTGTGCTGACCATCCGCGGCGCCCTGGGCCGCGAGTCCCTCCGGCTGGGGGTGCTGAGCCTGCCGGACTCCCGCGACCGGCTCGGCTGGCTGCTCACGCACCTGAAAGACCTGCCCGGCAGCGGCATCATTTACACCCTGACGGTCTCCGCGGCCGAGGACACGGCCCGGCTCCTGGCCGAAGCCGGCCACGAGGTCCTCGCCTACACCGGACGCACCGACCCCGGGGACCGGGAACGCGCGGAACAGCTCCTCAAAGACAACAAGGTCAAGGCCCTTGTCGCCACGTCCGCACTGGGCATGGGCTTCGACAAGCCGGACCTCGGCTTCGTGGTGCACCTGGGGGCGCCGTCGTCTCCGGTGGCCTACTACCAGCAGGTCGGCCGCGCCGGCCGTGGAGCCGCCAACGCCGATGTGCTCCTGTTGCCCGGTTCCGAGGACCGCGACATCTGGCAGTATTTCGCCACCGCGTCCATGCCGTCGGAGGAAAAGGCCGGTGCCGTCCTGACCGCGCTCGCCGAAGCGGGGACCGCGGTGTCCACGGTGGCGCTGGAGGCACGCGTGGATCTGCGCCGGACGCCGCTGGAGCTGCTGTTGAAGGTCCTGGCGGTCGACGGCGCCGTGGAGCGGGTGGGCGGAGGCTGGCGGTCCACCGGCCAGCCGTGGACCTACGACGCCGAGCGCTACAGCCGGATCGCGGAGGCGCGGGTGGACGAACAGGACTCCATGGTCATCTACCAGGACACCGCGGGCTGCCGGATGGAATACATCACCTCGGTCCTCGACGACGAAACCGCCCGCGCCTGCGGCCGCTGCGACAACTGCGCCGGCACGTGGTTCCCGGCAGACATCGCCGCGTCGGCCACTGAAGCCGCCGGCCAGACGCTGAGCCGCGCCGGTGTCCCGCTGGAACCCCGCCTGCAGTGGCCCAGCGGCATGGACCGCCTCGGCGTTCCGGTCAAGGGCAAGATCAAACCCGAAGAAAGCGTCGCCGGCGGCCGGGCGCTGGCACGGCTCACGGACCTGGGCTGGGGCGGAGCCCTGCGCGAAGCCTTCGCCGCCGGAGCCCCCGACCGCACCGTGGACCCGGGCATGCTGCAGGCGTGCGTGCAGGTGCTCCGCGAGTGGGGCGCAGGCGACAGCCGCACTCCCGGCTGGAGCGGGGCGGGCCGGCCCGCCGCCATCATCAGCGTCCCGTCGCGCGGCAAGCCTGCCCTGGTGGATTCGCTGGCCCGCGGCATCTCCGAGATCGGCCGGATCCCGTACCTGGGGCAGCTGCAGCTTGAACACGGCGGACCGACCGGAGGGCGCGGAGGCAACAGCGCCTACCGGCTTGCCGGGGTCTGGGACCGTCTCGTGGTGGGACCGGAACTGGAAGCAGCCCTGGCCGGGATCCAGGGCCAGAGCGTCATGCTGATCGACGATCTGGTCGACAGCCGCTGGACCGTGACCGTCGCCGGCCGTGCCCTCAGGCTCGCGGGCGCCGGTGCGGTGCTGCCGCTGGTGCTTGGCCAGGCCGGCTGACCCGGCTCCGGCGTTGCGGGGCAGCGTCAGGCTGTTCTGGGGGATTCCAGCACTGCCATGGCCGCGTTGTGCCCTCCGATGGCGCTGACGGCACCGCCGCGCCGGGCGCCGGAGCCGCAGAGCAGGATCTGCGGGTCATCCGTGGCGACGCCCCAGCGCTGCGCCGGGGTGTCCAGGGGTGCGTTGTCCTCGACGAAGGGCCAGTCAAGGCCACCGTGGAAGATGTTGCCCCGCGGCATGCCGACCGCCCGCTCGATGTCCAGGGTGGTCTTGGTTTCGATGCAAGGCTGGCCGTCCGGGCCGGTCAGCAGCAGTTCCTCAATGGGTTCGGCCAGGACCGAGTTCAGCGACTTCAGGACGGCCGCCTGCAGTTCCGCCCGGCGCTGCTCATTGTTCTCCGCTGTGATCAGCCGGTCCGGGACGTGAAGGCCGAACACGGTAAGGGTCTGCGCGCCGGCGGCCTGCAGTTCCGGGGACAGGATGCTGGGGTCGGTGAGGGAATGGCAGTAGATCTCACACGGCAGCGGGTCGGGGATGGTGCCGGCCGCCGCGGCGAGGTAGGCGGCGTCGAGCTGTGTCCAGGTCTCATTGATGTGGAACGTCCCGCCGAAGGCCGCTTCCGGGCTGACCGATGCATCCAGCAGCCGGGGGAGCCGCCTCAGCAGCAGGTTCACCTTGACCTGGGCACCCTCCCGGAGGTGGTTCGGGTTCCGGGTGGCGGGCTGTGTCGCCTGCTGCGCGGTGCCGCTGGAAGCGTCGGTGTTCCTGAGCCGGTCCAGCACCACCGGGGCCACGTTGGCGAGGACCCATGAAGCGGTGGCCGTGTGCTCTGCGCCGTCGCGGCGGTAGCTGACCGTGCCTCCCGGGCGGACGGCGGTGACGTCCGCGGACGTCAGGATGGTCGCCCCGGCCTCGCGGGCGGCGCGTTCCAGTTCCCCGGACACCGCGCCCATGCCGCCGACGGGCACGTCCCAGTCGCCCGTTCCGCCGCCGACCAGGTGGTACAGGAAACAGATGTTCTGCTGCAGGTCCTCGTCGTCTGCACGGGCGAAGGTGCCGATCAGGGCGTCCGTCAGGACCACGCCGCGGACCAGGTCGTGCTGGAGTGACTTGGCGATGGTGTCCCCGATGGGCCGCTCGGTCAGGGCGTCCCACACGGCCTCCGCGCCGGCCCCGGCAGCGAGGGTCCTCGCCTCGGACCGCGTCGGCAGCGGCGAGGTCATGGTGGGCCACAGGGCCTCGGCGAGCTGCCGGAAACCGGCGTAGAACTCGTTGAAGGCCCGGAATTCGCCGTCGGGCGCCCCGACGGCGGCAAAGGATGCGGCGGTGGCCGCGGCATCCCCGTTGTCGACCAGCAGGGCACGGCCGCCGTCGTGCGGGTCCGGGGTGTAGGACGAGTACCGGCGCCGGGCCAGCCTGATGCGCAGGCCGAGGTCGTCGATGACCTGTTGCGGGAGGAGGCTCACGAGGTAGGAATACCGCGAGAGGCGCGCGTCGACGCCGTCGAACGCCTGGGCGGACACCGCCGCACCGCCGGGATGCTCCAGCTTCTCCAGCAGGAGGACCTTCCGGCCGGCCCTGGCCAAGTACGCGGCCGCGGCGAGGCCGTTGTGGCCGCCGCCGACAATGATCGCGTCAAACGCGCTGCTTTTCGACATGGGGCTATCCTGCCATCCGGGCCGCCGGAAGGCGTCTGTTGTCCGGCCCCCGGACGGACCGTGGCGGCCGTCGGCCACACGCCGGCGAAGGGGAAGCCCGCCCCGGGTACGCAAAAGGCCCCGGTCCAGGGACCGGGGCCAAACGCGGAGACGGGGGGATTTGAACCCCCGGTGGAGTTGTGCCCCACACTTCATTAGCAGTGAAGCCCATTCGGCCGCTCTGGCACGTCTCCAATTGCTATTAACTAGCCAACCAAGGATACGCAGAAGGTGCCATGCAGTGCAAAACGGCCGACGCGGCGTCACTTCGCGCCCATGCCGGGCCGCCGAATGGGCCGGAATGACCCCGCGTTGTTTTTCGTCAGGCGCTGCGGCCTGCCAGCGCCCGCCACAGGAAGTGCTGGCTGCGGCTCTGCAGGGCCGCGGCCTGGCGGTTGTCCGAGGCCCCGGCATGGCCGCCCTCCAGCGTCTCGTGGAACCAGACATTGGGGATGCCCATCGCCTGCATGCGGGCGGCCATCTTGCGCGCCTGGACCGGCCCCACCCGGTCATCCGACGTCGCCGTCCAGATGAACGCCTCCGGGTAGTCCACCCCGTCCCGGAGCAGGTGGTAGGGCGAGAAGGTCTTGATGAACTCCCACTGGTCCGGCACGTCCGGGTCGCCGTATTCGGCGATCCAGGAGTAGCCGGCGGACAGCTTGGTGTAGCGGCGCATGTCCAGCAGCGGAACCCCGCAGGAGACGGCGCCGAAGAGTTCCGGGTACTGGGTGAGCATGTTCCCCACCAGCAGGCCGCCGTTGGATCCGCCCACGCAGCCGAGCCGCGCCCGCGACGTCACGCCGCGCGAGATCAGGTCCGCCGCCACCGCG
>DATIUQ010000191.1:0-6886 GCA_035466775.1 Arthrobacter sp.
ACAGTCCGGACAGAATCCGGACTTTCCGCAGCGACTGCACCGCGAATGGACTGAAACCATGATCAGCGCCTATACCGGAACCCAGATACGAACGGCTGAACAGCCGTTCCTGGACAACGGTATGGGCGCTGTTCTTATGCACAGGGCCGCCTACGGGCTGGCCAACGCGGTGGTCCGGGAACTCCGGGGCCGCGGGGAGCGCCTCTACGGCGCCAGCATCACGGTGCTCACCGGCAAGGGCAACAATGGCGGGGACGGGCTGTTCGCCGCCGCCATGCTGGCCGGCCGCGGCATGCGGACGACGGCGGTACTTACCGCGGGGGAGGCCCACCCCGAAGGACTCGCGGCTCTGGAAAAAGCCGGAGGCCGGGTGCTCCGTCTTGCTACGGAGAACGTGTCCCACCTGGCGGCAGCGGCCGCACAGGCCGACGTCGTTCTTGACGCGGTCCTCGGCACAGGCGCGCAGGGCGGGCTCCGGGGTCCGGCCGCGGCCTTGATCGAGGCGCTGGGTCGCTCCCGTCCCGGACTCGTGGTTGCCTGCGACATTCCCAGTGGCGTGGACGCCGACAGCGGAGAGGCCCACAGCCCGGTGCTCCGCGCGGACCTGACCGTCACCTTCGGGGCGGCCAAAGCCGGATTGCTGGCCGACCCCGGCGCGGACTTCGCCGGCCGCGTCCAGGTCATCCCGATCGGGATCGAGGCTGCCCTGCCCGAGCCGGTCCTGCGCCGCGTCGAAGCGGAGGACCTGTCGGTATTGCTTCCCCGACCCCGGCGGCGCTCCCACAAGTACTCACGGGGCGTCCTGGGCGTCGTCGCCGGTTCGCAGCGGTATCCCGGCGCGGCGGTACTCGCCTGCCGCGGCGCGCTGGCGTCCGGCGTGGGCATGGTGCGCTACCTGGGTCCGCCGGACGTCGCTGACCTGGTCCGCCGATCCTGCCCCGAAGTCGTGTGCGGAACCGGCAGCGCCGCGGAGAACCGTGTCCAGGCGTGGCTCCTCGGCCCCGGCCTTGACGAAGAAGCCCACGAACAGCTCGAGCGCGTGCGCGAAGCCGCGGCCACCGGGCTGCCGGTCGTGGCTGACGCCGGAGCGCTGCCTGCCCTGCCCCGCGGCCTCGCCCCCCGGTTCGTACTGACGCCGCATGCCGGCGAACTGGCCGCGCTGCTGGCACGATACGGCGCCGACCCCGGCCGCGCCGGAGTCGAGGATGCCACCCTCGCGGCAGCCAGGCAAGCCAGCGACCTGACCGGCGCCACCGTCCTGCTCAAGGGCGCAACCACGCTGGTGGCGGCGCCCTCCGGCGCCGTCTTCAGCCAGGCCGAAGCCACCCCCTGGCTGTCAACGGCCGGCAGCGGCGACGTCCTGGCAGGTGTGCTCGGTTCCCTGCTGGCGCAGTTGGCCGAGGACCCGGGGGCGTTCGACTCCGTCGGCATCTCCGCCGTCGACCGCTGGGCCGGGATCGCGGCGATGGCCGCCAGCGTCCACGGCCGGGCGGGCAGCCTCGCGTCGGCCGGCGGGCCCGTCAGCGCCAGCGGCATCGCGGAAGCGCTTCCTGAGGTGCTGAGGGCGATGTAACCAAGAACGCACATAGCGTCCCGACAGGGATGATAACCCTACTTACAAGTAGTCTGTCTAGAGATTGTCCGCATCTGCACGAGGAGAACACATGGAAGTCTGGCCCGGAACGGCATACCCGCTGGGAGCCACCTTTGACGGCACTGGCACGAACTTTGCCCTGTTCAGCGAACGTGCCGAGCGGGTGGAGCTGTGCCTCCTCGCTGACGACCTGACCGAGACGCGGTTTGAGCTGACCGAGGTGGACGGCTACGTGTGGCACTGCTACCTCCCGCAGGTCCAGCCCGGACAGAAGTACGGTTACCGGGTCCACGGACCGTACGAGCCGGAACACGGCAACCGCTTCAACCCGAACAAGCTGCTGATGGACCCGTATGCCAAGGCGGTCCAGGGCCAGATCGACTGGGACCCGGCGCTCTTCACCTACGAATTCGGCGACCCCGACTCGCGCAACGACGCCGACTCGGCGCCGCACACGATGCACGGCGTTGTTATCAACCCGTTCTTCGAATGGGACGGTGACCGCCAGCTGCGCATCCCGTACCACCAGTCGGTCATCTACGAGGCCCACGTCAAAGGCCTGACCGAGCTGCACCCGGAGGTCCCCGAGGAGCAGCGCGGCACCTATGCCGGCGTCGCGCACCCGGCGGTGATTGAGCACCTGAAGAAGCTCGGCGTCACGGCAATCGAACTCATGCCGGTCCACCAGTTCGTCAACGACGGCACCCTTGAGGAGAAGGGCCTCAACAACTATTGGGGCTACAACACCATCGGCTTCTTCGCCCCGCAGAACACCTACAGCTCCTCCGGCGATGTGGGGCACCAGGTCCAGGAGTTCAAGGCCATGGTCCGCGATCTGCACAAGGCCGGCATGGAAGTCATCCTGGATGTGGTCTACAACCACACCGCCGAAGGCAACCACCTCGGCCCCACGCTGTCCTTCAAGGGGATCGACAACCAGGCCTACTACCGCCTGGTCGACGACGACATGAAGCACTACATGGACTACACCGGCACCGGAAACTCCCTCAACGTCCGGCACCCGCACTCGCTCCAGCTGCTGATGGACTCCCTGCGGTACTGGGTCACGGAAATGCACGTGGACGGCTTCCGCTTCGACCTCGCCTCCACGCTGGCCCGCGAGTTCTACGACGTGGACAAGCTGTCCACTTTCTTCGAACTCATCCAGCAGGACCCGATCGTCTCCCAGGTCAAGCTGATCGCCGAGCCTTGGGACATCGGCCCGGGCGGCTACCAGGTGGGCAACTTCCCGCCGCAGTGGACCGAGTGGAACGGCAAGTACCGCGACACGGTCCGCGATTTCTGGCGCGGCGAGCCCTCCACCCTGGGCGAATTCGCCTCCCGCCTGACCGGCTCCGCTGACCTGTACGAAAGCTCCGCGCGCCGCCCGGTGGCCTCGATCAACTTCGTCACCGCCCACGACGGCTTCACCATGCGCGACCTCGTCTCCTACAACGAGAAGCACAACGACGCCAACGGCGAGGGCAACAACGACGGCGAATCGCACAACCGGTCCTGGAACTGCGGCGAAGAGGGCGACACGGACAACGACCGAGTCCTGACCCTCCGCGCCCGCCAGCAGCGCAACTTCATCGCCACCCTGCTGCTCTCGCAGGGCGTGCCCATGCTGCTGCACGGTGACGAGCTGGGCCGCACCCAGCAGGGCAACAACAACACATACTGCCAGGACTCCGAACTGAGCTGGATCCACTGGGACGCGATGGACCAGCCGCTGGTGGAGTTCACCGCCGTCGTCAACAAGATCCGCCGCGACCACCCCATTTTCCGGCGCAGCCGCTTCTTCGACGGACGCCCGGTCCGCCGCGGTGAAGGCGAGAAGCTGCCGGACATCGTCTGGCTGAAAACGGACGGCACCGAAATGCTGCCGGAGGACTGGGACAGCGGCTTCGGCCGGACCATCGGCGTGTTCTACAACGGCCACGGCATCCAGGAGCAGGACTCCCGCGGCCGCCGGATCACCGACGACAGCTTCGTGCTCGCTTTCAATGCCCACGACGACGACGTGGACTTCGCGCTGCCGGCCGAGGAGTACTCCAAGTTCTGGGACGTCCTGGTGGACACCGCGGACCAGGCGAACACCGAGGAACCGCTCAAGGCCGGCTCCGTGCTGAAACTGGCAGCCAAGTCGATGGTGGTGCTCCGGGCCCACTCCGGCCCCGAGGTGGAGGTGGACTACTCCGCCGCCGCGTCGCTGGCCTCCATGGCCGAGCATGAGGAGGCACTCGAGGAGATGGCGGAGGCCCAGGACGAGGCCGCAGAAGCCGTCTCGAAGGCTGCCGCCAAATGAGGACCCCGGTCTCCACCTACCGGCTGCAAATCCGGCCCGGCTTCACCCTTCAGGATGCTGCCGAGACCGTGCCGTACCTGAAGTCGCTCGGCGTGGACTGGATCTACCTCTCGCCGATCCTGACCGCGGAGAAGGGCTCGGACCATGGCTATGACGTCACCGACCCCTCCGCGATCGACCCGGACCGCGGCGGCCCGGAGGGCCTGGCCGCCGCGTCGCAGGCGGCGCGGGACGCCGGGATGGGCGTGCTCGTCGACATTGTGCCCAACCATGTCGGCGTCGCCACCCCCGTGCAGAACCCGTGGTGGTGGTCGCTGCTCAAGGAGGGCCGGCAGTCCCGCTACGCCCAGGCGTTCGACGTCGACTGGGACTTTGGCGGCGGCCGGATCCGGATCCCCGTCCTGGGATCGGACTCCGACGTTGACGCGCTGGAAATCAAAGACGGGGAGCTGCGGTACTACGACCACCGCTTCCCGCTGGCCGAGGGCAGCTATACCGCAGGGGACGACCCGCGCGATGTCCACGGTCGGCAGCACTACGAGCTGGTCGGCTGGCGCCGGGCCGACAACGAGCTGAACTACCGCCGGTTCTTCGCCGTCAACAGCCTGGCCGGCATCCGGGTCGAGCTCCCGGAAGTCTTCGATGAGGCCCACGCCGAGGTGGTCCGCTGGTTCCGCGAAGGGCTGGTCGACGGACTCCGGATCGACCACCCGGACGGCCTGGCCGACCCGGAAGGTTATCTGCGCCGGCTCCGCGAGGTCACGGGCGGCAGCTACCTGCTGATCGAAAAGATCCTCGAGCCTGGCGAGGTACTGCCGGCCGGCTTCGACTGTGAGGGGACCACAGGCTACGACGCCCTCGCGGACGTGGACCGGCTCTTCGTCGACCCCGCCGGACAGGACACCCTCGACGCCCTCGACACCGAGCTGCGCGGCGGCCGCGCGGCTGACTACGAGGAGATGATCCGGGGCACCAAGCGCCGGATCACGGACGGGATCCTCCACTCCGAGATGCTCCGGCTGGCGCGGCTGGTACCGCCCGGCACAGGACTCGACGGCGACCATGCCGCCGATGCCCTGTCCGAAATCATCGCTGCCTTCCCGGTGTACCGCAGTTACCTGCCCGAGGGCGCGGACGTGCTGAAGGAAGCGTGCGATCTTGCCGTCAGACGCCGTCCTGAGCTCGCTGACGCAGTCGGGATCCTGCTGCCGCTGCTCCTCAATGCCGGCCCGGAGCCGGAGGCCGAACTGGGTCGCCGCTTCCAGCAGACCTCCGGGATGGTCATGGCCAAGGGTGTGGAGGACACCGCGTTCTTCCGGTACACGCGGCTGGGGACCCTGACCGAGGTCGGGGCCGACCCCACCGAGTTCTCGGTTGCGCCGGATGAGTTCCATCACCGGATGGGCCGCCGCCAGTCTGAGTTGCCGCTGTCCATGACCACGCTCAGCACCCACGACACCAAACGCAGCGAGGACACCCGCGCCCGGATCTCGGTCCTCGCGGAGCTGGCGGATGAATGGCGGACCGTACTGGCCCGGCTGCAGGACCTGGCGCCGCTGCCCGACGGGCCGCTCGCCAGCCTGTTGTGGCAGGCCATCGCGGGCGCCTGGCCCGCGGACCGTGAACGCCTGCAGTCCTATGCGCAGAAGGCTGCCCGGGAGGCCGGCAACTCGACCGACTGGCTGGACCCTGACGCCGTCTTCGAGGAGAAGCTGGCCGCCGTCGTCGACGCGGCCTTCGACAACCCCGCCGTCGGGGCGGAACTGGAATCCCTCGTGGAGCTCCTGGCGCCGTATGGGGCCGTGAATTCGCTGGGGGCCAAGCTGGTGCAGCTGACCATGCCGGGCGTCCCCGACGTCTACCAGGGCACCGAGTTCTGGGACCGCTCGCTGACTGATCCGGACAACCGGCGGCCGTTCGACTACGGCGAGCGGCGCGCGGCCCTGGCCGCGCTCGACGCCGGCGACCGCCCGGCGTCGTACACCGATGACGCGGCGAAGCTGCTGGTCACGTCGCGGGCGTTGCGCCTGCGCCGCGACCGGCCGGAGCTGTTCACGGGCTACCTTCCCGTCGCGGCGACCGGGGCAGCCGCCGGGCACCTGGTCGGCTTCGACCGCGGCGGTGAAGCGGGCCCGGGGGCCACCACCCTCGCGACCCGGCTGCCGCGCGGGCTGGAGCTGCAGGGCGGCTGGCGGGACACCGCCATCCATCTGGAGGCCACAATGACCGACGAACTGACGGGGGCCACCTTCGGCCCGGGCGCCGTGGACGTGGCCGCCATCCTGGCCAGCTACCCGGTTGCCCTGCTGGTACCCGCCAAGCACTGAACGAACCACCGATATACGGAAAGCTGTGATCACTTTGCCTGCTGACGGACATGACCGCTTTGACCTTTGGGCGCCGGAGGCAGGCGCCGTGACGCTGCTTGCCGACGGCCGGCAGTACCCGATGACACGGCGGCCCGGGAGTGACGGCGACGACGGCTGGTGGACCGCGCCGGACGCCCCTGCCGCCGGGGACGTCGACTACGGCTACCTGCTCGACGGGGACACCACCCCGCTGCCGGACCCCCGGTCCCGGCGGCAGCCCGACGGTGTCCACGCCCTGTCGCGGACCTTCGACGCCGGCAGCCACCAGTGGGCGGACGGGCAGTGGCAGGGCCGCGGGCTGCAGGGCGCCGTGATCTACGAGCTGCATGTGGGGACGTTTACCCCCGAGGGCACGCTGGACGCGGCCGCAGGGAAACTGGACTACCTGGCGGAGCTCGGCGTCGACTTCGTGGAGCTGCTGCCGGTGAACGGTTTCAACGGCACCCACAACTGGGGCTACGACGGCGTCCTTTGGTACGCCGTGCACGAAGGCTACGGCGGGCCGGCCGCGTACCAGCGCTTTGTGGACGCCGCGCATGCCGCCGGGCTGGGCGTCATCCAGGACGTGGTCTACAACCACCTCGGACCCAGCGGGAACTACCTGCCGCGCTTCGG
>DATIUQ010000192.1:0-8862 GCA_035466775.1 Arthrobacter sp.
CCGGGCACTCTTTCGCTACGCATTAGGCCCAGCGCGACGCTTCCGGGCAGCCGCTACGCGGATCTGCGTAGCGCCGGGCCCAAACCGGGTCGCCTGTCCGAAAGCGCAGCGCCGATGCCACCTCGCGTCGCCCGCTACTGATCTGCTTCGGGCCGGTCCGAACCTCCGCCACACCAATTTCCGCTGCGCTTCCTGTAGAGCGCCACGCTTTCGGGCGGACGCTACGCGGATCCGCGTAGCGCCTGTCCGAACGCGCGTCGCCCGGCCGAACCCTCGTTGCCCGTCCGGGCCAGGGGCGGAACGCCAAAGGAAATGCCCGCTGCCGGGAAGGCAACGGGCATTCACATGATGCGAAGTATTTCTACTTCTTATTGCGACGCTGGTGGCGCGTCTTGCGAAGCAGCTTGCGGTGCTTCTTCTTGGCCATACGCTTGCGACGCTTCTTAATAACTGAACCCACGAAAGTTCCTTACCGGCTAGATGCAGTACCTGCCTGTTGGAAAGGGTCCGCGGGCTAAGCAGCAGACTGTACAACTGACAGGTTCTTACAATGACGTAAAACGTTCCTTAACAGGGTACCGCCTATCGGGGGCACACCACGACCGCAGGCACCTCAGGGCGCCCGCAGGTCCTCATTCCGGCCGCAGAAGACGCGGAAGACTCAGGCTGTTTCCGTGTGCCCGTCGACGACAGCACCCTTGAGGTACTGTTCGACAGCGGTTTCCGGCACCCGGTAGGAGCGCCCGAAACGGACGGCCGGCATCTCACCGGAATGAACAAGCCTGTACACGGTCATTTTGGACACGCGCATCACATCCGCGACTTCGGCCACGGTCAAGAAGCGTGCGTTGGAGAAGTTAGCCTCCGAAGACATTTCCCTATTCCTTTACTCAAGCGAACGGCAGCCCCATCTGAACGACATGGCGGTGTGCCGATGCTGAGCCATCAAACAACCATGTGTTAGATACTCTAGGGGCTGATGGTGCCAATGTGAAAGAGTTGCGCGGGAATCTCCGGACCCGAATTCTGATTTTGCAGGGCTGCGCCCGCCCGCACCGCCGTTCAGACACGGCTCCGGCGGATGCGAGCGGAGGCCGCAAGCTGCGCCAGGACCGATGCCGTGACATCCCAGTCCATGCAGGCGTCGGTCACGCTCTGGCCGTAGACCAGCGAGTCTGTGCCGGCGGCATGCTCGGCGACATCCAGATTCTGTGCGCCGCCAACCAGGAAACTCTCCAGCATGACGCCGGCGATGGCCCCCGCCGAAGCACTGCCACCCTCCAGCTGCGAGCCGATTTCGAGGGCGACTTCCGCCTGCCGGTGGTGGTTCTTGCCGCTGTTGGCGTGGCTCGCATCCACGATCAACCGCGGGTTGAGCTGCCTGCCGGCCAGCTTGGCCGTCGTGGCCGCGACGTCGGCGGAGGAGTAGTTGGGGCCCTTGCGCCCGCCACGGAGGATGATGTGGGTGTCGGGGTTTCCTGCCGTGGACACCAGGGCGGCCCGGCCATCGCCGTCGATGCCGAGGAACGCCTGGGCCGCCCCGGCGGCGCTGCACGCGTCCAGCGCGACCTGCAGGTCGCCGTCGGTCCCGTTCTTGAACCCAATCGGCATGGACAGTCCCGACGCCAACTGGCGGTGGATCTGGCTTTCGGTGGTGCGTGCACCGATGGCGCCCCAGGAGACGATGTCCGCCATGTACTGCGGGCTGATCGGTTCCAGGAACTCCGTGCCCGCGGGCAGGCCGAGGGCCGTGACCTGTTGCAGGAAGCGGCGTGCGGCGCGCAGCCCGGCGGCGATGTCGTGGCTTCCGTCGAGCCGGGGATCATTGATCAGGCCCTTCCATCCCACCGTGGTGCGCGGCTTCTCGAAGTAAGCCCGCATCACGATCAGCAGGTCTTCCTTGTGCTTCTCGGCCTGGCTGACCAGCCTGCGGGCGTATTCCAGGCCGGCCTTGGGATCGTGGATGGAGCAGGGACCCACAATAACCAGCAAGCGGTCATCGACCCCGTCCATAACGGCGCGGACCTCGTCCCGGCCCCGCGCTACGACCTCGGCCAGACGGGTGTCCAGCGGCAGTTCGGCGACCATGTCCTGCGGGGTCGGCAGCGGGGTGAACTCGCTGACGCGCAGGTTGGAGGTGGACAGCTGGGATTCGGGGGCTGCTTCGATGCTCATGTTCGGGGGTCCTGTTCCGGAGTGCGGAGCGGGCCCAGATCAGAACCCGCCGGGAAATGGCGAAGGGCAGAGAATGATCTCTGCCCGGTTGGCTCTGAAGGAAGGTTGGATGCGTGTCAGCTAGACGCGGGCCCCTCCAGAGCCAACGAAAAATACGCATACCAACGGTTAGTCATGACCCGACCATAGCCCGGCGGTTCTCGCTTCGGCAAAACGCGGCACGTAACATTGCGGCCTCGCCCGGCAGGACGGGAGACGGATCAGCCGGAGGATCGGCCGGCCGGCAGCCGCCACGTCAGTCCCCGGAACCCAGCCCGGCTTCGGCGTAGTAGCCCTCGATGTGGTCCGCCACGAGTTGCGCCGCCCGGCCGCCGTCGTGACCGGTGATGGCCGCCAGGATGCCCCGATGTTCCGCACGGAGCCGTGCGGCAGTAGCGTCCCAGTCCGGGAGGTTTCCGGTGAGCCGTCCTGCATAGTCCTGGATGGCCTCGCGCAGGGAGCCCATCATGGCGCTGACGACGGCGTTGCCCGCGGCATCCGCCAGGGCCAGGTGGAAGCGGACATCCAGGGCAAGGAAGGCCTCCGTCTCCTCACAGCTGTCCATCTGCTCCAGCAGCCGGGTCGCCTCGGCCAGTGCGGGCGACTCAGGGTTGGCCCGGGAAGCGGCCCAGGACTCCAGCAGCACGCGCGTCTCCACGATGTCCTTGACGGGCAGGTGCGAGGTGGCGACATGCAGCCGCAGCGCCGAGCCCAGCGCCGCGGCCGGATCGGCGATGACGACGGTTCCTGCCTCCGGGCCCGACCCCACCCCTGCCCGGAGCACACCCATGGCCTCTAGGACGCGGATGGCCTCGCGGACGGACGTGCGGGAGACGTGAAGCTGCTCGGCGAGCAAGCGTTCGGCGGGAAGCCGTCCGCCCAGGGCCAGCTGACCGCTGGAGAGCTGGCCCTCGATCCACTGCAGGACAAGCTGGTGGGTGCGCATGGGCCCATCCTACTTGATGTGGTTGGACCACAGGCCTAGACTGTGGTTGGACCACACCCCCGGCGGCTTCGCCATCTGGGTTCCCCACACCAGGACCACACGACCTGCCCGGAGGCAGCAATGACGCAGACGATTGAACCCGGCAACCCCGAGGCGCCCACCCGAGCCGAAGACACGGGCGCGGGCCGTTCCTCCGCGGCGACCGCCCCGGGAAGCATTCCGGCCGCCCTCAAGCGCCGCGTTCCCAAGTACTCGGACCTGGGCCCGCTGATGCAGTTCAAGAAGCCGGAGTTCAGCCGCGGGGCGAGACTACGGCGCGCCAGCACCATCTGGGACCTCCGGGACATGGCGAAGCGCCGCACGCCGCAGGCCCCGTTCGACTACACCGACGGCGCCGCCGAAGCCGAAATCACGCTCCGCCGCGCCCGAGAGGCGTTCCTCGACATCGAGTTCCGTCCCGGCATTCTGCGCGATGTGTCCCGCGTGGACCTCGAAACGCAGATCCTTGGCAAGCGGTCGCGGCTCCCGGTCGGCATTGCCCCCACCGGATTCACCCGGATGATGCAGTCCGAGGGCGAATACGCCGGGTCCCAGGCCGCCGCGGCCGCCGGCATCCCGTACACCCTCTCCACTATGGGCACGGCCTCCATCGAGGACGTGGCCGCCGCCGCACCCGACGGCCGGAACTGGTTCCAGCTCTACCTGTGGACGGACCGCGACCGTTCGCTCGAACTGATCGAGCGCGCCGCCAGGGCGGGCAACGACACCCTCATGGTCACCGTGGACACCGCCGTCGCCGGAGCCCGGCTGCGCGACGTCCGGAACGGCATGACCATCCCCCCGGCGCTGACCATCAAGACCGTGCTGGACGCCTCGTACCGGCCGGCGTGGTGGTTCAACTTCCTCACCCACGAGCCGCTGACCTTCGCGTCGCTGTCCCGATACACCGGAACCGTCGCGGACCTGATCAACTCGATGTTCGACCCCACGTTGACGTTCGATGACCTCGACTGGTTGCGCGAAACGTGGAAGGGCAAGCTGGTGGTCAAGGGCATCCAGACCGTCGAGGACGCCCGCCGGGTGGTGGACCACGGGGCCGACGGCGTTGTCCTCTCCAACCACGGCGGCCGCCAGCTCGACCGGGCCCCGATCCCGTTCCACCTGCTCCCGGACGTCTCGGCGGCGCTGAAGGCGGACAACAGCGAAGCGGCGGTCATACTGGACACCGGCATCATGAGCGGCGCGGACATCATCGCGGCCCTGGCCCTGGGCGCCGACTTCACGCTGATCGGCCGCGCCTACCTTTACGGGCTGATGGCCGGCGGAAGGGCCGGTGTGGACCGGGCCATCGAGATCCTGGAAAAGGACATGCTCCGCACCATGGCGCTGCTGGGCGTCAGCCGGATCTCGGACCTGACCCCGGACCACGTGCGGATCCTGAAGAAGTAGCTCCCGGTCCCTGGATCCCTGCTCCTCGAGCGTGCAGTTCGCGGCAATGTCCGTCGCTGACATTGCCGCGAACTCAGAATTCGACGCGCCCGGGCGCTGACGGACAGGCCTAGATGAGCCCCTGGGCGAGCATCGCGTCGGCCACCTTCACGAAGCCGCCGATGTTCGCACCCAGCACGTAGTTCCCCGGGTCCCCGTACTCGTCCGCGGTGGCGGCGCAGCGGTCGTGGATTCCAACCATGATCTCGGTGAGCCGGTCTTCGGTGTGCGCGAAGGACCAGGAATCGCGGCTGGCGTTCTGCTGCATTTCCAGCGCGGACGTTGCCACGCCTCCCGCGTTGGCGGCCTTGCCCGGGCCGAACAGGACGCCGGCCTCCTGGAAGACCGCGACGGCGTCACGCGTCGAGGGCATGTTGGCACCCTCCCCCACCGCGAGCAGCCCGTTGCGGACCAGGCGGGCGGCGGCGTCGCCGTCGAGCTCGTTCTGCGTGGCACACGGAAGGGCCACGGTGGCGTCGAGGTCCCAGACGGAACCGCCGTCCACGTAGGTGACGGCGGACCGCCGGGCTGCGTACTCCTTGAGCCGGCCGCGCTCGACCTCCTTGATCTGGCGGAGCAGCGCCACGTCGATCCCGGCCTCATCGACGATGTAGCCGGAGGAATCCGAGCACGCGACCACGGTGGCGCCGAGGGACTGGGCCTTGGCAACCGCGTTGATGGCAACGTTGCCGGAACCGGAAACCACCACGCGCTGGCCGTCGAAGGACAGCCCTCGGGTCTTGAGCATTTCCTCGGCAAAGATCACAGTGCCGTAGCCGGTGGCTTCGGGGCGCACCAGCGAGCCGCCCCAGGAGATGCCCTTGCCGGTGAGGACGCCGGATTCGTAGCGGTTGGTGATCCGCTTGTACTGTCCGAATAGGTAGCCGATTTCCCGGCCGCCGACGCCGATGTCCCCGGCAGGCACGTCGGTGTACTCGCCGATGTGGCGGTACAGCTCCGTCATGAAGGACTGGCAGAAACGCATGATCTCGGCATCGGAACGTCCCCGCGGGTCGAAATCGGAGCCGCCCTTGCCGCCGCCGATCGGCATGCCGGTCAGGGCGTTCTTGAAGATCTGCTCGAAGCCGAGGAACTTCACGATGCCCAGGTTCACCGAAGGGTGGAAGCGCAGGCCCCCCTTGAAGGGGCCCAGCGCTGAGTTGAATTCCACCCGGAAGCCGCGGTTGATTTGGAAGCGGCCGGCGTCGTCGACCCACGGGACCCGGAAGATGATCTGCCGCTCGGGCTCGCAGAGCCGCTCCAGGACGGCGCCTTCAAGGAACTCCGGGTGCCTGTCGTGCACCGGGCCGAGGCTTTCAAAGACCTCAGTGACGGCCTGGTGGAACTCCCCTTCGCCGGGATTCCGTGCCAGCACCGTGTCCCGGATGGCTTCAAGCCGTGCGTCCATTGCAACTCCCTAAACTTCAGCGCCCCTCATCGGACGCGACAAAACAAGCCTTTCCATGGTTGCACCGGGCCGGAGGCGATATCCATTCGGGCACCGAGGAGCGCCCCGTGTGACAGAAACGGGGTGATGCGGGGCACAAACGGGCTACTTCTTGCGGCCGAACTTCGGCAGGTTGGCCAGGAGATCGGCGGCCTTCGTGGCCGCCCGGCCGACGGTGCGGCCGATCTGCTGCGGCATTTTGTCCTCGCCTGCCGTGCCGACCGGGAGAACGACGGCGGGGCTCAGCGGGCTGCCCGCGGGCCGCCCGGCGAGCGCCGCGGCAGGCTGTGTGGCCGGTGCGGGCACCGCAGCCTCGGCCAGCGTGTCCGGGACAGTCTGGAGCCGGCGGTCCGGCGTCCGGACCGGTGACGGTTCCGATGAGATCGCCGGTGGCGCCACCGGGGTGGCAGCGCCGACGTCGAACGTCTCCAGCCAGCTGGCGATCCCGGCCAGCGGCTTGGGATTGAGCGTGTAGTAGCGCTTCTGGCCCTGGGCGCGCATGCTGACCAGGTCCGCTTCGCGGAGAACCTTGAGATGTTTGGAAATGGTGGGCTGGCTGGCTTCGAGCTCCTGGACCAGCTCCCCCACTGCTTTGTCCCCCTTGCGGAGGGATACCAGAATGTCACGCCGGGTTGCCTCAGCAATGACGGCAAATACGTCGTCTGTCACCATGCCCTCCACACTAGCGACATATACGCCAGATGGCATCCACCAATTGCGGTCCCCGACGGTACCCGCCGGGCATTGCCCCGCACGGGGGCCGGTGCTAGAACGGACACACCGCCTCCCCGGCAGGTGAGGCCGCAGCCCACCGACCCAGAGGAGGGGACCACCATGGGGGATTTCTTCCGGAAACAGCTGTTCAACATCATCGCTGCCGTGTTCCTGGCCCTGTTCGTGATCGTCTGGGGAAACGTCCTGATTCAGGTCTGGGTGTTTGTCCCGGAGATACCGGGCACCCCGCCCCAGCTGAACGGCGCCGTCGTCTGCGCCGCCGGGGCGCTGTCGACCTCGCTGAGTTCACTGACGGCCTCCGCCCTCGGTTTCACCATCGCCGAGGTGCGCCGGGAGGAGCAAAGCGGCGGGGAGGCGGGCAAAGCCCAGGCGGGTGTCTTCGACGCCGGAGGGATCACCACGAAGCTCTCCGGCCGGGTCATCACGGCGCTGATGGTGTACCTCGCGATCGGACTGCTGGTGCTCGGCGTGTGGCTGGTGAAGGGCACCGCGTCCAGCGACCTGATCGGGGCGTTCTCACTCTCGCTGCTCGGCTGGATCATCGGCGCCGCCGGGGTGGTGTTCCAGACCGAGAAACCCAGCCCCGAGCCGTCCGCAGCCGGCTAGCCGCAGCAGCCGGCTAATCGAACCAGGGATCCAGCCCGTAGAGCGGGAAGACTTCCTTGCGGGTGGCCATCACTGTCCGGTCCACTTCGTCGTTCGGATCGAAGCCGACTTCCCAGGAACGCCACCAGAGGTCGACGTCGTCGCCCATCATGTCCGGTGCGGCCACGCCGTACTTGGCCCCGTAGTTGTCCTTCACATAGCTGCGCCAGTCCTCCGGCACGGGCGTGCGCAGCGGAACTGGGCGCCCGGCCGCGATCGCGATCAGGTGGCTCCAGGCCCTTGGCACCACGGTGACGACGTTGTAGCCCCCGCCGCCGGTGGAGATCCAGCGGTTGTCGCAGTAGCGGGCCGCGAGGTTGCCGATGGCGGTGGCAGCCTCACGCTGGCCGTCGACGCTGATGTTGAGGTGCGTCAGCGGATCCAGCCGGTGGGAGTCGCAGCCGTGCTGGCTCACGATGACCTCAGGCTCGAAGGCGCCCACGAGCTGCGGCACGACGGCGTGGAAGGCCCGGAGCCAGCCACCGTCCCCGGTCCCGGCCGGCAGGGCAACGTTCACGGCGCTGCCCTGCGCGTTGGGCCCGCCGATCTCGTTGGCGAAACCGGTGCCCGGGAACAGGGTCAGCCCCGTCTCGTGCAGGGAAATTGTCAGCACGCGCGGATCGTCCCAGAAGATGCTTTGGGTCCCGTCGCCGTGATGGGCGTCGACGTCGATATACACGACGCGCTGCACACCGCCGTCGAGCAGACGCTGGATGGCGAGGGCCGCGTCGTTGTAGATGCAGAAACCGCTCGCGCGTTCGCGGGCCGCATGGTGCATGCCCCCGCCGAAGTTCACGGCCCGGACGGCAGTGCCGTCCAGGATGGCGGCGGCGGCGAGAAGGGAGCCGCCGGCCAGCCGGGCACTGGCCTCGTGCATGCCGGCGAACGCCGGGTCATCCTCGGTACCGAGCCCGCGTTCCAGGTCCGGGGACCCGGGATCCGCGCTCACACGCCGCACGGCGGCGACGAAGTCCGGGCTGTGGACTGTGCACAGCTCCGCGTCACTGGCGACGTCCGGGGCCGAGACCGTGACGTGGTCCAGGTCCAGCAGACCCAGGCTGCCGGCCAGCCTGGCAGTGAGTTCCATCCGCTCCGGGGCCATCGGGTGGCCGTGGCCAAAGTTGTAGGCGGTCATGGCTGGGTCCCACACCACCGTCGTTGGCAGTGCGGCCTTTGCGAGCCCCGGCAGGTATGTCATCAATCACAGGCTACCCGAGCGTGGGAGCCCGCTCCCCGGTCATTGCAAGGGGTTTAGTGGTTTACTACTGAGGGAAACAGTTTCTAGCAAGGAAATGTCACACATGACGCAGAGCCAGTCGAGGTCCAAGAGCCCGGCCAACTGGCACCCCGGCATTCCGGAGCGGGAAGGCCTGTGGATCTTCACACG
>DATIUQ010000193.1:0-25487 GCA_035466775.1 Arthrobacter sp.
ACGGCGCGGCGTCTTTGTCCTTCCGAAGTGCCAACCCGAGTTCGAGTCCGCGATCCGGAACAACGCCCGGGTCACCTGTGCAAGTGCGGCGGGGCACTTCGGGCTCTGGCTGCGGGAGGCCCCAGTCCAGCACCACCTCGCGTGCAACCACGGCCGCGGAGGCGGCTTCGTCCGGCACCGGACGGTACGGTTCGACGGCCATCCCACGCTGCCACTGGCCGCGGTAGAGGACGTCGTGCTGCACGCAATCACCTGCCTCGCTCCCCCGGCATCAACAGCCATCGCGACCTCGGCCATGCGTCTGCATGGCGTTCCGCTGGAGCTCTTGAAGGCCCAGCTCACAGCAGACCGGTCCGGCAGCGCCCTGAAAGCGCTGCACCAGCTGGATCTCCGGGCCGAATCTATTGTTGAGGTCGACGCCCAGCACTTGTTCCGCGCCAACGGAATTGGCTACGACGCCCAGGTCTACTTGCCCGGGATCGGCCGGGTCGACTTCCTGATCGAGGGATATCTGATTGTCGAAGTGGATGGCTTCGCGTTCCATTCCAGCCGCGAGTCCCTGCGCCGGGACCTGGGCCGCAACAACGCCTCGACCTTGGGCGGTTTCGCGGTGCTTCGGTACATGCCCGAGCACATCTGGTTCGAGCCGGAGCGCGTCCTGGCCGAGATCCGGACCGTGCTGGGCCGGCGTCCATAGCCCGCACACTGACGCTCCTGCCCAGTTACTTCGGGCCCCACGACGAAGAAACCGCGACATTCCGGGCCATACCGGGACGCCCGCGGCTTTGGCAGGTCAAGTAACTGGGCAGGAGCGAGCCACAACCCGGGAGAGGCCAAGGGTCGCACCCGCGGCCGCAACCTCGACGTGGGCTGCCAAGGAACCGGGCAGAAGCTTGGAGGCAGACCAAGACCGTGCTGGGCCGGCGTTCACAGCCTGCACCCTGACGCTCCTGCCCAGTTAGTCCGGCGCCCCACCGGAGAAACCGCGGGATTCCGGGCCTTACCCGGTCGCCCGCGGTGCGGCAAGTCAAGTAACTGGGCAGGAGCGAGCCACAACCCCGGAGAGGCCAAAAGGGTCACAACCGCGGCCGCAACCCCAATGTGGGCTGCCAAGAAACCGGGCAAGAAGCTCAGAGGCAGATCCGGACCTGCTGGGCCGGCGTTCACAGCCTGCACCGTGACGCTCCTGCCCAGTTAGCTCGGCGCCCCACCGGAGAAACCGCGGAATTCCGGGGTTTCACCACCTCCGGAAGGACCCTGGGAGGGAGTAACTGGGCAGGAACGCAGCCACAACCCCAACCGGGGACAGGCCATAAAAGCTAGCGGCTCGCGGCGGGGACCAGCACCCAGAGGACCTCGACGGCGTCATCCGTCGGGTTCACCCACGTGTGCGGCTCACGGCCCGGGAAGGTCACGGTGTCCCCCGTGTGCAGTTCGAATTCCTCATTGGTGAGGATCAGCCGGATGCTGCCCCGGACAACGTGGAGCACATCGACGTCGCAGTCCACCGCATAGAGTTCCGATTCACCGCGGCCTCGAGGCTCGATCACGGCCTGGATGATCTGCACGCGCCGCTCTGAGCGCGCGGTCAGGAGCCGCTCCACGATCCCCTCGCCACCAAGGGAGATCCGCGGGCCTTCGTTCTTCTTGGTGAGATGCGTTTCCGGGGCGGCAAAAAGATCGCCAATCGAAATGGAAAGCACCTGGCACAGCGTCACAAGGGACGCCACCGAGGGAGAAGTGAGGTCGCGCTCGACCCGGCTGAGGAACCCCTTGGTCAGCCCGGTAGCGTCGGCGACCTGCTCGATGGTGAGCCGCTGCGACTGCCGGGCGGCACGGATCCGCGAACCGATGGCAACGGGAACGTTGCTCGGTTCTACTGGTAGAGCCTTCATTTAGGAACCTTTCACGGCCGGCCGCTTGGCCCCATCGTTGGAGCAATACTAGCGGGACGGCGCCCCGCGGAGCCCCGATCCGACCGCGACGCGTAATGCGTCTTGACTGTTACCCGGGTCACAACATACTGTTTGGCAACAAGTGTTGCCTATGAGGCAATTGCTGTCGAAGTAGGCGCGGCGGAGTACCTTACCCAAGGGACAATCCCGCCGGCAGTCCGTCACCGTACCCGTCAAGAAGCACCTGATCCCCTGCGCCCTGTTGTGCGCCGGCCGGGTCAGCCCTGCTCCCAACAGCTCTGAGGAGCCCTTAATGGACGCAAGTTTCGTCAACATCGCCATTGTGGTGGTGTATCTCGTCGCCATGCTGGCGTTCGGGTGGTGGGGTAAGTCCCGCACCAAGAACAACAGCGACTTCCTGGTGGCCGGCCGCCGCCTCGGCCCGTTCCTCTACACCGGAACCATGGCCGCCGTCGTGCTCGGTGGCGCCTCCACCGTCGGCGGCGTCGGCCTGGGCTACAAGTTCGGCATCTCCGGCATGTGGCTCGTGGTCGCGATCGGCGTCGGCGTGCTGCTGCTCAGCCTGCTCTTCGCCAGCACCATCCAGAAACTCAAGATCTACACCGTTTCCCAGATGCTCAGCCTGCGGTATGGCAGCAACGCCACCCAGACCTCCGGCATCGTGATGCTGGCCTACACGCTGATGCTCTGCGCCACGTCCACCGGCGCGTACGCCACCATCTTCGTTGTGCTCTTCGGCTGGGACCGCGCCCTCGCGATCGCCATCGGCGGCGCGATCGTCCTGGTCTACTCGACCATCGGCGGCATGTGGTCCATCACCCTGGCCGACCAGGTCCAGTTCGTCATCAAGACGGTCGGCATCTTCCTGCTGATGCTGCCGTTCACGCTCAACGCCGCCGGCGGCTTCGAGGGCATCCGTGCCCGTGTGGACGCCAGCTTCTTCCAGATTGACGGCATCGGCATCCAGACGATCATCACGTACTTCGTCGTTTACACCCTTGGCCTGCTGATCGGCCAGGACATCTGGCAGCGCGTCTTCACCGCCAAAACCCCCTCGGTCGCCCGCTGGGGCGGCGCCACCGCCGGCATCTACTGCATCCTCTACGGCGCCGCCGGCGCCCTGATTGGCCTCGGCGCCCGCGTCGCACTGCCGGACATCGACGTCAAGGCCCTCGGCAAGGACGTTGTCTACGCCGAGGTCGCCACCAACCTCCTGCCGATCGGCATCGGCGGCCTGGTCCTCGCCGCGGCCGTTGCCGCCATGATGTCCACGGCCTCCGGCGCACTGATCGCGGCCGCCACCGTGGCCCGCGCCGACGTCCTGCCGTTCGTCGCGAGCTGGTTCGGCAAGAACATCAACACCGATGACACGGACAACCCGGAGCACGACGTCAAGGCCAACCGCATGTGGGTCCTGGGTCTCGGCATCGTGGCGATCGTCATCGCCATCATCACCAAGGACGTCGTCGCGGCCCTGACGATCGCCTACGACATCCTGGTCGGCGGGCTCCTTGTTGCCATCCTCGGCGGCCTGGTCTGGAAGCGCGGCACCGGTGTCGCAGCGGCCGCTTCAATGGCCGTGGGCTCGGTCATCACGCTCGGCACCATGATCATCCTGGAGATCAACGCCGAGGTGCCGCTGGACGGCATTTACGCCAACGAGCCGATCTACTTCGGCCTGCTGGCCTCCGCGGTGGTCTACATTGCGGTGTCACTGCTGACCAAGCCGACGGATCCCGCGGTCATGGCCAACTGGCACCGTCGGGTCGCCGGCAGCGCCGCCGAGGACGAACAGGTTCCTGTCCTGACCCACTAGGATCCCCGCGCGTTCAGCGGCTGGCTCCTGTGGGACCGCGCAGCACCGCGGATCCCACGGCCATCAAACGGACGACGACGGCGGCGCTTCCCTAAGGGGACGCCGCCGTCGTCGTTTGTTTCGCCGTCGCTTCGTCGTCGCTCGAAAAACCGTCGTTCGTAAGCGTGTGAGCCGACGTATATATAGGAAGCGCTGCCTACTCCGGCTCTTCCGGCTGGCGGAACTCGTCCGAGTCCAGGGGCACCACCGGCTGGTCCTCGCCGAGGAAATCGTCCTTGTCCAGCGGAACGAGCCGCTCGGCCTCTTCGAGCAGTTCCTCCTCCTCGGTCTCCGAAACATCGACCGGGGTGTCCTCCGCGTAGTCATAGGCCGGATCGGATTCGACCGTATCCCTGGCCGGCTGGACGGGGTGGGATCCGCTGTTGTCCATGGTGCAACCTCCGTAGGCCCTCGCTGGCGGCAGTGGTTCCGGAGAACCCGCCGTGGCTTTCATTCGAACACCACGGACCCGGACGGTCAAGGGCTCAACGGCCCGGCCCCGGCCCGGCAACGGCCAGCCCCAGAGTTGCCCCGTGGCGCGGCACTTTTTACGGTCCGCCTAAACTCCCCGCTGAGGATCGCCAGCCGAAAACACGCGGAAATAAGCGGTACGCTAAAGACGCAATGGGGCCGAACCATGCCCTTTCAAGCCCAGGAGCTTCCGTGTCTCAGCACGCCACATCTGATCCGCACAACACCGGACCCGGCCGCCCGGAGCCCCGCGACAGCGCACCGCGCCACGGGGCGGCCGCTGCGGCACCGAGTTCCGCGGACATCAAACGGTGGCGGCAGTATCTCGCCGACGAACGGGCCGAAGCCTCGGTCTACCGGGACCTGGCCCAGAACCGCAGCGGCGAAGAGCGCGACATCCTCCTCGCCCTGGCCGAAGCCGAGGGCCGCCACGAAGCCCACTGGCTCCAACTGCTCGGCGACCACGCGGGCCGCCCCCGCCCCGCCTCGCTCCGCAGCCAGCTGCTGGGCTTCCTGGCACGCCACTTCGGCTCGGTGTTTGTCCTGGCTCTCGCCCAGCGGGCCGAAAGCCGTTCCCCGTACGCCACCGACCCCTCCGCCACACCGGCCATGGTCGCCGATGAACAGATCCATGAGGAAGTGGTCCGCGGGCTCGCCACGCGGGGCCGCAACCGGCTGGCCGGCACCTTCCGCGCGGCAGTCTTCGGCGCCAACGACGGGCTGGTCAGCAACCTGTCCCTGGTCATGGGCATGGCCGCCTCCGGCGTCGGCAGTTCCGTGGTCCTGCTCAGCGGTGTCGCCGGGCTGCTGGCCGGGGCGCTGTCCATGGGAGCCGGCGAATTCATTTCCGTGCGTTCCCAGCGTGAACTGCTGGCCGCGACCCGCCCCACCCAGATCACCCTGGCCGCCGCACCCTCGCTGGACATCGAACACAACGAACTCCTGCTGGTCTACCTGGCCCGCGGCATGTCGCGGGAGGCCGCCGAGCACCGCGTCGCGGAGCGGATGGGCCTGCGCGACTGCGACTGCGATCCGAGCCTGTCCCTGCAGCCGGAGGTTCCGGAAGCCCGCGACGAGCACGAAGCCGTTGGCACTGCCTGGAGCGCGGCGGCGTCGAGCTTCTGCTTCTTTGCGTCCGGCGCCATCGTGCCGATTATCCCCTTCGTGCTGGGCATGACCGGAGTTGCGGCACTGGTGCTGTCCGCCGCCCTGGTGGGCCTGGCGCTCCTGTTCACCGGCGGCGTCGTCGGACTCCTGTCCGGCACGTCGCCCGCGACCCGCGGCCTTCGCCAGCTGGCGATCGGCATGGGCGCGGCAGGCGTAACGTACTTGCTGGGCATGGCGTTCGGCGCGGTGGTCGCCTAGTGGAGGGTCCTGAGTTCCGGGACCGGTCACCTCGGCACAGCCGGCCCCGCACCACGTGGCGGATCTTCCGCGGCCTGGCGACCGCAGCCCTGATTGCCGGCGCCGCGTTCCTGGCCGCAGGTTTCATCTACGGGGACCCTCGTTTCGCCGGTCTCTTCGAGGTCAGCCGCGGGACCGGGCCGGGCCCGGCGACGGCTGGCCAGGCGGGCCAGCACGGGCAGCCGGCGGCCGTCGAAGCGGTGCGGACGGACACTCCGCCGCCCGGCGTCGAAGAGCAGGACGAGCCGCTCGGACACCCGCAGAAACCGGCCGTAGCCAGCAGTTCGTACCGGTTCCTTGCCATGAACGACGACGGCACCCCGGTGGGCTATTCGCCATGCCGGCCGTTGCACTACGTGGTGAACGCGGCACTGGCTCCGGCGGGCGCCGAGCGCCTGGTCGAGGACGCGATCAGGACGATGTCCCGGGCGACCGGCATCAAATTCGTCGACGACGGCGCGACCACCGAGGCGCCCTCCCAGTCCCGCGTCCCCTACCAGCAGGACGCCTACGGCGAACGCTGGGCGCCGCTGCTGATCGCGTGGACCACCCCGGACCAGGCCCCGCAGCTCAAGGGTCCGGTGATCGGCACAGGGGGCAGCACCCACTTCAGCTTCGGCGACGGACCCAAGAGCTTTGTCACCGGGAGCCTGGAACTCGACGCCCCGCAGATCGCCGAGGACCTCGGCCGGCCGGATGGCGCCGCGTATGCCACCGCCGTGATCCTGCACGAACTGGGCCATGTGATGGGCCTGGAGCACGTGGACGACCCGGTGCAGCTCATGTACCCCGAGATCGGCGCGCCCGACGGCTTGGCCGCCGGCGACCTGAACGGCCTGTACGAGCTGGGCAAAGCGCAGTGCCGCAAGGACCTCTGAGCCCCTAACGGTCCAGGACGGCGAGCGCCTCTTCCACCGTGTCCACCAGGAAGATCCGGTTCTCCATCCGCCGTCCCGCCGCAAGGCTCTGCAGCAGGGGCCACGCAGGGTAGCGCCGCAGCCAGTGCTCCTGGCCCACCAGCACCATCGGCATGATGGTCTCCGGGGTGCCGTAGTAGTTCTCGCAGGCGTCCTGGAAGATCTCCTGCACCGTCCCCCCGGAGCCGGGCAGGAACACAATGCCGCCGTTGCACAGTTCCAGCAGGATGGCCTCGCGGATGGCGTTCGCGAAGTACTTGGCGATGTGCGTGGCGAAGAAGTTCGGCGGCTCGTGCCCGTAGAACCATGTGGGAACACCCAGCGACGGTGTGCCGCCCGGATGGCGTTCGACGACGGCGGCGGCGGACCGCGCCCACGCCGAGACAGAGGGCCGGAACCCGGGGACCGCGGCGAGGTCGTCCAGGGCGCGGCGGAAGTCATGTTCCGGGGTATCGCTCAGGTAGGCGCCGAGGTTGGCGGCCTCCATGGTGCCGGGACCGCCGCCGGTGGCAACCACCCGTCCGTCCTTTGCCAGCAGCCGTCCCAGCAGCGCGGCCTCCTCGAAAACGCCGGAACCGCGGTGCGCGGCATGCCCGCCCATGACCCCCACCATGGTCCGGCCGGCACAGAGGTCGGAGCGCGTCAGCTCATCGAGGGCATCGCCGATCGAGTGGTCATGCAGGGCCGCGGCCAGGGTCGCGTCAAGGCGATGGCGCTGTCCCGGCCGGATGCTCCACTGGTACACCCTGGCGTCCGGGGTGTCCTCGTAGCGTGAGTCGGCGATCCCCTCGTAGAGCTCCTGCGGGGTGTACAGCCGGCCGCGGTAGGGGTTGAACGGTACCGCCTCGAGCTTGGGGAAGATGAGGGCGCCGCGGCTGCGCAGTGAGTCTTCCACTCCGGCGTCGAACGTGCACCCGAGGAAGATTCCACCCTGCGCCTGCATGGCCTCGAGCTGCGCCGCCCGTCCGCGCAGGTCCAGCGACTGGGCATGCCAGCCCTGCATGGACCGCGCCCCGGCCGCCACCAGCCGGTCGAAGCTGTCCAGGCTTTCGACCTCCAGGGTGCGCGGACTGGGGTGCAGGCTGCGGGCGGCGTTCATGGAGCCAGCCTAGACCGTCGCGTTAAACCCCGATGCGCTATCACTCTTGGCGGCCATTCCGGGAGGATAAGGCCTAAAAGTGATAGCGCAACGGGGCGGGCGGGGCGGTTAGGAAACCTGGAGGCCGCCGTTGATGTCATAGGTGGCGGCGGTGATGTAGCCGGAGTCCTGGCCGAGCAGGAAGGCGATCAGGGCCGCCACTTCCTCGCGGGTGCCGACGCGGCCCATCATGATGCCCTCGGACAGCTGTGCCTTGCGCTCATCGGTGAGGGTTCCGCCCATGATGTCGGTGTCGATCGGGCCGGGGGCAATGGCATTGACCGTGATTCCGAACTCGCCGACTTCGCGGGCCAGGGCGCGGGTGAACCCAAGGATTCCGGCCTTGGTCGCGCTGTAGGCAACCTTCGAGAACGTGCCGCCTCCGCGCTGGGCGGAGATCGAGGAAATGCTCACGATGCGCCCGAGCTTGCGCTCGATCATGCCCTTGAGGACGCGCTGGGACACGATGAAGGTTCCGCGCATGTTGATGGCGAAGACCTTGTCCCACTCCTCCACCGTGGTTTCCATAAACGGCGTCGGGGAGCTGATGCCCGCCAGGTTGGCCAGCGCGACAATCGGCGGGAGCGAGGCTTCGATCTCGGCGATGGCCCGGTCAACGGACGCTTCGTCGGACACGTCCGCTCCGACGCCGATGGCCTTGACCGCACGGTTGGAGCCGATCTCCGCGGCGGCAGACTTGGCGTCCTCCGCGTTGATGTCGAGGATGGCGATGGACCATCCCTCGCTGGCCATCCGGTCGGCGGCCGCGCGGCCGATGCCGCGAGCGGACGCGGCGCCGGTCAGGACCACCGTGCGTTCGGAGGGGAAGTTGTTGGGAGTCATTGTTTTTCCTTCAGAATGTGGAGATTAGGAGAGCTGGGCGGGGGCCTTGGAGTCGGTCCCCGCTTCGGAGGTCGCGGCAACAGCCGGGTCCAGTGCGGCGTCGCCTTCGGGGCGTTTGCGGGCGTAGAGGTAGGTCGCGACCGCGGTGATGCACAGGCAGGCGGAGAGGAAGAGCAGGCCGCTCTGGTTGCTGCCCGTGGCGTCGTTCAGGAGTCCGACGGCGTACGGGGCCACGAAGCCGCCCAGGTTGCCCAGCGAGTTGATCAAGGCCAACCCGGAGGCGGCTGCCGCCCCCGTCAGCGCGGCGGAAGGCATGGACAGGAACGGGGCGATCGCTCCGTAGATACCCATGGCCGAGGCCGTCAGCCCGATCATGGCGAGGATCGGGTTGACGGGCAGCAGGTAACCTGCGGCCAGCAGACCCATCCCGGCCAGCACCATGCTCACGGCGGTGTGCCAGGCACGCTTGCCGGTCCGGTCTGCGCGCTTGCTCCAGAAGTACACGAAGACTGCAGCAATCGTGTACGGGATCAGCACGATGAAGCCGATCTGTGCCGTGGAGAACTTGCCCATGGCCGAGACGATCGTGGGCATCCACAGGCCCAGGCCATAGATGCCGCAGACCAGTCCGAAGTAGAGGGCGGAGTAGGTCAGGGTGCGCTTGTCCTTCAGGCCGGCCAGGAAGTTGTGGCTGCCGGTGCTGGACTTGGCGGCCAGTTCCTTGTCCATGGTGGTGGCAAGCCATTCCCGCTCCTCCGGGTTGAGCCACTTGGCGTCCCGCGGGCGGTCGGTCATGAGGATTGGGGTGAGGAGGCCCAGCAGGATGGCCGGGATGCCTTCGATGATGTACAACCACTGCCACCCCTGGAGGCCCATGACGCCGTCCATCTGCAGCAGCAGGCCGGAGACGGGCGCTCCCAGAGCGTTGGACAGGGGCTGGGCGAGGATGAAGATGCCGAGCACCGTCACACGCTGCGCGGCGGGGAACCAGAGCGTGAGGTAGAACAGGATGGCGGGGAAGAACCCGGCCTCTGCGGCACCCAGCAGGAACCGGATGACGTAGTAGGTGGTTTCACCGTTCACCAGGCACATGGCCGTCGCGAAGATGCCCCACGTGATGAGGATCCGGGCCAGCCACTTGCGTGCGCCAAAGCGGTACATACCGGCGTTGCTGGGGACCTCGAGGAGCGCATAGCCGAGGAAGAAAATACCGGCGCCCAAACCGAAGGCGGCGGCGCTGAGGCCGATGTCCTCGCTCATGGTGAGTTTGGCGAAGCCCACGTTGTTGCGGTCAAGGTACGCAACGAAGTAAAGCAGGACGATCAGCGGCATTACGCGGCGGCGGACCTTGCGGAGCGTGCGCTCGCCAAGCTCGCCGAGTCCTGCGGACTTTAAGGAGAGTGAAGTCATCTTCGACCTTCTGTCTAACGGAGTCCGTCACCTGCGATGGCAGCGGGAATCCGTGGGGATATTTGGGGCGTCCGGTCCAACGGGAACCGGAGCTGACATAATCTGGGTCAGATGTCAGACATCTGACTTACGAACTGAGAAAAAGCATAGAAGAGTGATGTGGATTACGTCAAGGCCCCGGTGGTGCGCGGTGTTTGTTGCGTCAGTCAGGAAGCCGGGCGGTGCACGTAGCGCTCGTAGTCCTGGTAGGTCTGCTCCATGTGATCGTCCATGGTGCGGCGGGCCAGCTCCGCGTCGCCGCTGATGATGCTGTCCATGACTTTCTGGTGGAACTCGATGGCGTGCACCTGGATCTGTTCGACGGCGGACGTCTCGCGTCGTTTCACGTAGAGGAGCTGGCCCAGCTGGGCGAACAGCGCCCGGATGAAGGGGTTTCCGGCGGCCTTCAGGACGGCGTCATGGAAACCGATGTCGGCAGCGACGAAGGCATCCAGGTCGCCGGAATCATGGAAGCGTTTCATGTCCGCGATGCACTGGCGCATCTGCTCGGCGTGCTCGGCGGTGTGGCGTTTGGCCGCGAGCGCGGCGGCCCCGGTTTCCACCATGCGCCGCATCTCGATCAGGCCCACCGCGACCTGCTCCGCGCCGTTCCCGTGCGAAGCGGCCTTGAAGATCGCATCCAGCCCGGTCCAGTTATCGGAGGGGTTGACGAAGGTCCCGCGCCCGGCTTTGACGTACAGGATGTTCTGCGCCCGCAGGGCCTTGAGCGCCTCGCGCACCGTGAGGCGGCTGACGTCGTAGGCCTTGGCGATGTCGGCTTCCGGCGGTATGGCTTCGTGGGGCTGCAGCTTGCCGTCAAGGATGTCGTCGAGCAGGCCGTCAACGAGGTCGTCAACGAGTGTCCTGCGGCCCATTGCGCGTCCCACCTTCATTCTTGCCTGTTGCTCCCGGTGCCATCCACATTACAGAAGCCGCGGGACGGACCGGGACCGGCCGGCGTCAGCGGCCTTCCGGGTGGCCGTCGGCGGCACTCCCGGTGCTGCCGGCTTCGCGCGGCCCGGCAGTGGCCAGATGGGCCCCGAGCTTGGCCAGGGTCTTTTCCAGGTTGGCGGGGTGCCGCCGCAGGTAGCCCGCGAGCCGCAGGAGGAACTTGCCGCGGACCTGGCGGGCGTCCCACTGTTCGGTGACCAGGGTGCCCGGCGTGCCGTCCGAATCCGCGGCGGGCTCCAGCAGGTAGCGCCAGACGTGGCCGTAGAAGTGCCGCCAAGCGATCCGCCGGCCCTCCTCGAACTCGCAGACCGTGTTGAGGATCTTGTAGTCCATTTTCATGTTCATTTCCATGCCGAACTTCGCGCCAAGGGCCAGCCGTTCGGGGCCGCGCGGCTGGGCACCCTTGACCGTGTCCGAGCCGTCGATGACGCTGTGCAGCGCAGGCGTGGCCAGCACCTCGAAGATGGCTTCCGGTGCGGCGGCGATGAAACGGCTGCGGGACACGAGATATCTGTTCGTCATCCGGCAATCCTAGCCCTGCGTGGTGACACGGAAATTGTGGTGCAGAATAAATCATGCAGACTCCGCCCCTCCCCCGCAGCAGCCGGCCCCGGATCGGAATTCCCGTCCGGCTCAGCAGCTCTACCGACCCGGATCCGCGCGTGGCGGAGGCCAACAAGCTCTTTGACTACATTGTGGACCTGGTGCGCGACGGCGGCGGCGAACCGGTGCTGCTCACGGCGCCGGATGCGGCGCTTGCGGCGCTCGAGGGCGTCGTCCTTCCGGGCGGCGGCGACCTGGATCCCCGGCTTTACGGCGAGGAACCCGGCGATGCCTGCTACGACGTCAGCCATGCCCAGGACGAACTGGACCTGGCCATTGCGCGGCGGTCGATCGACGCCGGACTGCCGGTGCTCGGCGTCTGCCGCGGGCACCAGCTGCTCAACGTCCTCTACGGCGGAACGCTGATCCAGGACATGGATCCGGGAACCGTGCCGCACCGGGAGCCCGCGCCCATGCACGGAGCCGGCCCGTGGGCCTGGCACGAGGTCGAGGTGCAGGGCGGCACCAAGGTGGCCGGACTGTACGGCGCCAAGGGTGCCGTCGCCGCGGGGACCGTCGGCACTGGGACCATCGGATTTGGGAACGCCGCCACGGGGCACGCCGGCAGCGGGAAGGACACCGCCAACATCACGGTCAAAATTGCCTCCGGCCACCACCAGGCTGTGGCCCGCGTCGCCGCAGGTCTCGTGGTGACAGCGGTAGCCGAGGACGGGACCATCGAGGCGCTGGAGGACCCGGAGCGCTGGGTCGCGTCAGTGCAGTGGCATCCCGAGGCGCTGGAACTCCCGGCCGAAGAACGGCTGGCCCCGTTCCGGGCCTTTGTGGACGTCTGCCGGGACCGGTAGGTTCGCGCGTATTTTGGGCCTGACATCACCGGCTGGCCCCTGATACCATCTACTTAGGCAGTATGTCCTATCAAGAGAACATGCGCTTCAAGAGAACATATGCAAGTGATCGGCGGCCCCGCCGGGTTTCCGGTCCGGGGCACAAGGGAGCGCTTCAACAGTGGCTATGCAAAAAGTGGCTAATCAGCTCAATCTGAATATCGACCGGTCCTCCCCGGTCCCGCTCTACCACCAGGTGGTCCAGGGCATAGAGGCCGCGATCCACGGCGGGCTCCTCCCCCCGGGCAGCCGGCTCGACAACGAGATCGACCTTGCCGCACAGCTGAACCTCTCGCGCCCCACCATGCGCAAGGCCATGGACGAGCTGGTCCGCTCGGGCCTGCTGGTGCGCAAGCGTGGCGTCGGCACGCAGGTGGTCTCGAGCCAGGTCCGGCGCCCCCTTGAACTGTCCAGCCTGTTCGACGACCTCAGCAACAACGGCAGCAAGCCCACCACGGAGGTGCTGAGCTTCTCCCACGACGAGGCCGACGCCGCCACGCGGGCGGCGCTGCTGCTGCCCGCCGGGGCGAAGGTCTACCACTTCACCAGGCTCCGGAAGGTAGGCGGAAAACCGCTGGCGCTGATGGAGAACTGGGTGCGCGACGACATCACCGCCATCGACGAAGCACTCCTGGGCTCACAAGGCCTCTATGGGATCCTGCGCAACGGCGGCGTCAACTTCCGGCTCGCCTCACAGCGGATCGGGGCCATGATCGCCAACGACTACCAGGCGTCGCTGCTGGACACCACCCCCGGCTCGGCCCTCGTCACCATGGAGCGCACCGCAGTGGATGACACCGGGCGCCAGGTGGAGACCGGCCACCATGTCTACCGCGCCGATTCCTACAGCTTTGAAATGACGCTGGTCCAGCGGTAGGCGCTGCCCGCGCACCCACCCCGCACATCCCGCGCCTTCCGCCGGCGCAGCAACGAAAGGGCAGAACTCATGGCCAACTGGGTCTATCCGCTCGGCACCGCCACACACGGGAAATGGGACGTCTCGATTGGCACGTCCGATTCCACGCTGGAGGTGGAGGGATGGGCCCACACCGGGCTGAAGGTCGCCACGCTGGGGGCGGCCGCCGCCGTCGACCTTCCCGCCGCGGACGAGGAACGCATCGTGGTCCCGCTCAACGGGTCCTTCACGGTTTCGGTCGAGGGCCAGGAGTACCGGCTGGCCGGCCGGGACAGCGTCTTCAGCGGCCCCAGCGACGTCCTCTACTCCGGAACCGGCAAGGCCGTGACCATCAGTTCGGCAGATGGCGGGCGCGTGGCCGTGGCCACCGCTCCCGCGAAAGCGTCCTACCCCACCCGCCTCATCACGGCCGCCGAGACGCCGGTGGAACTCCGTGGTGCCGGTAACTGCTCCCGCCAGGTCCATAACTTCGGCACTCCCGCGGCACTGGAGGCGGACCGCTTCATCGTGTGCGAGGTCCTGACCCCTGCTGGCAACTGGTCCTCCTATCCCCCGCACAAACACGACGAGGAGAAGGACGGGGAGACCAGCCTCGAGGAGATCTACTACTTTGAGACCCGGGCCGCACCAGGCCACCCTGCGCGGCCGGGAGCGGTGGACGCGATTGGCTACCAGAGGGTCTACGCCTCCGACCAGCGTCCCATCGACGTCTCCGCGGAGGTGCGGACGGGCGACGTCGTGCTGGTGCCCTACGGCTGGCACGGCCCGGCCATGGCAGCCCCGGGCTACGACCTGTACTACCTGAATGTGATGGCCGGCCCCGGCCCGGTCCGCGACTGGCTCATCAGCGACGACCCGCACCACGGCTGGATCCGCCAGACGTGGGAAGGCCAGGATCTCGATCCGCGGCTGCCGTTCGGCGCCTGAACCGGGGTGGAGTGCCCGCTTTAGTGGGCCCGCTCAGTGGGCCCGCTCAGTGGGCCACGGCCTGGACCACGCGGACCGGCACACCGGTGGCGAGGGATTCCTGGGCGGCGTCTGCCACCCGGGAGGCGGCCACGGCATCTTCCGGCGTGCACGGGTTGTCCCGGCGGCCCAGGATCAGCTCGACGAAGGCGGCCATCTCGGAGCGGTAGGCCTGGTCGAACCGCTCGGCGAAGGTGCGGTGGGGCTCCCCGGCCGGGAACGAGATCCCGGCTTCGGCCGAGGCCAGCGCCGCCTTGTCGTCCAGGCCGACCATCAGCGAACTGCGCGAGCCCTGGATTTCCAGGCGCACGTCGTGGCCGGCACCGTTGTACCGGGTGGCAGAGACGGTGCCGACAGTGCCGTCGTCGAACGTCACCAGCGCGAGGGCCGTGTCAACGTCGCCGGCCGCACCGATGGCCGGGTCCCCGTTGTTGGAACCCTTGGCATAGACTTCGACGATTTCCCGGCCGGTGAGCCAGCGCAGGATGTCAAAATCGTGCACCGAGCAGTCCCGGAACAGTCCGCCGGAACTGGCCAGGAACTCGACCGGCGGCGGCGCCATGTCGCAGGTGACTGCGCGCAGAGAGTGGATCCAGCCCAGCTCACCGGCCTGGTAGGCACGCCGCGCTTCCTGGTAGCCGGCGTCGAACCGGCGCTGGTGGCCGATCTGGACCACACCGTGCCGGTCCCGGATGTAGTCGAGCACCGGCAGGGCGTCCGCCACGTTCAGGGCCACGGGTTTCTCGCAGAAGACCGGGATCCCGGCGTCCACTCCGGCCTTGATCAGGTCCGGGTGGGTTCCGGTTCCCGTGGCGATGACGAGTCCGTCCAGCCCGGAGGCGAGGAGCGCCTCCACCGACGGCAGGAACCGCGCACCGAGTCCGGCGGCGACGGCCCGGGCGTGCTCTTCGGCAACGTCCGTGAGCCGGAGCCGGACGTTGATGCCCTGCGGATTCAGCACCTCGTTGAGCGAGGCGATGTTGTTGGCGTGCATGACGCCGATCCGCCCCACGCCCACCAGTCCGAGGATGACGTCTTTCATGCTTGTGCTCCCGTGTGTAGTGCGGGCACGGTGAATGCTGCCCGGAAGGCCTCGAGGGCCGCATGGCTGTCACCGCTGGCCCAGGCTTCCATGCCCACGGTGCCGTCGTAGCCGGCCTCCGCCAGCGCCCTGGCGACAGCCGCATAGTTGATTTCCCCGGTGCCGGGTTCGCAGCGCCCGGGAACATCCGCCACCTGGATTTCGCCAAGGTACGGCAGGGCCTCCCGGACGAGCCCGATCAGATTCCCCTCCCCCATTTGGGCGTGGTAGAGATCGAGCATAAGCCTGGCATTCGGGTGCCCGGCGGCCTGCACCAGCGCCAGGGTGTCTTTGGCGCGGGCCAGCGGGATGCCGGGGTGGTCGAGGGTGGTGTTGAGATTCTCGAGGCAGAAGGTCACCCCGTACCTCTCGCCGAGCCTGCCCAGCCGTTCCAGGGTCCGGGCCCCGGTGGTCCACATCTGGCCGGTGGCCCGGTAGACCGGGCGGGCCGCCCGGCCGTCGATGAGTTCAGCCGGGTGCACCACCATCCGGCTCACGCCGAGCTCCAGGGCGGTGGGGATGAGCGACTCCGCCGTCCGCACCACCTCGTCCGCCGTGTCGGGGTCCACCAGGCTGCCGGCGGTGTAGCCCGTCATGGAGGAAAACACCGCCCCGGTGGCCTTCAACGCACCAATGTCCTTGGTCCGGGAGTCCCAGAGTTCGACGTCGAAGCCGGCCTCGTGGATCCGGCGCACCCGCTCCGGAAACGGGAGGTCGGTGAAGACCATCTCCGCGCAGACGGCAAGACGCATCAGAAGACTGCCGTCTCGTGGATGGACCCTTTGTTGACGGACCCCGTGGCGGCGGCCGCTGTGTTGACGGCGGCTGTGTTGACTGCAACTGGGGCACGGCGCTTGACCGATTCAATGCAGGCCAGCGCCGTGGCCAGCGCCCGCCGGGCGTCCGCTGCCCCGGGCGTGAGAGAGTACGCGACCGGCGCCGGCACTGCATCGTCACTGCCGCCGTCACGCCGTGCGCGCACGGCCTCGGCGAAGTCGACGAGTTCATCCGTGTAGGCCTGCCGGAAGAGCTCCACGTTCAGCCGAGGCGTGTCGGCAGACATCCCGTCGGCGGTGTACCGGCGCGCCGCGGTTTCTGTGGCACGCCCGGCCTGCACCATGCCCTTGGAGCCGAAGACTTCCCCGCGGATGTCGTAGCCGTAGAGGGCGCTGAAGCTTGCCTCGGCCACGGCGATGGCCCCGTTGCTGTAGCGGATGGTCACGACGGCGGTGTCCAGGAAGCCCTGGTCCCGCAGTCCGGGTTCCACGAGCGCATCGGCGAGGGCGTAGACCTCCACCGGCTCGGAGCCTTCGTTGAACCAGTTGAGGGTATCGAAGTCATGGATCAGGGTTTCCAGGAAGACGGTCCACGCGGGGACCCGGGCCGCGTTCGGGATGCTTCCCGTGCCGGGGTCCCGTGTCAGCGAACGCAGCAGCTGCGGCGTCCCGACTGTTCCGGCGGCGAGGTCCTTCTTCGCGGCCTGGAAGTCCGCCGCGTACCGGCGGTTGAACCCGATCTGGAAGTGCACCCCGGCCGCCTCCACTGCGGCGAGGGCGGCGTCGAGTTCTTCGAGGCTTTGCCCGGCCGGCTTCTCGCAGAAGACGTGTTTGCCGGCGGCGGCGGCCTGGGCGATCAGCGACGAGTGGAAGCGCGCGGGGCTCGCAATGATCACGGCGTCGATCTCCGGGTCGGCAAGGATGTCGGTGGCGTCGGCCGTCACCTTGCCGGCACCGAGGACGGATGCCAGCGCGCTGGCGGAGTCAACATTGGGGTCTGCGATGGCCGCGAGCTCGGCGCCGGGGACCCGGCGGGCGACGCTCTCGGCGTGGAAAGCGCCCATCCAGCCGGAGCCGATCAGCCCGATCCGCACGGGCGGGGTGGCGTCGGAGGGGTTGCGGTTCAGGTAAGCCAAAGGCTCTGTCCTTTCGGGGATCGGGACGGCTGGTGCTCGCTAGTAGGTCTTGCCGGTGGTCTGGGCCACGTCGGCGACTTCGCTTTTGACTGCCTTGACGATGTCGCCGTGGCCGCCGAGTTGTTCGAGTTCGTGGGCGAGTTCGGCGAGTTCGGCGCCGCCGGCCATTTGGGCGGTGAGTTCGTCGAGGGTGATGTCTTTTTTGTCGTAGTAGCCGATTGATTTGCCGCGCTTGAGCAGCAGGAACCGGTCGCCGACAGGGAAGGCGTGGTGCGGGTTGTGGGTGATGAAGATGACGCCGAGGCCGCGGTCGCGGGCCTGCAGGATGTAGCGGAGCACCACACCGGACTGCTTCACGCCCAGGGCCGCGGTGGGCTCGTCGAGGATCAGGACCTTCGCACCGAAATACACGGCGCGGGCGATCGCGACGCACTGGCGTTCCCCGCCGGAGAGCTGGCCGATGGGCTGTTCGACGTCGCGCAGGTCGATGCCCATCTCGGCGAGTTCCTTGAGCGTGATTGCCTTCATCTTCTCGACGTCCATGCTCTTGAACGGGCCGAAGCCGGAGGTGAGCTCGGAGCCGAGGAAGAAGTTCCGCCAGATCGGCATCAGGGGCACGACGGCGAGGTCCTGGTAGACAGTGGCGATGCCGGCGTCGAGCGCGTCCCTCGGGGAGGAGAACTTCCGTTCCTCGCCCATGATGTTCATAACGCCGGCGTCGTGCTGGTGCAGGCCGGCAATGATCTTGATCAGGGTGGACTTGCCCGCACCGTTGTCCCCGAGCACGCACGTGACGCGGCCGTTGTCCACGGCCATGGTGACGTCCGAGAGGGCGATGATGTTGCCGTAGTGCTTCCCGACGCCCTCGAGGGAGAGCAGGTGGACGGGGGTGTGGGTGAGGGGGTCTTTTTCGTTCTGCAGCAGTGTCTGCTGGTCGATTTCGTTGGCATTCATGTTCCCGGGCCCCTTACTTGAGTTCCGCGCGGCGCTTGACGATGAGGTTGACGATGGTGGCCAGCAGCAGCATCAGGCCCAGGAAGAACTTGAACCAGTCCGGGTTCCACTGCGCGTAGACGATGCCCTTGTTGGCCATGCCGAAGATGAACGCGCCTATCGCGCCGCCGATCGCGGAGCCGTAGCCGCCGGTCAGGAGGCAACCGCCGATCACCGCGGCGATGATGTAGAGGAATTCGTTGCCGACGCCTTCACCGGACTGCACGGTGTCGAAGGCGAAGAGGTTGTGCATGCCCAGGATCCAGGCGCAGAATCCCACACCCATAAACAACCCGATTTTCGTGGCCTTGACCGGGACGCCCACGGCGCGGGCGGCGTTCGCGTCCCCGCCGACGGCGAAGATCCAGTTCCCAACCCGGGTCCGCATCAGCACCCAGGTGGCCACCGCGACGAGCGCGATCCAGATGAACACGGTGATCTTGACGTCGACGCCGCCGATCGTCACGGAGGAGGCGAAGACCGCCTGGGCGGAGTCGAAGCCGTCCATGTTAGAAATCGAAGGGGACGACACGCCGCCACCGATCAGCCTGGTCAGGCCCAGGTTCAGGCCGGTCAGCATCAGGAAGGTCGCCAGGGTCACGATGAAGCTGGGCAGCTTGGTCTTCATCAGGATCCAGCCGTTGACGTAGCCGATGCCGACCGAGACCAGCAGGGCCAGGCCCACACCGACCCAGACGTTTGTGGTGAAGTACCAGCTGAACATCGACGCCGTCAGCGCCGAGGAGATCACGGCGACACCGGTGGAGAGGTCGAACTCGCCGCCGATCATCAGCAAGGACACCCCCACGGCCATAATCCCGATCGTGGAACTGCCGTACAGGATGGTCGCGAAGGCATTCGGCTGGGTGAACGTCGGGGATACCAATGCGAAGAAAACGAAAAGGACGATCGCGCCCACGAGGGCACCAACCTCGGGTCTGCCGAGGAGCTTCTGGAACGGACTTCGTTTGGCGACGCGCTCATCGGGCGCCGGTGCTGTGGTCTTTGTCTGGGTGATGGTCATGATGATTCTCCTTGCTGCCGGGCCGGCGCTGGGCCGGCCCGGCCAGCGGGCTGTTAGCGGATACCCTGCTGGGCAAAGGTGAGGACATCGGCCGCATTTGACTTGTCCACGAGGCTGGGGCCGGTGAGGACCGACTGGCCTCCTCCAATGCTGAAGCCGCCGCGCTTGTTCTGCCAGAGCGCATCCACGGCGCCGTAGCCCTGCAGCCACGGCTGCTGGTCAACGGTGAAAAGCACTGCGCCGTCAACGATCTTCTGAGCGAGATCAGCGTTCAGGTCGAAACTCGCAACCTTGGCAGAGCTACCGGCGTCCGTGACGGACTTGAGGAGAGTCAACGTAAAGGGAGCGCCGAGGCCGATGATGACGTCGGCGTCCTTGGTAGCTTGCAGCTTGGCCGTCGCGGTGGACTGGACGGAGGTCATGTCCTTGCCGTCCACGTACAGGATCTCCGTTCCGGGCACCTTCGCCTTGACGCCGGCGCAACGTGCTTCAAGACCGACGTGGCCCTGCTCCTGGATCACGCAGACCGGGCGCTTGAAGTTCTCCGCCGCGAGCCGGGTGCCCACAGCCTCACCGGCGAGCTTTTCGTTCGAACCGAAGTGGGTGAAGGCCCCCACCTGCGCCGAGACACCTTCGCCGGCGTTGAGGCTCACAATCGGGATGCCGGCGTCGGCGGCGTTTTTCAGGACGCCCTGGAGGGCTTCGGGCTTGGCGAGCGTAATGGCGATGCCGTCGACTTTCTGGTCGATGGCCTGCTGGACGAGCTGTGCCTGGCGCCCGGCTTCGGGGTCGGACGTGTAGAGGAGCTCGACGTTGTCCTTCGCCGATGCCTCCTCGGCGCCCTTGCGAACGATATCCCAGAAGGTGTCGCCTGCTGCGGCGTGGGTGATCAAAGCAATCTTGATCCGCTCCGTGGACGCGACCTGGCCGCCGCCGGCCGCGTTGCCTGAATCTGCGGGCTTCCCGCCGGTGCTGGAACACGCGCTCAGGGCCAGCATGGGTACCACGGCCGCCACAAGGGCCGTCTTCCGCCACGAGAACTTGGTCACGATCAATCTCCTTTGATTCCGGGCCACGCCGACCGCTTCGCTGCGTCAGTCCGTGAGCCATCTACATCTGATCATGGTGACTTGGTTCACTAATGTCAAGAGTTTGTCCTGACATTAGGATGTAATCACGTAAAGATCGGTCCGCGCCCGTAAAGACGCGCCGGTCCGGGCGCTTTCCACGGGGCGTCACTGCCCGCCAACGACGGCGACGGCGGCCCCCAAGGACCGCCGCCGCCGTCATTATGTCCACACAGCCGTTGAGGCCGTTAGGCCCGCTGGAGCTCCTGTTCCCGCTCCGGACCGACGACGCCGGTTCCGGCACCACCGTCAGGGCGTCCGCCGTCGCGGCGGGCGTCGCGCTTTGCCGCCGCCGCCGCGAAGACCATGACGGCCAGGCCCAGCAGCGTGATGCCGGCGCCCGCCCAGATCGGCGAGGTGTAGCCGAGCCCGGCGGTGATGGTCACGCCGCCCATCCATGCACCGAGGGCGTTGCCCACATTGAAGGCGCCGATATTGGCGCCGGACGCCAGCGTGGGGGCCGTTGTGGCATACTTCATGACCCGCATCTGCAGGCCGGGGACGGTGGCGAAGCCGAAGCCGCCCAGCAGCACCATGGAGGCAAGGGTCATGGGCTGGCTGCCGGCGGTGAGGGCGAAGCCCACGAGGACAACCACCAGCGCGGAGAGCGCCACCAGCAAAGTGCGGTCCACGTTCCGGTCGGCCGCCTTGCCGCCCGCGGTGTTGCCAATGAAGAGGCCCACGCCGAACAGGATGAGCAGCCACGGCACGGTGGAGGCCGCGAAGCCGGTGACCTCGGTGAGGGTGAAGGCGATGTAGGTGAAGGCGCCGAACATGCCGCCGTAGCCAAGGATGGTCACCAGGATGGAGAGCCAGACCTGGCCGGACCGGAAGGCGCGGAGTTCCCCGCGCAGCCCGCCGGCCTGGCCTGCACCGGTTTTCGGAACCAGGGTGAGGATTCCGACCAGCGCCAGCACACCAATCGCGGTGATCGCCCAGAACGTGGACCGCCAGCCGGCAGCCTGGCCCAGCATCGTGCCGAAGGGAACGCCCAGGACGTTGGCCGCCGTGAGCCCGGTGAACATGATGGCGATGGCGCCGGCCTTTTTGGTGGGGGCGACCATGCTGGCGGCGACCACCGCGCCGATGCCGAAGAAGGCGCCGTGGGCGAGCGCCGCGATGATGCGGCCTGCCATCATCAGCCAGTAGTCGGGTGCGACGGCGGAGACCAGGTTGCCGGCGATGAACAGCACCATCAGCACGGCCAGGACCGGTTTGCGCTCGAAACGCGTCACGGCCGCGGTCAGGAGCAGCGCCCCGACAACCACGGCGAGCGCGTAGCCGGAGATGAGCCAGCCCGCCGTGGCCTCGCTGACGCGGAAGTCGGCGGCCACTTCGGGCAGCAGGCCCATGATGACGAACTCGGTGAGTCCGATCCCGAACCCGCCGAGGGCGAGTGCTATCAGGCCAATGGGCATGGAGGAGCTCCTTCAAAACTGTACGGAAAGAAATACGAAGCGTAAGATATTAGTTGCAGACGCGTTATTTATTGTTGCACAAGCAACTATGCCGCGCAAGCAACTAATTTCTGGGCTGTGGGTGTTCCGTAGTTTTTTGGGACCGGCAGGCCGAGCTGAAGGGAAGAACTGATGGGCATCAAGGACGACGCCGTCGAGGTCCGGGCGCAAGGCTGGCGGACCCTGGCGGCCTTGCACGGACTGATCGAGGCCGAGCTGGAACGCGCGCTGCAGGCTGCGGCGCAGCTGTCCGTCGTGGAATACACCGTGCTGGATGCGCTGAGCCGGCAGGACGGCTGGCACATGCGGATGCAGCAGCTGGCCCGCGCCACCGCGTTGAGCGCCAGCGCCACCACACGCCTGGTCAACCGGCTTGAGGACCGGGGGCTGCTGACCCGGATCCTGTGCGCCGATGACCGCCGGGGAATCTACACCGAGCTCACCCCGAGCGGGATCAAGCTGCTGGAGGAGGCCCGGCCCAGCCATGACGCCACACTGGAGCGGGCGCTGGCCGAGGCGCAGGAGGTGCCGGAACTGGCACCCCTGGTCGATGCGCTCCCGAGGCTGCACGCCGGGGTCTAAACCCCGCGATTAGGCCCCACGCCGTCAGCGGCTCACTTTCTCGATGCGTTGCTTCATGGTCTCCAGCTGGTATCGGGATACCTCGGCGGCGTCGTCGTCTTCGGCGAAGACGCTGGAGACCATCACGGTGTCCTCGCGGTCGAGGAATCCGATGTCCTGCAGGCCGCCGAAGAACTCGTCCCAGTTGACGTCGCCGTCGCCGATTTTCAGGTGCTGGTGCACCCGGACCGGGTTGCCGGGCGGGTTGGTGATGTAGCGCAGCCCGTGCGAGGCGTGGTGGTCCATGGTGTCGGCGACGTGGACCAGGCGGAGCTTGTCCCCCGCCGCACGCATGATGTCCAGCGGCGCGTTCTTCATGTGGAAGCTGTGCGAGGCCACGTAGACCAGGCCCACGTTCTTGGAGTTGAGGCCCCGGATCACCCGGATCGCGGCCAGGCCCTCCTCGACAAAGTCGTCCGGGTGCGGGTCGATCAGGAGGTCGATGCCCTCGCGTTCGATGATGGGCAGCAGTTCCTCCATGGAGCGGTAGAACGCACGCTCGGATTCCTCGGCCTTCTCCGGGCGGCCGCTGAATTCGGTGTTCATGGTGCTGACGCCCAGGTCCACGGCGATCTGGATGGCGCGCTTCCAGTACCGGACGGCGGCTTCGCGGGCATCCTCGTCCGGCCCGGACCAGCGCAGCACCGGCAGCACGGAGGCGATTTCGATCCCGGCGTCCTTGCAAGCCGCCCTGAGCTGGCCCACCAGTTCGTCGTCGGCCTTGGGGTGGTTGTAGAACGGGATGAAGTCGGCGTGCGGGGTCATCTGCATGTACCGGTAGCCGAGGTCCGCCACCACCCGGGGAAATTCGAGCAGGCTGTGCGAGTGGTGGAACGGCGTGGGATCTAGGGCGATTTTCACTTCGGAACACTCCATTGTGGTCAGTCGGGTCGTGCGCGGAACGAAGGAACGGGGGGGCTCGCGGCCCCCTCCCAGTCGGTCCTAGCGGTAGAGCGCGGGCTTGGCGTTGAGCTTCACGGCGACCTTTTCGCCGTTCTTCTGCGCTTCCACGCCGGCTTCGCAGCAGGCGGCGGTCGCGTACCCGTCCCAGGCCGTCGGGCCGCCGATCGCGCCGCGGAGGGCGGCGTCCACCCAGGACTGGATTTCGACGTCGTAAGCGGCGCCGAAGCGCTCCTCGAAGCCGGGGGTGATGTTTCCGCCCCAATGGCCGGCACTGCGGGTGTACGGGCCCTTGTCGCCGCCGATGCTGACGATGCCGTCTTCGAAGGTGGCCTGGGTGGCCACTTCGTAGCCGAACTTGGCGTTGACGAAAATCTCGACGTCGGCCAGGACACCGGATTCGGTTTCGATCAGCACGTGCTGCGGGTCGTGCTGGCCGGCCGGGGCGTTCCTCGTGGCCTTGCCCAGGCGGACCTGGACGGAGGTGATCTCCTCGCCGGTGAAGAACCGGATGGCATCGAACTCGTGCACCACGGAGTCGTTGATCAGCATCTCGTTGGTGAAGCCGGCCGGGGTGGTCGGGTTGCGGTGCTGGTGGTGCAGCATCAGCAGTTCGCCGAGTTCGGAGCTCCGGATGATGCCGCCCAGGGCGGCGTATTCGGCGTCGAAGCGGCGCATGAAGCCGACCTGGATGCGCTGGTGGCCGAGCTTTTCCTCGGCCTGGACGATCTTCCAGGCGGAGGCGGCGTCCGGCGTGAGCGGCTTTTCGCAGAGGATCGGGATGTCCTTGGCGATCGCCTTGAGCAGGATGTCCTCGTGCAGGAAGCCGGGGGTGGCGATCAGGACGGCGTTGACGTCGCCGTTGTTGAGCGCCCCGTCGGCGTCGGCCAGGGCGACGGCGCCCGGGATGCCTTCGATGGCTGCCTGCGCGCGGGCCAGATCGACGTCGACGACGGCGGCCACGTCGGCGCCGTGGATGCGGGTGTTGAGCCGCTGGATGTGGTCTGCGCCCATACGGCCGGCGCCAATGACAGCTACGCGGAGGGTCTTGGTCATGGTCTTAGTCCTTTGGGTTCTAATTGGCGTCTAGTTGACTGCGGTGCGGGAGCCGCAGGAGAGCAGGTAGTTGCGGGTGCGCTTGGCGATCGGCATCGGGACGTCGAAGGCGACGGGGTACATGTCCTGTTCCACGATGCCAAAGACCGGCCGGTCCAGCGCCTCGACGGCCTCGATGACGGCGCGCAGGTCCGGCAGGCCGTTCGGCGGTTCGGTCATCACGCCCGCCAGGTTCGCGGCGGCCCAGGTCATGTTCTCCGCGTTGACCTTTTTCAAGATGTCCGGGTTGATCTGCTTGAGGTGCAGGTAGCCGATCCGGTCCGGGTAGTTCTTGATCAGATCCAGGCTGGACGCGCCGCAGTATTCGGCGTGGCCGGTGTCCAGGCAGAGGTTGAGGTACTGGGCGTCCGTGGCGGCGAGCAGGGTCTCGATGTCCTCCTGCGCGCCGACGTGGGAGTCCGCGTGCGAGTGGAACTGCTGCTGCAGGCCGAAGTCCTCCAGCAGGGTCTTCCCGAGCCGGTTGTGCCCGGCGAAGAGGTCGGCCCAGGCCTTTTCGGTGAGCTCGCCGCTTTCCACGGCCTCGCCGGTGACGTCGTCGCGCCACATGGCCGGAATGACCACCATGTGTTCCCCGCCCATCGCGGCGGTGAGTTCGGCGACCTTGCGGGCCGGTTCCCACGCGGTTTCCCACTGGTCCAGGCCGCGGTGGAAGGCGGTGAACACGGTGCCGGCCGAGATCTTCAGGTCGCGCTGTTTGAGCTCTTCGGCCAGGCGTGCCGGATCGGTGGGGAGGTAGCCGTAGGGGCCCAGCTCGATCCATTTGTAGCCGGATTCGGCCACCTCGTCCAGGAATCGTTCCCACGGGGTCTGCTTGGGGTCGTCCGGGAACCAGACGCCCCACGAGTCCGGCGCGGTGCCGATGATCAGCTTGTTCTCAGTCATTGCCATTCCTTCTCATCGATTGCTCCACAGGTGCCGTTTTGGACGCTCAAAACGGCGGTTACGGAGCACTCGATCGGGGTTGTCGGGGTGGTGGTCGGGT
>DATIUQ010000194.1:0-21522 GCA_035466775.1 Arthrobacter sp.
CCGCCCGGGGTCCGCACCGAGCTGTGGATCATGACCCGGCTGGCCGAGGCCCTGGACGCCCCGTCCACCTTCAGCGAGGATCCCGAGACCGTCTTTGAGGAACTCCGGCTCGCCTCTGAGGGCGGCCTGGCCGACTACTCCGGGATCGACTACGCCATGCTGGACCGCGGCGAAGCTGCCTACTGGCCCTACCCCGCCGGCAGCACCGGGACGCCGCGGCTGTTTGTTGACGCCTTTGCCCACGCCGACGGCCGGGCCGTGTTCACCCCGGTGACGCCCCGCCGTCGTGCTGTTGCTCCGCCTTCCACCGGCGCGGCCGGCGCGGACCGGGGCGGCAAGCCGATGACCCTGATCACCGGGCGGCTGATGGAGCACTACCAGTCCGGTGCGCAGACGCGGCGGGTCGCCGCGCTGGCCGAGGCGCAACCGGAGGCGAGGCTGCAGATCCATCCGGCGGCCGCCGCCGCGCAGGGCATCGCCGAGGGCGATTTTGTCTCGATCTCCAACGGGCGCGGCGAGGTGTCCTGCCGCGCCGAGCTGAGCACGGACATCCGGCCCGAAACGGTGTTCCTGCCGTTCCACTTCCCGGAGCTGGAGAGCGCCAACCGCCTCACCGAGGCGGCCACGGATCCGATCTCCGGGATGCCCGAGTTCAAGTTCAGCCACGTCTGGGTCCGGCCCGGCACCGCCCATCTCCGGGGCAACGAAGTGCCGGCCAATGAACTGCAGAAGGAAGGTGCGTCATGACTGAGCGCATTGTTGTTGTGGGCTTCGGGCCGGTGGCCGCACGGCTGGTCGACGAGCTGCTGCCGGCGGTCCGCGGCGGACTCGCACACCTGACGGTGGTCGGCGAGGAGGCGGAGGCCGCGTACAACCGCGTGCTCGTGGCGGACCTCGGCGTCGGCCGGACCACGGCGTCGGCGCTGGCGCTCTCCGACGCCGCCGCGCTGATTGCCGACGGCATCGACGTCCGGCTGGGCGTCCGGGTCCGCCGGGTGGACCGCGCCCGCCAGCAGCTGGTCCTCAGCGACGGCACCTCCCCCGGATACGACCGGCTGGTCTTCGCCACCGGCTCCCGCCCGGTGATCCCCAACCTCACCGGGCTGAACCCGGACCCGGCCGCCCCGGTGCTCCCCGCCGGCGTGACCGCGCTCCGGGACCTGCGCGACGCCTCGGTCCTGCAGGCGGCAGTGGCCGGCGGCAAGCGCGTGGTGGTCCTGGGCGGCGGCGTGCTGGGCCTGGAGACGGCCCTCGCCGCTGCCGAGGAGGGCGCCACGGTCACCGTAGTGCACAACGGCCCGCATCCGCTGGGCCGCAACATCGACCGCGGCGGCGGCGCCGTGCTCGCCGCTTCGCTGCGGAACTGCGGCGTCCGGGTGGCCGGCAACGCCCGCTCCACCGGCGTGGAACACAACGCTCCGGGCGGCGGCTTCTCGGCGCTGCTGCTCGATGACGGCTCCGCGATCGACGGCGACCTGCTGGTGCTCTCGTGCGGGGTCCGGCCGCGGACCGAGCTCGCGGAAGGCTGCGGGCTCTCCACCGGCGCCGGCATCCTGGTGGACCACAAGCTCCGGGCCCACCACGAACCGCACATCTTCGCGATCGGCGACTGCGCCGAGGTCCGTTGCCCCGACCCGGAATGCGTCGAGTGCCGGACCGCCCGCGGACCGTCCGGGCTGGTGGGCCCGGGCTGGCGGCAGGCCGAATGGCTCGCCGAATACCTGACGCTGCTGGCTGCTGAGTCACCGGAGGCCGGGCTGCTGCTTCCCCTGGCGGCGGAACTGCCGGGCGTCGTGGTGCTGAAGGCCCGCGGCATGAACATGGCCGTGGCAGGGGATGTTTCCGCCGATCCGTGGGACGAGGACGCTTTGACGGCCGGCGCCGTGAATGGCCGGGCCAGGCTGCAGATCGCCCAGTGGGCCGATCCCGAGCACGGCCGCTATGTGAAGATGACCACCCGCGCCGGGGTGCTGGAGGGCCTGGTGGCGGTGGGCATGCCGCGCACCGCGGCGGAACTGGTGCAACTCTTCGAGCGCGGCGCGGAGCTTCCTGCGGACCGGTCCCTGCTGTTGCGCCTCGACGGACCGGACCAGGCGGCGGCTCCCGGCGCCGGGGACCCGGAACGCACCGTGTGCCGGTGCGCCGGGGTGAGCGGGACCAAGATCGCCGGTGCGGTAACCGACGGCTGCGGGACGGTGGCCGAGGTCTCAGGCGCCACCCGCGCCGGGACGGGCTGCGGCGGCTGCCATGACGACATCAAGGGGATCATCGAAAAGCACTTTCAGGGGGCCGTTGCCTGACTCCGGTTCGACGGTGCCCGTGCACTTCTTCTCCCCAGAAGTGAGCCCGGACTGACCCTCCTCGAATCCTTTGCGCGTGCGGCTTTGTCAATGGTCCTCAGAGCCGGCTGGTTTTCCAAACCCGGCAGGGCCTCAACGCACAAGGCCCCGGAACCTTTGGGTTCCGGGGCCTTGCAGGGCCGGCTATTTGTTCTTGTTGGCCTTGCCCGGTTTCTCAGCCTTCGGGGCAGGGACCGCCTTGACGGACGCGCCCCCGCCGTAAGACGGCGTTGCGGGAGTGGCGGCATGAGCGCTGCGGTGTTCTGCCGCGTTGGCCTGGCCGGCGGCGCGCTTGGCGGCGGCGTTCTCGTGTGCCCAGGCGGAGTTGCCCGGCCGAACGGGAACAACTGGAGCCGGCTCCACCGGCGCAGGTTCCTCGGGAGCAGGCTCAACCGGAGCCGGGTCCTCCGGAGCAGGCTCGACCGGTGCCGGATCCTCCGGCGCGGGCTCGACCGGAGCCGGATCCTCCGGCGCAGGCTCCACGGGCGCCGGCTCCACGGGTGCGGGCTCCACGGGCGCCGGTTCGACCGGCGCAGGCTCCACCGGCGCAGGCTCGATCGGATCGACCGTCTCGGCCGGGGCCTCGGAGACGATGGAGACGGGCTCGGTGGTTTCCGCAGTGGCGGCCATGGCCGCCCCGCCGCCGCCGACTGCGACGACTGACGCCACGGCGACAGCCTTGGTGGTGGTGCCCAAGGCACCGATAAGGGAGAAGATTCCTGCCATGAGAGGCCTTTCGGGAAAGGGGGACGTGCATTTATCCGGAGGCCGCCCTGGACAGCCAGCCGGGCGCCACGTTACGGGAGGGAAACGCCTTGGACGGGGCAGATGGGTCGATCCTGCGGAATTGCTGATCAGAAACTGCCCCGGAGGCCACATAAGCCCGCGCCGGGACGGCTGCGGGGGATGCATGGAGCTGGCCCAGAGGACTCGGAGAACTTTCCCTGCAGCGACAGGAGCGACGACGGACTCCACGCGGGCGCTGAAAAGCAGTTCCGCGACCAGCCAGGGATTCCCGAAGCCGTTTTTCGATGGTCCTTGCAGCCGCGCTACCCTCTGCGCCCCCCTGCCCGTCGGGGGATTTTACTGCGCTGCGTTGTCGAACTTCTCCTGCCACTGGGCATGCTCGCGGCCGGCATCCAGCCGCCGGCTGGCAGTCCACCTGGGCAGGTAGTCGGGCGCGGGCAGCTCGCGGACGGGCTTGGGCTCGGGCTTCTTGGGCTTTGGCTGCGGTCGGGTCTGGACCGGCTTCGCCACAGGCCGGGTCTGGACCGGCCTTCGGCCGTGGCTCGGCTTCGGCCTCGGCCCCGCGACGGCTGCGATCCACCACCTGATGCAGGCCACAAGCGCCCAGAGGACGAGCCCTGCCATGATGACTTGCCAGAGAGCGACCACTACACCGATGGCGAGCAGCACTACGATCCACATGGCGACACCATCGCATATGCAACCCGCCCGAAAACAGGGTCTTATTCCCCTGCACGGGATTTCGTCGTCCGTATGGTCCTCACCCCGTGGGTACGGAGATCTAGTCAACACGCTGCCCACCAAGGCGGGCCTTTCTCCCCTTTGCGCTACCGAGGCAAGGGCGTGTACTGAACCTAGGTTCCGTTCATCCGCAGGAGGCACCCCATGAACGTCCCCATCATCCTTGCCCTTGGCGCGATCGTTGTGGTTGCTGTCGTTATTTTCATGACGCGGGAGAAGACGCCACAGCAGCGGGCCACGGCGCTGCAGCGCGCCGGGGCCGCCGTCATGGCCGTTTTCACGGTTCTCGGGGGCATCTTCATTGCCGGCTATGCACTGCAGGATCCGGGCGGAAACACTGGACTGCTCATCACCGCCGCGTGGGTGCTGCCGATGCTCATCCTCGCCGTCGCTGCCTGGTTCTGGCCGGCACCCACCGCTCCCCTGCTGCTCGCCCTCACCGCTTCCTTCATCGCGGCGTGCGTGTGGCTCGCCTTCGACCCTGCCGCCCTGCGCGCCTTCATCAGCGAGAACGGACCGGTGATCGCCGTCAGCGTCATCGCCCTGTCCTTCCCGGCCGCCGTGCTTGGCCTGAAACGGACCGCCTTGGCCGGTTGGATGCTCGTGGCCCTGGGCGCGCTGCCCCTCCTGATCACCGTGATCGGAAGGTCGGGTCCGGTCGCATCACTCGCCGCGGCAAGCGTGGTTCCGCTGATCGCTGGAATCAGCTACCTGGTCTCCGCCCGGATGGCCGGCGGAAGCACCACCGCTGGGAACCAACGGGCCGCCGCTGCTTAACGGGATAGGCGCAACGGCGCAGCAGTTCCCTCGCCCGCCGTGACGACGCCAACACCCACCCCGTCGCCGACGCCGAACCCGGCGCTGCTGCTTGATGAACTCCGGACAGCGGAGATCATCACCAATGGGTTCTGGACGCGCCATTGGGGCGACTATTTCCCGGGCACCTACAGCCCGCCCAACGTCGTCGGGCTCTACGACGGAAACTCCGCGAGTGTTCCGCTGTGCGGTCAATTCCCGCTGTCGGCCGACAATGCCTTCTACTGTCCACAGGCAGACTTCGTCGCGTGGGACAAGGGCCTGATGGAGAAGGGCTACGCCAACGGTGACACCTGGCCCTATCTGGTGATCGCGCACGAGTGGGGGCATGCCATCCAGGACCGGCTCGGCGACTCGCTGACCGAGAAGGCCTCCGAGTTGCAGGCAGATTGCCTGGCGGGCGCGGCCTTGTTTGGCGCTGCAGCGGACGGGGAACTCATCCTTGAAACGGGCGACCAAAAGGAACTGGCCGCAGGCCTCAATGTCCTGGGCGACGAAACCCCGTGGACGTCCAGCGCTGATCACGGCGACTCGTTTGAACGCATTCGGTATTTCGACGAAGGCCGGCTCCACGGCATTGCCCGCTGCGTCCCGGGAATGAAATTCGGCGGCTGGAACGGCGGGCTCGTCTACCGGAGCGGGATTGAAGTTGCTGTCAGCCCCTGGGGCTACGAAAACGTTGGAGGGCCGTTGCCGTCCACCGCAACGCCAACCCCGGGCGGGACGGTGGCGCCGGAGCCCGGCAGCACAGTCCGCGTGGCCGCGGTCTTGGAGATCACGGTGACGAACGGCAGTGCGGCGGCATTCGATGCCACCGCCATGGGGAACCCGATCGTCCGGTACGGCGAACGGGGCCTGCTCGCCGAAACAGTGCCGGCGGCCGCAACCGGCACGCCGGCGGCGTCCTTGGGGATCCTGCAACCGGGCCAGACCAAGAGGATCAAAGTCAGCGCCATCATTCCCGCCGGCCAGCTGACAGTCCGCGTGGCGGTCCCCGGGCCCAATCCGGAGGTGGACTGGGCGGCTTCCTTTGAAGGGGAACTGCCGCCGCGCTGACACTGTGGCAGGACATCTCCCCGTCACAGTCACCGTGACAGGAACCGAAGGCGGGTAGCATCGGGCCCATGAGCGCCGCCGACGACGACATCACCGAAGAGCTACTGACCGACGCCGGGAAGCTGACCGGGCTGAGCCTTGAACTCCTGGGACTCGACCCGCACCCGGATGACATGACACCGGAGCAACGGCTCCAGTTCGATCCGGAAGACCTGGACGAAATGTCCGCCGTCTCGCCGGCGGACCGTCAAAAAGCCGTAAGCCAGACACGCCTGCTGGCGGGCCTCCTGTGGAACTCGTCGAGCATCCTCATCGACCAGCTCTTCCGCGATCTGGAGACGCTGAGCGACCTCGAAGAGGTCACCGAGTCCGACGTCGCCGGGACCTCGGTGCTTTCATCGCTGCCGCCTCAGTTCGCCGCCAGCTACGACGCGAAGTTCACCCAGAAGTTCATTGTCGTCGCCACTGACGTCACCGCGTCGCTGGCCCGGGGATGGACCACCCCCGGCTGCCTCGCCGCCGAACTCGCCGTCCGCTGCCTGCTCGACCAGGCGGAGATCACCGAGGACATCTACGAACTGGACCTCCCGGACGACTGGCGGGCACAGGTCGAGGAAGTCCTGCTGGAGGACGCAGACACTCCAGCCCTGTACTCGGACAACCTGGACGTTCTCGAGGACGACGCCGACCGTCTCGGCTTCGAGCACTGGTTCAAACCCCTCGCGCCCGGGGACACGGTGCCGCCGTACGCCTGGTCCTGAGCCCTGGTCCTGAGTCCTAAGACTCGCCTGACGGGGCAGCCAGGCGCTCCAGGAAGCCCTCGGTAAAACGCTGGACGCCGTCCCACTCGGTGTAGACGTAGTCCCGGGTGGTGTCGGTGTCCGGGGAGCCCTTGTCGCTGGCGATCTTCTTCATGATGTGCTTTTTGATGAAGCCGTAGTGCGTGTACAGCAGGGCGCCGGCGAACAACCCGACATGCGCCGGCCGCCACCCCGTCTCCTCCTCGAACTTTGCCACGTACCCTTCCGCGTTCTCCTCGTCGCCGTGGGCGGCCAGGCTGACCGACACCAGCGCCGACTGGAGACGCTCGAGTTCTGCGCGGTTCTTCTTTACAAAGTCCGTGACGTGCCCCTCGTGCTTGCCCATATGCACGGACGCCGCAACGATGACGCCGTCGTAGCCGGCCGGAAGGGTGTCCCCCGAGCGTTTGAGGTCCGCCGTCTCTGCCTGGTGTCCGTGGGCCCGGATCAATTCGGCAATGTACTCCGCGATCTGGGCGGTCTGCCCTTCAACGGTGCCGTATGGGATGTAGATGTTGGCCATGGTCCAGTGTGTCCGCACCGGCAGCGGCACGTGTAGGGCCGAATGTCACGGGGCTCGCGTGCCGGACGCGCGCCGGGGGCAGATCAGGGCGAATGGACGTCAACGGTCCGCCTTGATCTGCCCGCGGAAGACGCCAAGGCTGGCGGACGGCGGCGGGCCGCACGCCCGATGCTACATGTGCACGTGCAGGCGCCGGGCAGCTTCGGAGATCGACCCGCTCAGCGACGGATACACGGTGAAGGTGCTGGCGACGTCGTCGACGTGCAGCTTCTGGGTGACGGCGAGGGAGATCGCGAAGATCAGCTCGGAGGCATTCGGACCCACCACCACACCGCCGATCACGGTGCCGGAGCCCTTCCGGGCGAAAATCTTGATGAAGCCGTCCCGGTGGTTGCGCATTTTGGCGCGGGCGTTGCTGCGCAGAGAGAGCTTCACGACGTCGGCCTGGTACTTGCCGGAATCGATCTCGGCCTCGGAGACGCCGACGTTTGCGATCTCGGGCGAGGTGAAGATGTTGGACGCCACCTGGTGCAGCTTAAGCGGGGTCACGCTGTCGCCCAGGAAGTGGGCGATCGCGATCCGGCCCTGCATGGCGGCCACCGAAGCGAGCGCCAGCACGCCGGTGCAGTCGCCGGCGGCGTAGATATTCGGCGCGGTGGTGCGGGAGACGCCGTCGACCTTGATGTGCCCGCTCTCGGTCAGCGCCACGCCGGCCTCCTCGAGGCCGATCCCGGCGGTGTTGGGGATGGATCCGACGGCGACCAGGCAGTGGCTGCCGGTGACCTGGGAGCCGTCACCGAGGGTGACGATCACGCCGTCGTCGGTGCGCTCCACGGTCTCGGCCCGGGCCCGGGAAAGGACCTTGACGCCGCGGCGTTCGAAGACGCCCTCCAGGACCTCGGCGGCGTCGGTGTCGGAACCCGGCAGCACGCGGTCGCGGCTGGAAATCAGGGTGACTTTGGAACCGAGGCCGTTGTAGGCGGAGGCGAACTCCGCGCCGGTCACGCCGGAGCCGACCACGATCAGGTCCTCGGGGAGCTCGTCCATGTTGTAGATCTGCGCCCAGTTCAGGATCCGCTCGCCGTCCGGGCGGGCGGTGGGGAGCTCACGCGGGTGGGCTCCGACGGCCAGCAGGATCGCGTCCGCCTCGATGATCTCGGTGCCGTCGACGGTGAGGACCTCGATGGTGTGGTTGTCCAGCATCCTGCCGGAGCCGATCATAATCCGGACGTCCTGGCTCTCGAGGCCCTTCTGGATGTCGGCGGACTGCTGACGGGCCAGCCGCAGCAGCCGGTCATTGATGTGCTTGAGGTCCGCGCGCATCGTCGGGGTGCAGTCGCCGCCGTCGAGGTCGAACTTGACGCCGAGCTCACCGGCCTCGCCGACGCGGGTCATCAGGTCCGCCGTCGCAATCAGCGTTTTGGACGGCACGACGTCGGTCAGCACCGCGGAGCCGCCGAGGCCCGCGCGTTCGATGATGGTGACCTTCGCGCCGGCTGAGGCGGCGACCATGGCGGCTTCGTAACCGCCGGGCCCTCCGCCGAGGATTGCGATGCGGGGCGAGCTGAAATCGGGATGCGTAGTCACAATCAGCCATTGTCCACCATCCGGACCGGCACCGCCAAAGAATCCGGGCCCGCACCACAGCCGGCCTCGCGACCGCGCGGTGCTGGGCAGCACGCCGCCGGCAGGATAACTTGTACCGGTGAGTACAACAGAATTCCTGAACACCGACCCCTTCGACGCCGCCCGCGCCGCCGCCGACTACATCGCCGAAGAGACAGGCATCGACGCGCACGACGTCGCCCTGGTGCTCGGCTCGGGCTGGGGCGACGCCGCCGAACTGATCGGCGAGACCACCGCCACCCTCTCCGCGGACGAAGTCCCCGGCTTCTCCTCCCCCTCGGTGGTGGGCCACGTCGGCACCATCCGCTCCGTGCTGACCAGGGAGGGCAAACGCGCCCTGGTGCTGGGCGCACGCACCCACTACTACGAGGGCAAGGGAGTCCGCGCCGTCGTCCACGGCGTGCGCACCGCAGCGGCGGCCGGCTGCAAGACGCTCGTCCTGACCAACGGCTGCGGCGGTCTCAACGAGGCCTGGACACCCGGCACCCCCGTGCTGATCAGCGACCACATCAACCTCACCGCCACCTCACCGCTCGAAGGCGCCACCTTCGTGGACCTCACCGATCTGTACTCCCCGCGGATCCGCGGCCTGGCCCGCGAGGTTGATCCGTCCCTGGACGAAGGTGTCTACGCGCAGTTCACCGGCCCGCACTACGAAACGCCTGCCGAGGTGCAGTACGCCAAGCGGATCGGTGCGGACCTGGTGGGCATGTCCACCGCGCTTGAGGCCATCGCCGGCCGCCACGCGGGCATGGAGGTCTTCGGCATTTCGCTCGTCACCAACCTCGCCGCCGGCATCAGCCCGGTGCCGCTGAGCCATGAGGAAGTCCTGGAAGCCGGCCAGGCCGCGGGCCCGCGCATCTCCACGCTGCTCGCGGAGATCATCGCGAAGCTCTAGGCCCCGGAACTGAGGCCCGGGCCTTAGCTCCCCGGCGGCGAGAGGTAGCGCACGGCTTTCTCCTTGTCCTGCGGGAAGCGCCGTTCCATCGAGTCCGCGATCCCGGCAATGGTCTGCCGGGCCAGTGCCTGCCGCCAGGCGAGCTCCGCCTGGCGCATCGTCTGGGAGATCAGGCAGGTCCGGACGAAGTTCACCTCCGTGTCGGCATCCGGGACGTTCCCCAGGATGCCTTCGCAGCGGAACACCGGATCGGGGCTTTCCAGGGCAAGGACGATGTCCAGCACGGTCACGTTTTCCGGCCTGCGCGCCAGGTGGAAGCCGCCGCGCGGGCCGGAAACCGAGCCGAGGATCCCGGCGCGGACCAGCGCCTGGAGCTGTTTGTTGAGATAAGCCCCCGGGAGCTTGTAGTACTCCGCCAGCCGGGCGCTGTTGACCGCCTCCCCTGCCGGTGTCCACGCCATGTTGACGCAGCTGTGCACGGCCCATTCCACCCCACGGCCCATCTTCATATTCCAGACGCTACGTGTCCGGAAAAATCGCTGTCAAGGGCCGGCATGCAAGATCGCTGTGATCGATCTGTAAGGCGCACTCTCGCTTGTCGAGGGAGGCATCCGCGGCGAATGGCGCTAGTTTGGTTCCTATGACGTCTTCTGATGCCGAACTCACCCGCCTGCTGAGCGAAGCCCGCACCTGGGCCGCCCAGGACCCGGATCCCGCCACCGCTGCCGCCCTGACCGAACTGGTCCGGCTCGCCGGAGACGGCACCGCAGCGGCCCGCCAGGAGCTCGCCGACAGCTTCAACGGCACCCTGCAGTTCGGCACCGCAGGCCTGCGGGCAGCACTCGGCCCCGGCCCGAACCGGATGAACCGCGTGGTGGTGCGCCGCGCCGCCGCCGGGTTCACAGCCTTCCTGACCGACGCCGTCGCGCAGTCCGCCCCCGGCACCCGGCCGCGCGCCGTCGTCGGCTACGACGCCCGCTACAACTCCGACATCTTCGCGGAAGAAACCGCCGCGATCCTCACCGCCGCCGGCGTCGAGACGTTCCTGATGCCGTCCGCGCTGCCCACGCCGCTGCTCGCCTATGCCGTGCGGGCACTGGAGTGCGACGGCGGCGTGATGGTCACCGCCAGCCACAACCCGCCGCAGGACAACGGCTACAAGGTCTACCTGGGCCGGCACGCCGTCGAGGAGAGCGGGCGCGGGGCGCAGATCGTGGCGCCGTACGACGCCCTGATCGCCGCGAAGATCGACGCCGTCGGTGAGCTCTCCGGCATCGCCCTGGCCACGGAGGGGTGGACGGTCCTGGATCCGTCCGTCGCTGCCGACTACGAGGCGGCCGTCGCGGCGCTGGCCGCACCGGAGCATTTCCCGGCCCGCGGTCTGAAGATTGTCCTGACCCCCATGCACGGCGTGGGCGGCGAGACCGCCGTTGCCGTGCTGCACGCGGCCGGCTTCGCCGACGTGACCCTGGTGAGCGAGCAGGCCGAACCGGACCCCGACTTCCCCACGGTGAATTTCCCGAACCCCGAAGAGCCCGGCGCACTGGACCTGGCCCTCGAAACCGCCGCGCGGGTGGACGCCGACATCGTGATCGCCAATGACCCCGACGCCGACCGCGCCGCGGTGGCCGCGAAGGATCCGGACACCGGCGCCTGGCGCATGCTGCGCGGCGACGAAGTGGGCGCCCTGCTCGGCGCGCACATCGTGGCGCGGCTGGCCGCCGGCAGCGGCAGCGGCAGCGGCAGCGGCAGCGGCAGCGGCGGCGGAGATACCGCAACGGGAGTGTTCGCGAATTCGATCGTGTCCTCGCGGCTGCTCGCGCGGATCGCGGCGGCGGCGGGCTACACCCATGAGGAAACCCTCACCGGCTTCAAGTGGATTGCCCGTGTTCCCGGGCTGCTGTACGGCTACGAGGAGGCGCTCGGCTACTGCGTCGCGCCCACCCTGGTCCGGGACAAGGACGGGATCTCCGCGGCGGTGCTGTTCGCGGAATTCGCGGCCGCGGCGAAAGCCGACGGCAAGTCCATCTTCGACACCCTCGACGAGCTGTACCTCGTGCACGGACTGCACGCGAGCGACCAGCTGAGCATCCGGGTCGCTGACCTGGGCCTGCTGGACGCCATGATGAACCGGCTGCGCGTCAGCCCGCCGGAGTCCTTTGGCGGCTCCGCCGTTGAAACCGCCACGGACCTCGCCGAGGGCAGCGCCCAGCTCCCGCCCACCGACGGCCTGCTGTACCTCACGAAGGACCTCAGCCGCATCATCATCCGCCCCAGCGGGACCGAGCCCAAGCTCAAGTGCTACCTGGAGGTCATCCGCAGCGTCGGTTCGGCCGCCGAACTGCCCGCGGCCCGGCTTGAGGCACGCGCCGCGCTCGACGGCGTCCTGGCGGACGTCCGCGAGGCGCTCGGGCTGTAACTCCCGTTAACTCCCGGGGGTTCAGGTCCTAAAGCTCGACCTCAATGTACCCGCCCACAATCCGGGTACCGAAGGTTTGGAGCCGGAGTTCCGGAGTGCCCAGGCACTCCCCCGTTCCCAGGTCATAGACCTCCTTGTGCAGCGGCGAGGCGAGCGTCGGGCGCGAGCCGCGGGATCCGGTGATGCCGCGGGCCATCACGTGTGCCCCGGTGGCCGGATCCTCCTGCGCGACGGCGTAAACCTCACCGGATACCGTCCGGAACAACGCCACCTGGCGGCCGGCGATCAGCGCGGCCTCGCCCCAGGCCGGTTCCAGGTCCTCCACGGCGCACACGCGGTGCCAGCCGGTCCCGTAGCTGGGGTGTTCAACAAAGCTCCGTGCTGCGCTCTCAAGTACGGCAGTCATTTCGGCCCCTTTCTGATGCATCTCTAGCGGGCTCAGGCGCTCCTGCGGCCACATACCCAAGCTAGGCCCGGGGTGTTTCAGCGGCATGCGGTGAATGTGTCCGGCGGGTAAAAGAGACCTCACGCGGCCGGAAATGCGTTCGTGATGCAGAAGTTAAGATCACGAAACATAAGGGAAACTGAAGCGAAACTGCGCCTGCCTAGTCTGGAGGGACACTTCGATTGAGAAGGTCGCAGAGCACCGACTGCGGCCCATGCGAAAGGCCCACAGTGACCGGACAGACTTCAAGCCCCCAGAGCCAGGGCGCAGAGCGCACAACACCACCGCGCCGCATCGTGGTTGCCGGAGGCGGCCCTGCCGCCCACCGTTTCGCCGATGCCATGCACGCCCGGGGCCTGGACGGCTGGCACGTCACCGTCCTCACCGAGGAAGCCCACCTCCCCTACGACCGCGTCGCGCTGAGCAAAGCCCTCACCGACGCCGACGTGGACCTCACCCTGGGCACCGCCTCGATGTGGGACCACGAGGCGCTCTCGCTGCAGACCGGCGAGCGCGTCACCGGCATCGACACCGCGGGCAAGACTGTCACCACCGCGGCCGGCACCGTGTACCCGTATGACGAACTGGTGGTCGCCACCGGCTCCGACGCCGCCCGGCTGCCGATCCCGGGATCCGAGCTCACCCACGTGTACCGCACGCTGGAAGATGTCTGGGCCATCAACAAGGCGATCACGGAACTCACGGAGAAACTGGGCCGCAAGGTCACCGCCGTCACCATCGGCGGCGGGCTGCTGGGCCTTGAATCCGCGGCCGGCACCGAGCAGCTCGGCGCCACACCGGTGGTCATCAACGGCTCCCCCTGGCTCATGAACACGCAACTGGACGAGGGCGCCGGGCAGGCCCTCGGCCGCCTCATCGAGGCCAAGGGCTTCACCGTCCACGGCGGCGTGTTCCCGTCCGAGGTCCTCTCCGACGACGACGGCCAGGTCACCGGTGTGCTGATGGCCGACGGCCGGATCATCGACGCCGACCTGGTGATCGTCGCGATCGGCGTGAAGCCCCGCGACGAGCTGTTCCGTGCCGCGAACGGCGCAGCGGCGGACAGCGCAGCTCAGCCTTTCGACCTCGGCCCGCGCGGCGGTGTGGTCATCTCCGACGGCTGCGAAACGCAGGTCCCAGGCATCTGGGCGATCGGCGAGGTCGCCAACTTCGGCGGCATGTGCCTGGGCCTCGTGGCCCCCGCGAACACCATGGCGGAGATCGTCGCGGACCGTCTGCACGGCGGCGACGCGACGTTCCCCGGCTTCGACACGGCCACCAAGCTCAAGCTCTCCGGCGTCGACGTCGCCAGCTTCGGCGACGCCTTCGCCCGGACCGAGCACGCACTGGAAATCGTCTACGCCGATCCGGCCCGCGGCGTCTACCAGAAGGTCGTCACCACGGACGACGCCAAGACCCTCCTCGGCGGAATCTTCGTCGGGGACGCGACACCGTACACGTCCCTGCGCCCCATGCTGGGCCGCGAACTGGCCGCCGAGCCCGGCGCTTACCTCACCGCTGCCGGGGGCGGCGAGGCCCCGGAGACCGAGCTGCCGGACGACGCCATCCTGTGTTCCTGCAACAACGTGGCCGCCGGAACCATCCGCGACGCCGTCAACGGCTGCGGCGCCTGCGACGGCAACGCCCCGGTCCAGGAGCTTGGCGAACTCAAGGGCTGCACGCGTGCCGGAACCAGCTGCGGATCCTGCGTGCCGATGCTCAAGAAGCTGCTGGAAGCCGAGCTGACCAAGTCCGGCGTCGAAGTCTCCAAGGCGCTCTGCGAGCACATCGAGCTGTCCCGCCAGGAACTCTTCGAAACCATCCGTGTCCTGGAACTGGCCTCCTTCGAGGAGGTCATGGCCAAGTACGGCACCGGTTCCGGCTGCGACATCTGCAAGCCGACCATCGCCAACATCCTGGCCAGCCAGAACAGCGCCTATGTCCTGGACGCCGGCCGCGGCACCCTGCAGGACACCAACGACCGGGCCCTGGCCAACATGCAGAAGGACGGCACCTACTCCGTCGTGCCCCGCATCGCCGGCGGCGAGATCACCCCGCAGAAGCTCGGCGTGATCGCCGCCGTCGCCGAGCAGTACGGCCTCTACACCAAGATCACCGGCGGCCAGCGGATCGACATGTTCGGCGCCCGGCTGGAACAGCTCCCGGAAATCTGGAAGCTGCTGGTGGACGCCGGGTTCGAGTCCGGCCAGGCCTACGGCAAGAGCCTGCGCACGGTGAAGTCCTGCGTCGGCTCCACGTGGTGCCGCTTCGGCGTCCAGGACTCGGTGGCCATGGCCATCGCGCTGGAACTGCGCTACCGCGGCCTCCGCAGCCCGCACAAACTGAAGATGGGCGTCTCGGGCTGCGCCCGCGAATGCGCCGAGGCCAGGGGCAAGGACGTCGGCGTGATCGCCACCGCGGACGGCTGGAACCTGTACGTCGGCGGCAACGGCGGCGCCACCCCGGCGCACGCCCAGCTGCTGGCCAAGGACCTCGACGACGAAACCCTGATCAAGTACATCGACCGCTACTTCATGTACTACATCCGCACGGCCGACCGGCTGCAGCGCACGGCGCGCTGGCAGGAGGAGCTCGACGGCGGCATCAAACACGTCGAGGACGTGGTGGTGCACGACTCCCTGGGCATCGCCGCGGACCTCGAGGCCGCCATGGCCAAACATGTGGACACGTACGTCGACGAATGGGCCGACACGCTGAAGGATCCCGAGCGCCTGCGCCGGTTCCGCTCCTTCGTCAACGCCCCGGACCAGAAGGACGACTCCATCACCTTCGTCCCGGACGAGCGCGGCCAGATGCGCCCCGCCACGGCGGAAGAGAAAGGGAAGGTCCTCATCGGTTCGTCCATCCCGGTCCGTGCCGCCACCCCGGAACTGCTCGACAAGAACGAGGTATAGCCATGCAGCTCAGCATTGATCTCACCGGACGCGAAGTCCTCGTCACCGGCTCGGACGCCGCCTCCCGCCAGGCGGTCCGCCGCTACCGGTCCGCCGGCGCCGTCGTCTCCCGGCTGAGCAGCCCGGCTGGTTCCCGCCACGACGGTCCCCTGCCGGAGCGTCCCTTCCTTGTCGCCGCCGTCGACGACGGCCAGCCCGGCTGGGACGCGCTGCTGGACCGCTGCCGCGAAACCGGCATCCCGGTCGCTGCGGAACCCGCCGCCGGCCCCGCCGGCCACGTCACCCTGGTCGGCGGCGGACCGGGAACCACGGAACTGCTGACGGTCGCCGCCGTCAAGGCCCTGCGGGACGCCGACGTCGTCTTCTACGACCGGCTGGCTCCGTACCAGGAACTGCCCGCACTGAGCACGGCCGAGCTGGTGGACGTGGGCAAGCGTCCCGGCCACCACCCGGTCAGCCAGTCCGGCATCGAGGAGCTCATGATCGAAGCCGCTGTGGCCGGGAAGAACGTGGTCCGGCTCAAGGGCGGCGACCCGTACGTGTTTGGCCGCGGCGGCGAGGAAGTGGCCGCCTGCGTGCAGGCCGGCGTTCCCGTCCGCGTGATCTCCGGTGTCACCAGTGCCATTTCCGTCCCGGCCGCGGCCGGGATCCCGGTTACGCACCGCGAGGTCAGCCACATGTTCACCGTGGTTTCGGGACATGCCCCGCTGACCGAAAAGGAACACATGCACCTGGCGGGGCTGGGCGGGACAATCGTGGTGCTGATGGGCATCGGCACCCTGCACCAGCTCGCCGCCGGTCTGCGCCGTGCCGGGATGCGCGCGGACATGCCGATGGCCGTCGTCGAGCGAGGTTACCGCCCCGGCCAGCGGACTACCATCGCCGAACTTGGCACCATCACGACGGCGGCCGCCGAATGCAGCAACCCGGCCGTGCTGGTGATCGGCGACGTCGTCCGCGTGGCCGAAGCCAACCGGGGCTGCGCCGAGGCGGAAGCCGAACTCGACCGCCTGGCCGCTTCCCTGATGGGGGCGTGAGAACCGTGAGCGCGCTCAACGCCGTCGCCCCGGCCGGGCTGCCCGGCACCGGCACGGAACCCGCGCCGGAGACTGTACCCGACCTCGTTGGTGGGGCAGCGGAGCTGCCGCTGGAGGGCTTCCGGATCGGCGTCACCTCGCACCGCCGTTCCCAGGACCTGATCGAGGCGCTGGAACGGCGCGGCGCCGAGGTGCTGCATGCGCCGGCGCTGAAGATCGCCCCGGTGCAGGAGGACCTGAGCCTGATCGAGGACACCCGCGCCATCATCGCGGCCCGGCCGGACCTCTGCATCGCCACCACCGCCTACGGCATGCGGCGCTGGTGCGAGGCCGCGGACACCTTCGGGATCGGCGAGCAACTGCTGGAAACCCTTGGTGCCACCCGGATGTTCGTCCGTGGGCCCAAAGCCCGCGGCGCCGTCCGTGCGGCGGGACTGGCCGACGTCGGGATCAGCAGCGACGAAACCACCGCCACCCTGGTGGACATGCTCCTTGCCGAGGGCGTGCGCGGCAAGACCGTCGCGGTCCAGCTGCACGGCTACACCGACGTCCGCCAGCTCGAACGGCTCCGGATGTCCGGAGCCACGGTCCTGACCGTAACCCCGTACCGCTGGGTCAAGCCCGACGGCGCGGACCGGCTGCCGCGGCTGATCGAGGCCGCCTGCAGCGGGAACCTGGACGTGCTGACGTTCACGAGCGCACCAGCCGTGGACGCAATGTGGAGCACCGCGCACGAGATGGGCCTGTACAAGCAGCTGGTGGAGAGCCTCAAGACCACCGTGGCCACCGCCGTCGTCGGGCCCATCACGGCGCAGCCGCTCATCGATGCCGGCCTGCAGCCGCTGGTCCCGGACCGGTTCCGGATGGGTGCCCTGATCCGGCTCGTCGTGGAGCACCTCGCCCTGAACCACGTCCGCCGCCTGGACACCGCTTCGGGCCGGGTGGAACTCCGCGGCCGTTCGCTGCGGATCGACGGCGGGGCCGTTGAACTGGCTCCCGCTCCCTTGCTGCTGTTGCGGGCGCTGCTGGGCGCGGGCGGCGCCGTGCTGTCCCGTGAGTCGCTGTCCGAGCTACTGGAGCTCCGCGGTTCGGTCCACGCCCTGGACATGACGGTCAGCCGGCTGCGCTCCGCCCTGCCGGACGGCCGGCTCGTGGAAACCGTGGTGAAGCGCGGCTACCGGATCCGGGTGTGACCCACGCCATTACTGGCGGGTAAACATTGGCGAACGGGCGGCGAAAATCCTGCAACACCGGGGAAACACGCCGGAAAGATCACCCGCCTACGCTGGGGTCATCAAGCAGTCAGGCCACACCACCGGCCACCAGCGAAAGGGCCTCACCATGTCCGCCACCTCCACCGTTTCCGCCGAATCCGCCGCTTCCCAGGCCCGGCCCCGGATCGTCATCGCCGGGGCCGGTCCGGCCGCGCAGGCCCTGGTCCGCCAGCTCACGCTGACCCCTTTCGCCGGCGCCATCACCGTGCTCAGCAACCGGGACGACGCGCCCGGCGAGCTCCTGGAGCTCGCTGCCCTCGAGCAGGTCTCCGTCCGCTTCGGCCAGCCGGCCAGCTACATCGACCCGGACAGCCGCTATGTCACCACGGCGGACGGCCTGGAGTTCAGCTACGACCAGCTGGTCATCGCCACCGGGTCCTCCCCCGCCGGCGCTCCGCTGGCAGGGGAAGGCCGGTGCTTGAACTACGCGACCATCGACGACGCCGCCCGGCTGGGCGAGGCCGTCAAGGACGTCACCCGGGTCCTAGGCCGGCGTCCGCTGGGCATCCTGGTCGGCACCGGAACGTCCGCCGGCCAGGCCGAGGCGGTGCTGCGGGCCCGCGGTGTCCGTCCCATCCGAACGACGCAGCGGCCGGCCGCCGTCGTTCCCACGCTCGCCGGTTCCCCCCTCGCGGCCGCCGGAGTCGTCTTCGAGGACGGTTCCAGCATGGCCGGGGACCTCGTCGTCCTGGCCGAGGAACCAATGGCCCGCGACGCCCTCGCGGTCAGCGCGGGGCTGAAGACAGCGCGCCAGGGCGGAATCGTCATCGACCGGAACTTCCGCACCTCGGTCCCGGGAATCTGGGCTATCGGGGACGCCGCGGTGTTCGACGGCGTCCGGCTGGGACTGCTCGTGGCCGCCTCTTCCGCGGCGTCCGTCTGCGCTTCCCAGCTGCTCCAGGCCGGCCTCGCCGAAACCCTCGCGGAGGCTGCCTGAGCACTGGGCCGGTGCCCTCCGGCGGCAGGCCTGTTGTGGCAAGATGGACACCTGAGAAGCCACGAAGGGACCCCCATGAGCAACGAAGCCGCCGCGACTGCCGCAAGCACCACCCCCGCAAACATTGCCTCCTATATTGACCACACTCTGCTCAAGCCGGAGGCCAGCGAGGCAGAGGTGCTCAAGGTGTGTGCCGAGGCCGCCGAGTACCGGTTCAAGTCCGTGTGCGTGAACCCGGTCTGGGTGAAGACGGTCAAGAAGGCGCTGAAGGGCTCCGGCGTGCTGACGTGCTCCGTCGTCGGCTTCCCGCTGGGTGCCACTCCGAGCGACGTCAAGGCCTTCGAGGCCCGCGGCGCGGTGCTGGACGGCGCCGAAGAAGTCGACATGGTGATCAACATCGCCGCGGCCCGCGCCAACGACAAGGGCGCCCTGGTCGATGACATCAGTGCCGTCGCCGACGCCGTCCACGAAGGCGGTGCCATCCTGAAGGTCATCATCGAAACGGCCCTGCTGGACGACGCCCAGAAGGTCCTGGCCTGCGAGGCCGCGGTGGAGGCCGGCGCCGATTTCGTCAAGACCTCCACGGGCTTCAACGGCGGGGGTGCCACGGCCGAGGACGTCGCGCTGATGCGCCGCACCGTGGGCCCGGACCTCGGCGTCAAGGCCTCCGGCGGGGTGCGTTCGCTCGCCGACGCACAGGCTATGATTGCTGCAGGTGCAACACGTATTGGCGCCAGCTCCGGCATCGCGATCGTCAAGGGTGAACAGGGTTCCTCCGCGTACTGACCGCTTTCCGACAACAACCGCTGCCGCCACAGTTTTGAGCCCCACGGGGCCGAGGAGGAATGAATGTCCAGCAAGACCACCACCGCCGCGACGCCGCAGAACGAGAACAGCCTCGGCTCCAGCATCCTGATGTTCGTCCTGATGATGGTCCTCTTCGGCGCGTCCCTGTACTCGCTGAGCTTCCTGACGCTGGGCAACCCGTGGCCGATGGCCGTCTGCCTGGGCCTGTTCGCCCTGGCCTTTTGGATTCCGCAGACCATCACCGGCCGCTCGGATTCCGCGGGCGAGTTCTAAGCACCACCCGTTTCACTGGCTGAAGCCCCGGATTTCCGGGGCTTCAGCCGCTTAACCGGGGATGCCGGCGCGCGGCAGCTGCGGTCCGGGGGCACATTGACACGGACACGCCGCAAACACTGGACCTAAGCGCAGAAATCGTGTTCAAAGACGCCCCGGACGGCGAGCTGTAGTGCCGGGAGTCCCTACGTCGCGGCGAGCAGACCGAACAGGCTGCTGATCAGCCCCGTTCCGAAGGCGACGGCTGCCGGCCAGTGCACCTTGGCCAGGGCCAGCGCCGCGCCGAACATGCCGATCATGGCGTACGCGCTGACGGGGATCAGCACGAACCACTCCCGCCGTGACCCTGCGCGGCCCAGCAGCGGGATCGAGAACGCCCCGTTGGCCTTCCAGACGTTCCTGAGCAGCGGCAGTTTCCGGAGAAGCTTCGGCGGCTTGATCACGATCGGCCAGAGCAGCGGCACTCCCCCGGTGGTGATCATGTCCCCGACGATGTGGACCAGCACGCCGGTCAGCATTGAGACCGGCAGCCACGTCCATTGGTGCGGCGCGAACCAGGTCACCAGCCCGGCCATGGTGAGGGCGAAGACCCAGTTGCTGATCCAGCCGTATTTCGGGAAGAGTTTCAGGGCTTTGGCGGCAATGTTGATCATGAACATGCACAGCAGCCCGGCGCCGACCGACAGCAGCCCCCACTCGGTCTGCAGCTGGAACTGCCCCGCCAGCGCCGCGAGCAGCACAAAAAACGCGGCGCCAAGCAGGGAATGGGTCCCCTGCCGGTGCCCGCCGGAGACGTTCTCGATCCCGACGGCGATCACGTTCGACAGCGGCGGCAGCGCATGGGCCACCGTGCTGGAGCGGTGGTCCCAGTCGCAGACGAGCGCCGTTCCCGCCGTCGCCATCCCGCCGATCACAATCCCGGTGGCGTCCAGCGGGTACCAGCCCAGCGCATACGGCCCGGTCGAGGCAACAGCCACCCACGCCGCGGCTCCCGACGCGGCGTGGTGTCCTCCCATCATCCGTTAGCTCCCTGTCGGTGAAACGGGCACAGCGGCGTCGGAGAAAATGTTGCGGATGACGCCGTTGGCCCATTCGAGGATCTCGGCGTCCTGCAGGTCCCGGCCGCCGATCCGGGCGGTCTTGGGCTTCGGGATGAGCACCGCGTCCAGGGCGGGCTTGGACTGCGCGCCCGGGTACATCCGGGTGAGCCGCATGAGCTTGGACTCCGGCAACTGCGCCGGGGAGAACTTAATGAAGTTGCCCTGCAGGGCGACGTCGCTGAGCCCGGCCTCGCGGGCGCCCACCCGGAAGCGGGCGACGTCGATCAGGTTCTTCGCGGGCAGCGGCAGGTCGCCGTAGCGGTCGACGAGCTCGGCGAGCACCTCGTCGATGGCCTCGTAGGTGATGGACGCGGCGAGCTTGCGGTACGCCTCGAGGCGCAGCCGCTCGCCGGGCACGTAGTCGTGCGGCAGGTGCGCGTTGACGGGCAGCTCGATCTTCATCTCGGCGGCCTTCTCTTCTGCCTCGCCCCGGAAGTCGGCCACGGCCTCGCCGACCAGCCGGATGTAGAGGTCGAAGCCTACGCCTTGGATGTGGCCGGACTGCTCCCCGCCGAGCAGGTTTCCGGCGCCGCGGATCTCGAGGTCGAGTGCCGCGACCCGGAAGCCGCTCCCGAGATCGCTGAACTCGCGAATCGCCGCGAGTCGCTTGCGAGCCACCGGCGAGAGCGACTGCTCGGGCGGAATCAGCAGGTAGGCATAGGCCGGCCGATCGCTGCGCCCGACGCGACCCCGGAGCTGGTAGAGCTGGGACAGCCCGTAGCGGTCGGCGCGATTGATGATGATGGTGTTGGCGTTGGGGATGTCGATG